>NZ_JBJDMY010000004.1:0-435266 GCF_044900305.1 Agrobacterium sp. NPDC089420 | reverse complement strand
CCCGGATAGATCTCGACGCCGAGCGCTTCCGCCTTTTCCGAAAGCCACCGACAGACCAGCCCAAGCGAGACGATGTAATTGCCGTGATTGTTCATCAGCGGCGGCATCAGGGCGTTCGGCAGGCGGATCGAACCGGCCGGACCTAAGAACAGGAACTGGTCGTCCTTGACCTCTGTCTTGAAGGGATGCCCCTCCTCCTCGCGCCAGCCGGGCAGCAGCCGGTCGATGCCGATCGGATCGACCACGGCGCCCGACAGGATATGCGCACCGACCTCCGCACCCTTTTCGAGAACGACAACCGAAAGCTCCGGCTCCACCTGCTTCAGACGGATCGCCGCGGCAAGACCCGCAGGACCCGCACCGACAATCACAACGTCGAATTCCATCGATTCGCGCTCGGGCAGTTCCATCGCTTCCGTCATGTCGTCCTCTCAGAGCGCCGGTCCCGTCCGGCTGTTGTTATCGTCGTTTTCCGGCATCTTCGCCGCATTGCCTGCGAGCGGCAAAAAGCCCATCCGCAACAGGGCATTCGCCCTTACCTGTCTTCGCAAAGCACGACGCCTTTGTCGAGCTTCTATAGCGGCAAAACATGTCGCACGCCAGTCGATTGTCAGACAACCTGATGATTGTTTTATTACGTTTACGTCCACGTAAGAAAAAAAATAAAGGTAAGACGCATGGGCGTCAAGGGTAGTTCGCTTTTGCGACAGTTCCACCGCTTATACCCGCAACTGAAACAGCATTTCGGCTAACTTCATCGGCGGCTACATCTCCGCTTCTCCTCCAGAATCGGTCATTGAAATATCATCGAACTCAAGTATAGTTTTTCAACTTGTCCGCGATATTCAATCAATATACTGTCTATGCAAAGAGGAGGGATCTCGATGGAAAATGGTGTTGCGCAGGCATTAGAACTCTTTGAATCCGATGCGTCAGAAGACCAACTGTTAGCTGATCTCGGTAGCAATACATCGGACGATCTCGGCTTCGAAGAAATTCCATTTGAGAGCCGAAAGCGATCGGGGCTCGATTGGTGGACTGATCATGCTGGCGAAATCAAGAAGCTGGTATGTCGGGTTGCCGGCGAAAAAGATGCATCGAGTGCCGCCGTAAAAGACATCGTCCAAGCGGTATTTACCCTGCTCGGTGCCAAGTTCGGTGTTGGGATTGTCACTTACGCGGCAACGATTGCAGCCCGACGGGTTGTTGCGGGATGGTGCGAAATCGATGACCAAAAAGTTAAAGCATGATTTCGAGGCGCTGCATTTTCCCACCATGCAGCCCATAGATTGGCCATTTCAAACATGGATGTCTCCAGAAATTTGGGAGGCTGCTCATTCGCAACTTGCTTGGATCGGCTTTCGTTACGTCGACCTCAACTTCGCTGTGCATACCAGAAACCACGACTTACCGTTTACTTCAGCTATATGCGGGTTTGTTGAGGACGCGACATCTCCTGCTCGAATCATACTACGAGGCGCAACACTCTTCATCGCAATCGATGTCCAAACGCAGATGAAGTGTCTTGCGGCAGCCGCTAGCAATCCAAGTTCGTTTACAGAGAGTCTCGCAGCATTAAAAAACGGAATCGAACTCAGTTCGACCTATAATCGAGCGATAGTTGCAGCGCCATCTCAGCAGGAACTCGCGGACATCATCAGAACGGCCGGCCTTTTGATGAATTTCCTCATCGAACACGAGCTTTCGCATGCCAGAGGAGGGCATCACAAGCTCAAGCACAATTCTGTCCTCACTCCTCAAGTAATCCGTTCGCTCGAACTCGTCGCCGATTACAATGCGATCTTTTATACCCGCATGGCGCTCCTTGCTCCTTTGATCGGGGAAACATCAACCGTCGATGACGTAACTCGGCTCGCCAGACGGTTTGGATACGCGCTGACCGTATTCCTGTTGGCGCGATCATCTCCTCTTGCTGTCGAAGGCTCACGATATCCGAGTTTCTTTGAACGGCTCGCGCTGGTGGGTGGAACAAATCTCGTCGAGTGTTTTAAATCTGAAAATTGGGCGCAATCGGCAACAACTACAGTGCGTCTGCATTTACTGGGAGGGATAAAAGCTGCACTGGTGGATCTTTCGACCACAGGCGAGTTGGAGTTTCCCGAAACATACGCCGCCCTCAATATGCAGACAGCGCCGCAGCGTGCGAACTGCGTCACCTGCAGCGTCTTTGCGCGAGAGATGGCAAAACTTTCTCGCCCACTCGTTTCTGAGATAGCCAATATGGCTGATACGTTGGAAAAATTCGCACCAACGAAGATGGGGTTCAGTAGGGTCGATTACGCTAAAGGCTTGGCGATACCGAGCGCAATTCCCGTATGCGCCTTAGACAGCCCCATACAATTTCGTATCAAGAAGCTATTGCGCTGGCTCTCAAGGCACTAGGTTCCTGACGCATTTATGGCCGCTAAGGGCTAGAAACGGCCTTAACTAAAATCACCCCGCTCAAACCGCCCACTCCTCATCCGTCGTAAACACAATCGTCAGCCACCGATCCGTCCCCTCGCCGCCCAGTGCATCGCCGATTTCGTCGCGGATCGCATCCCATTCCTCAAGCCGTCGGGCCGGCCAGTTCTTCGGCACGATGAAGAAAAGTTCGATCTGCCGGCCGCGGCCGACACGGGCGACGTAGGAATAGTGTGAGGCGAAGCCGAATTTCTCCACCGTCTCGGCGGCCACCCTGTCCACATGCTGCTTGAATTCCAGCGGCGTCACCAGAAGTATGTCCGCGAGCGCCTGTTTCACATTGCCGAGCGGCATGGGGATGATGACGAGGCAGACGAGCGCCAGCACGGCGGGGTCGATATAGGGCGAAAGCCATGCATGCGCCGTTCCCGTCAGCCCGTAACCGATGACGAAGGCGATGAAGAGGGCCATGCTCAACAGCGCGCTCATCAGCCAGCTTTTGGCGTCCAGCGCCACGAAGGCGGATTTCAGCCGGCGGTTCTGTCTTTTGACGAACCATGCCATGGCGAACGAGACTGCGAAGCTGACGAAGGTGACGATGATGGCATAATCGAACTCGATCGCTCTGCCGCCATCCATCAGGCTGTCGACGGCATTGATGAGCGCATAGATCGCAGCACCCATCAAAAGCGTGCCGTTGAGGCCAAGCACCATCGGCTCCAGATGCCAGAAGCCCATGGTGAAACGTTCCACCAGCCGGCCGCCCGGCCTTGGCGTGGCGGAGGCGGCGATCAGCCGCGCCACGACGAGCGCCAGCACCGTCATGAAAGCATCGGTCAGGGCATAAACACCGTCGAAAACCACCGCGAAGGAACCGGAGAACAGGCCCGCGCCAATGCCGAACAGGGCGAGAAGGACCGTGACGGCGATGGAGAATTTCAGCAGAGATTGTTCTGTCATGACGTTTATTTGACCTTCAAAACCGGACGCCACCTTCCTATAAACAGCACATAGATTGCTCACAAGACAGGACAGACCCCAATGGATTTCGGCATTTCCGGCAAACGCGCCCTCGTTCTCGCTTCCTCTCGCGGCCTTGGGCTGGGCATTGCCACGGCACTGGCCAAAGAAGGCGTGCATGTTCTCCTCGTCGGCAGAAGCGGCGAAAAGCTGGAGGCGAATTGCAAGGCGATCAACGCGCTCCGCAAGGGCAAGGCAGACTGGGTATGGGGTGATCTTGCCGACGACAATTTCGTCGGGGCCATGGTTCAGGCCGTCAAGGACAAGCTCGGCGGCATCGACATTCTCGTCAACAACACCGGCGGACCGACGCCGGGTCTCGCCCAGGACATGACGGCCGAGAAGCTGGACACCTTCTTCCAGTCGATGGTGCTACGCGTCATCACGCTCACCAACGCGCTTCTGCCGCAGATGAAGGAACAGGGTTTCGGCCGCATTTTGACCGTCGCCTCCTCCGGCGTGTTCGAACCCATCGCCAATCTGGCGCTGTCCAACACGCTGCGCGGCGCGCTGGTGGGCTGGAGCAAGACGCTGTCGAGCGAAATGGCGGGTTTCGGCATCACCGCCAACCTGCTGCTGCCCGGCCGCATCCACACCGACCGCATCGACGAGCTGGACGGCGCCAACGCCAAGCGTCTGGGCAAAAGCGTCGAGGAAATCCGCGAGGCTTCCGTCAAGAATATTCCGGCCGGCCGCCTCGGCACGGTGGAGGAGTTCGCCGCCGCCGGCGCTTTCCTGTGCTCGGCGCCGGCAAGCTACATCACCGGCACCATGCTGAGGGTGGACGGCGGCGCGGCGAAGTCGAACTGAGGCCGCAAGACGGTTACCGGGCCGCTTCGTAGACCACGAAGCGGTTCCGGCCGGTATTCTTGGCCTCATAAAGGGCCGTGTCGGCGCGGCGCAGAACGTCGCCGGCGCTCTCGCCGGGCTTTGCGAAGGCGATGCCGGCCGAACAGCTGTAACGGAAATCCGGCATGTCCCCGAGGGGCGATGCCTGTTTCAGCGAGGACAGCAAGCCCTGCATGATCGCCTCGGCGCTGAGCATTCGCGAACCGCTGAGGACAAGCAGGAATTCCTCGCCGCCGATCCGGCCAACGAGATCGTCCCGGCCCGCGGCGGCGGAAAGCCGGGCGGCAAAATCCCTGAGGACCAGATCGCCGCAGGCATGGCCGAAACGGTCGTTCACCGCCTTGAAATGATCGATATCCATGATGATCGCGGCGAGCGCCTGCGCCTTGTTGGGGCCGAGCATATGGTTGAGGCTATCCATGGCGTAGCGGCGGTTGCCCAGCCCGGTCAGCTCGTCGCTCAGGGCCGATTTCAACGCCCTGTCGCGCTCCTGCCGAAGATCGCGCAATTCGATGCCGAGTTCGGAAACATCGGTGACGACGCACAGCATCCAGCCGCCCGGCAGGGTCGTTTCGGTCGTCAGCATCCAACGCCCGTCATTCAAACTGGTCTCGATCGTGCGGAAAGGCAGCTTGCCGCGCCGGGTTCTGGCGGAACGCAGCCACAATTCGAAGTCGGAGGTGTCGATGGCAGTGCCGGTTGCGCTGTGATAACCATGGCGCATCATCTCCACCCAGCTCGGAAAATCGTCCGGGCCGATGCCAAGCGCCGTGCGGAACGCCGGATTGGCGAAACGCAGCTCGTCGCCGCCGTCAAAAAGCGCATAACCCTGCTGCGACGTTGCCATGAGGTTCATCAGCTGGCGGGTGAAGACAGCCATATCGCCGTAAACGACACCGGAGCGGTCGAGCGGCACGTCTTCCAGGGAAGGTCGGACAATCTTGCGGGACATGGAATTTCTCAAGGCTACGAAACAACAGGCCATCAACTATAACCCGCCTAGAAATACATCTTATGATTACAAAAATATTTAATACCCGTTGTATCTCATGCCATTTCGACAATCATTACTGCGAGTTCTCATGCTGTTAACAGCAAAACTCTAAGAATATCGCAGAAAAATGCTGCGTTCTTTCACGCGGGCATCGTCAAATCGTTTACCATACAGTCTGCGGCGATGGCCGCGCCTTCCGTCAAGCCCGGCCGGCGCATGGCTGAAAAACGATGAACGACGCTTGCCATTCCACCCCGCCTGTGCAATCAACCGCCCTCCTCTGACATCAGGACGCCAAGAGCTTCCCTTATTTTCACGCCGGGCCGCCTCTTGGGCCGGGCGGGTATCTCTATCGGCGACAAGGATATGGCGATGACGCAAAAGCGGGCTCTCGGCCTCGATTTCGGCACGACCAACACGGTCATGGCTCTTTCCGACGCGGGTGGCGGAAGCCGTTCCATGCGCTTCACCAGCAGCGCGGGCACGGATGACAGCATGCGCACGGCGCTCTCCTTCATGAAGGATGCCGGCCTCGGCGCCGCTGCTCTGCATGTGGAGGCGGGCCATGCCGCCATCCGCCAATTCATCGACAATGCCGGCGACTGTCGTTTCCTGCAGTCGATCAAGACATTTGCGGCCTCGCCGCTGTTTCAGGGCACGCTGATCTTCGCCAAGCGCCAGAGCTTTGAGGATCTGATGGATGTTTTCCTGCGCAAGCTGAAGACCTATGCCGGGGCGGAATGGCCGGGCGACGTCTCGACCGTCATCGCCGGCCGGCCGGTGCGTTTCGCCGGCAGCAATCCGGACGAAGCGCTTGCGCTTGCCCGTTATAACGAGGCGCTGAGCCGGGCCGGTTTTCCCGAGATTCATTATGTCTACGAGCCGGTGGCGGCCGCCTATTATTTCGCCCAGAGCCTGAAACAGGACGCCAATGTGCTGGTGGCGGATTTCGGCGGCGGCACCACCGACTATTCGCTGATCCGCTTCGAAACCCATGCCGGCAAGCTTTCCGCCACCCCCATCGGCCATTCCGGCGTCGGCGTGGCGGGCGACCATTTCGACTTCCGCATGATCGACAATCTGGTCTCGCCGGAAATCGGCAAGGGCAGCAAGTTCAAAAGCTTCGACAAGGTGCTGGATGTGCCCTCCGGTTATTACGTGAATTTCGGCCGCTGGAACCAGCTGTCGATCTTCAAGACCTCCAAGGAGTTCAACGACCTGAAATCGCTGGTGCGCTCGGCGCTGGAGCCGGAAAAGCTCGAGCTCTTCATCGACCTCGTCGAGCATGACGAGGGTTATCCGCTCTACCAGGCGATTTCCGCCACCAAGATGGCGCTTTCGTCTGCGGAAGAGGCGGAATTCAATTTCGCGCCGCTCGGCAAGGCCGGACGCAAGACGGTGAAGCGCAGCGATTTCAACGGCTGGATCGCCGAAGACCTCGGCAAGATCGAGGACGCGCTGGACGAGGTCCTGGAAAAGACGAAGGTTTCGCCGGATGCCATCGACAAGGTGTTCCTGACCGGCGGCACCTCCTTCGTGCCGGCGGTGCGGGAACTCTTCACCCGCCGTTTCGACGCCGACCGGATCGAAAGCGGCGGCGAATTGCTCTCGATTGCCCATGGTCTCGCCATGATCGGCGAGAGCGGCGACATTGAGCGCTGGACAGCGTGATTTGCGGGTTTCCCGGGCGGCGAACATGGGGTAATTTCCCCCCATGATTGCCGCTCACGACCTCTCACCGGCCGAACTCGCCGCCCTTCTGCATTTCCATGCGGATGCGGGTGTGGACTGGCTGCTGGACGAGACGCCGGTCGACCGTTTCGCCGAATTCGCAGCGGCCCGGCCGATGCCGGGCCAGGCGACGGGCGCAACCGCGCGCCCGGCCGGCCAGCAGCCGGTGCAACGGGCGGGCGAGCCCCCCCATCAACCGTCATCCTCGCCGCAGCAGACGAAACGCCCGACGCCGGCGCGTGGCGCGCCGCCCGCCCCGGCGGTGCAGCAGAACGTCGCCATGCCGGACGAACAGGCCGTGGCGGCGGCGCGTTTTGCGGCCGAAAGCGCAAGGTCGCTCACCGAGCTGAAAACCGCCCTTGAAGGGTTCAGCGGCTGCAACCTGAAAAACAGCGCCCGCAATACCATCTTCGCGAATGGCGATCCCGCATCCGCCGTCATGGTCATCGGCCCGATGCCGGATGCCGATGACGACCGTGAAGGCCTGCCCTTCGCTGGCAGGACCGGCCTCTTGCTCGACCGCATGCTGGCGGCGATCGGCCTGGAACGCAGCGGCATCATGCTCGGCAATGTCGTGCCGTGGCGCCCGCCGGGCAACCGCCCGCTGACGCAGGCGGAAATGGATATCTGCCGCCCCTTCATCGAACGCCAGATCGCCCTTGCGGAGCCGAAACACCTGTTGCTTCTCGGCAACTTCACCGCACGTTTCTTCTTCGGCGGCACCGGCACGATCCATACGCTGCGCGGGCAGTGGCGTGATGTCGCAGCCGGACACCTGATTTTGCCGGCGCTGGCCAGCCTGCATCCGCAGGAGCTTTTGAATGCGCCAGCCAGCAAGTCATTGGCCTGGCAGGATTTATTGGCTTTTCAGGCAAGGATTGCCCAAGGCTGACTGCCTCATTGCTGTTCAATGTAAACGAATTATGAAAAAAGCCATGCACAATGCGCATAACAGCGGCGCATTTGGCCCGCTTGCCGAATCCATGCTGCGCTGCGATATACGGCCATGTCTTGGGAGGAATTCGGTTTAAGGAACCAAGGCAATGACCACTCGCTTCCGTCCGGTGCATTCCGGCTTTGAAACACTCCGTCTGGCGGGCCTCGGCCCACGCTCCAGTCAGGGTTACCATCGTTTCGGCGCTGCCGCAAACGAACAGATGACCGCACGCGCTGCCATGCAGCAGGTTCGTGTGACGCGTCCTTCGGCTGTCTTTGCGGATTTCCGCGAGCGCTGAGAGCACTCAGGTCAGTTATCGCTGGTTTACAGATATGATTGCGCGCTGGCGTCTTTCTTCGGGAAGGCGCCTTTTGCTTTTGTGGGTGTTTCCGAGAGCGGGCCGCAGAGCGATGGACCGCGCAAATACTCCGACGTCATTCTCGGGCTTGTCCCAAGGAGCTGCAACGGATCGATTTCGGTGGCGTGTTTGGATCCTTGGGACAAGCCCAGGGATGAGACCGAGAAAATATCCGCCCTTTGTCATGAACTTCAGGGAATAAAGCGCAAGCATACCGCGTGGGGCCTGACAGGTCTCACCCCTGCGGCGTCGAAGCCTTGCGCGCCGCCCGTCTCGCCAGACCCAGTCGGTGCTCGCGGAAGATGATGAAGATGCCGGCGAGGATCACGATTGCCGTGCCGATCAGCATGGTGATGGTGGGAATATCGCCGAACAGGATATAGGAGACCGCGATCCCGAAGACGATGGAGCTATATTCGAAGGGGGCGATGACGGAGACTTCGGCGTGACGGTAACTCTCCGTCAGGAAAATCTGCGCAACGCCGCCGCAGATGCCGCTGGTGATCAACAGCAGCGCCTGCGTCATGCTCAGCGCGCTCCAGCCGAAGGGCACGCTGACCAGCGACAGCAGGGTCGCGGTCAGCGAAAAATAAAGCACGATGGTCGGCGTCTTTTCCGTTTCCACCAGCTGCCGCACCTGGATCATCGCCAGCCCGCCGAGCGCCGCTCCGCACAGAACCGCAATCGCCCCCAGCCCCTCGCCGGCGGCGAAGCCGCCTTCCCGCAGCAGCGTCATCTTCGGCCACAAGATCACCAGCACGCCCATCATGCCGACGAACACCGCGCTCCAGCGATAGATACGCACCTTCTCATGCAGGATGAAGGCGGCGAAGACGACGGCAAGAAGCGGTGAGGCGTAACCGATGGCGATGAATTCCGGCAGCGGCAACATGGTCAACCCGTAAAAACCGCAGGCCATGGACAGAATGCCGAGAAAACCGCGCTTGAAATGGCCAAGAAGATTGTTGGTGTGCAGCGCGCTTGCCAGCGCATGCAGCCAGGCGAGATAGACGACAATCGGGATAATGGCGAAGGCGGAGCGGAAGAAGGTGATCTGGCCGGCCGGTACATCGGGACCAGCGGCCTTGATACAGGTCTGCATGACCAGAAAAAAGCCGACCGAAACCAGCTTCATGCTGATCCCGCGAAAGGGATTCGTCGGTTCGGCGTTCATTGGCAGTTACTCATATCGGCTGCGCAAACACGCCATCGGAAGATTTTCATGCGGGGGAGGACGACGCAGGGGAATTGGATTTGCGCAAGGCTAGAGCATTCCACCTGCCCTTTACATCAAAAAATCTTATTCACCCATGAATTCGGTTGATTTTACGGCTTTTACCGCTGGAAGGCGAGATTGCGGGCGCCGCTCCAGCGGCCAGACAGCGTCACGACGCGGCTGCGGTCACCAGACCTGCGAGCCCCTCCGGGACAATGCGCCCGACGGTTCGGGAATGACAGGATTTAATATGGGCAGTTCAAGAAGCCGGGGACAAACGTCGTTTCCATCACGAATTTTGCGGTTTATTAACCCCGTCGCTGTCGTTAGCCGATCTCCCATGTGAAATTTACCGGAACCTGCGCCATGTCATCCACCAAGTTCGCCACGCTTCCCGCACCGCCCTATTATGCCGTCATTTTTTCCTCCCAACGCACGCAGGCCGATGGCGGCTACGGCGAGACCGCGGAACGGATGGAGCAATTGATCGTGACAATGCCGGGCTATCTCGGTGCGGAAAGCCTGCGCGGGCCGGACGGGTTTGGGATCACGATCGCGTATTTCGATACTGAGGAAAATATCCGCCTGTGGAGGGATCATGCGGAGCATGCAGACGCCCGCATGCGGGGTCGTAAAGAGTGGTATTCACATTTCGAAGTCCGGATCGCCAAAGTCGAACGGGCCTATAATCTCGCCACGGTGCAAAAGGCCTGATCCGCGGAATGCATGCGGCGAAAAACGGTTCCGGCAACGCCTGCCGTGGCTGTGAACGCCGCAGCAAAGGCGACACGCGCTAAAATTTGAAGAAAATAAAATATAATTTCAGCAATCGTTCAACATTTGCTGCGATGGTCCATGGGTCCGGCGGCGGGGAGGATCGTCTGCATGGCCGGAAAAGCCTTCCATGGCGGGACAGAACGTCCTCCCGACGCGCACATGAACGTGACGAATACTTCACCCATTTTACATCCGGGCCTTATGGCGACATGATGCCGGGAAGACCACGCACAGTTATTCAGGGACAGTCATGCGAACAGACACGGGCCAGATCGTTCACCTGGCAGATTACCGCCCCACCGATTTCGTTCTGGAGCGGGTGGATCTCACCTTCGAACTCGACCCCCGGAATACCAAGGTCGAAGCCCGTCTGATCTTTCACCGGCGCGAAGGCGCCGACAGTCAGGCGCCGCTGGTTCTCGATGGCGACGAGCTGACGCTTTCCAGCCTGCTGCTCGACCAGGTGGAGCTTCCCGCAGGCCAATATGAGGCGACGCCCGACAGCCTGACGATCCGCGACCTTCCCGCGGAAACGCCCTTCGAAATCTGCATCACCAATTACATCAATCCGCAGGTCAATACGCAGCTGATGGGGCTTTACCGCACCAATGGCGTCTATTGCACGCAATGCGAGGCGGAAGGCTTCCGCCGCATCACCTATTTCCCGGACCGGCCGGACGTTCTGGCGCCCTATACGGTGACGATCATCGCGGCGAAGGACGGCAATCCGCTGCTGCTTTCCAACGGCAATTTCCTCGGTGGCGGCAATTACGATGAAGGCCGCCACTTCGCGGCCTGGTTCGATCCGCATCCGAAACCGAGCTATCTCTTCGCGCTGGTCGCAGGCGATCTGGGCGTGGTGGAAGACACGTTCACCACCGTCTCCGGCCGCGAAGTGGCCCTGAAGATTTATGTCGAGCATGGCAAGGAGCCGCGCGCGGCCTATGCCATGGATGCGCTGAAACGTTCGATGAAGTGGGACGAAGAGCGCTTCGGCCGCGAATACGACCTCGATATCTTCATGATCGTCGCCGTCTCGGATTTCAACATGGGGGCGATGGAGAACAAGGGGCTCAACGTCTTCAACGACAAATTCGTGCTGGCCGACCCGGAGACCGCCTCCGATGCGGATTACGCCAATATCGAGCGTATCATCGCGCATGAATATTTCCACAACTGGACCGGCAACCGCATCACCTGCCGCGACTGGTTCCAGCTGTGCCTCAAGGAAGGCCTGACGGTCTATCGCGATCAGGAGTTTTCCGCCGACATGCGCTCGCGCCCGGTCAAGCGCATCGCCGATGTGCGTCACCTGAAATCGGAGCAGTTCCCTGAGGATTCCGGTCCGCTGGCGCATCCGCCGCGCCCCGATACCTATCGCGAAATCAACAACTTCTACACGACGACCGTTTATGAAAAAGGCGCCGAAGTCACCCGCATGATCGCCACCATCCTTGGCGCGGACGACTTCAAGAAGGGCATGGACCTCTATTTCGAACGCCATGACGGCGAAGCGGCGACGGTCGAGGATTTCGTCAGGAGCTTCAGTGACGCCAGCGGCCGCGATCTTTCGCAGTTTTCGCTGTGGTACACCGAAGCCGGCACGCCGCTGGTCTGCGTCTCGTCGGCCTATGATGCCGGCACCGCCACCTTCAAGCTGACGCTGGAACAGACGACTTCACCCACGCCCGGCCAACCGGTCAAACAGCCGCGTCACATCCCCCTGTCGCTGGCGCTGATCCTCGACAACGGCCAGACCGCCGAGCCGCAGGCCGTCGAGGGCGGAGAGTACCGCAACGGCGTATTGCACCTCACCGAGCGCAATCAGACATTCTCCTTCTCCGGCATTTCGTCGCGACCGGTGCTATCGATCAACCGCAGCTTTTCCGCGCCGGTCAACCTGCATTTCGAACAGGGCGCGGCCGATCTGGTGCAGATCGCCCGGCATGAAACCGACATGTTCGCCCGTTTCCAGGCGCTGACCGATCTCTCCCTGCCGGTGCTGATTGCCGCCACCAAGGCGGTGCAGAACGGCGAAGAGATACGCACCGACGCGGATCTCATCGCCACGCTTATCGAAATCGTCGGCGATGACGCGCTCGAACCGGCTTTCCGGGCACAGGCGCTGGCGCTGCCGAGCGAGACGGATATTGCCCGTGAATTCGGCGGCGATAACGATCCGGACGCCATTCACAGGGCGCGTAATGCCACGATCAAGGCCATCGCCACCGCCGGCATCGAGACCTTCAGGCGGCTTGCGGAGGTGGCCGGCAACGGCGAGGCCTATAGCCCGGACGCCGACAGCGCCGGACGCCGTTCGCTGCGCAACGGCGCGCTGACCTTTCTCGCTTTTGCCGAGGAAACGCCGCAACGCGCGGCGAAAGCCTTTGCCGACGCCACCAACATGACCGATCTCGCCCATGCGCTCAGCGTCCTGACCCAGCGTTTCCCCGACAGTGCCGAGACGAAAGAGGCGCTCGCCGCCTTCGAAAAACGTTTTGCCGACAACGCACTGGTGCTCGACAAGTGGTTCTCGCTGCAGGCCGCCATTCCCGGCGAAGGCGCACTGGCGCGGATCAAGGCGCTGATGAAATCGAAACATTTCATCGCCACCAATCCGAACCGGGTGCGCTCGCTGGTGGGTACGCTCGCTTTTGCCAACCCCACCGGCTTCCACCGCGCAGACGGGGCCGCCTATCGCTTCCTGGCCGAGCAGATCATTGCCATCGACAAGCGCAATCCGCAGCTCGCCGCCCGCATTCTCACCTCCATGCGCTCGTGGCGTTCGCTGGAGAAGAGCCGCGCCGAACACGCGAAAGCCGCACTTTCGACAATCGCCGGGGCAAAGGACCTGTCGACGGATGTGAGCGACATCGTGGGACGCATCCTGAAGGGCTGATTTCACTCAGTTTTCCGGCAGTTCAAAACGGACTGCCGCAGTGCTCTGCTCCCCCCTCATTCCTGTGCTTGTCACGGGAATACAGCCTGCCCTGGTCCTTGGGCTGAAAACAATCCTCCCGTCGCGCAGACGCGCGTCGGCTGGCGTCCTGTGACAAGCACAGCAATGAAGAAATGTGGGTCGGACGATACCAGAAGACCCTGCATGCCGTACCGTCCCGAAAAAATACGGAGTCGGTTCAAGGGGTTAAATTTCTTTTAACTTTTGCCTCTGGACACAGCGAATCGCATTTGATTCACTGATCATATTCGAGCGGCGGCGCTTCGAATCATGAGGGACATCTAAAAGGCGGGACAATGACGAACGTGCGGCGGGCGACTGCGGGCGATGAGCGGCCGTATGCCAAATTTTCTGATCTTGCGGCCTGGGGCGAAAGGCTTTCCAGCGACCTGATGGGTCTGATGAATGGCGCCGACCGCCCGATGCCGCAGGTCGAGACCCTGCTGAAACGCCTGATCCCCATTCTCATCCTCGCCTTCCTCGTCGTCGTCGCGGCCTCGCGCATGCTCGGCATCGTCGCGGAATATAGCCGCATGGAAGAGGCCGCCCGCCACTCCACGGCGCTGACAGCGCTGACCGCCAAGGCGGCCCTGCTCAACAACGGCACCGTCTTCGCCGCGCAGGATCGCACCCGCGCCGAAGCAAGCCTCGTGGCGGCGCTGCCCGAAGGCAGCCTTGCCGACGGCACCATGGTGCTGCTGTCGGGCAGCAACGGCCGGATTTTCGCCGGCGCCGGCAAGGAAGCGACGCTGTACATCGGCACGTCCCTGCCCGCTCTGCTCCCCGAAATCGCCATCGTGCAGCGTTTTCCCGGCGCACCCGGCACCATCGAGACCAATATAGACGGCCAGCAGCATTATGCGACGATGATCCCCTTCGGCGACGATGGCGGCATGGTCATCGCGGCGCGCTCGCTGCAGCCGATCCGCTCCTTCTGGCGCAGCGAAATCGCCATGAACGTGACGCTGTTCGCCGGCATCTCCTCGATCCTGCTCGTCGTCCTTTATGCCTATTACATGCAGGTGAAGCGCGCCCGCGACGCCGACGACATCTTCGCCGAATCCAACCTGCGGGTGGAAACGGCGCTGTCGCGCGGCCGCTGCGGGCTGTGGGATTTCGATCTTTCCAGCCGGCGCATGTTCTGGTCCGGTTCGCTTTACGAGATTCTCGGCCTGCCGCCGAAGGCCGCGCCGCTTTCCTTTTCCGACGCGGCCCGGATGATGCATTCCGAAGACGGCAACCTTTATGAACTCGCCCGCGCCGTCGGCTGCGGCAACCTGCGCCAGATCGACCAGATCTTCCGCATGCGCCACGCCAAGGGTCATTACGTCTGGCTACGCGCCCGCGCCCAGGTCATCCGCACCAATAACGGGCCGCGCGTCATCGGCATCGCCATGGACGTCACCGAACAGCACCGCCTCGCCCAGCGTTACGCCGAGGCCGACCAGCGCCTTGCCGACGCCATCGAATCCACCTCGGAAGCCTTCGTGCTGTGGGACAAGAATGACCGTCTGGTGATGTGCAACACCCATTACCAGAAGGCCTACGGCCTGCCGGACAGCGTGCTGGTGGCCGGCACCGAGAAGAGCACGGTGCATGCGGCTGCGGCGCGGCCGGTGGTGGAGCGGCGGGTGGCGGATGCCGACCAGTCCGGGCTGTCGCGCACCACCGAAGTCCAGCTTGCCGACGATCGCTGGCTGCAGATCAACGACCGCCGCACCCGCGATGGCGGCCTCGTCTCCGTCGGCACCGACATCACGCTTTTGAAGCGCCATCAGGAGCGTCTGCGCGATTCCGAACGCCGGCTGATGGCCACCATCGGCGATCTCTCCGCCTCGCAGCACAAGCTGGAACGGCAGAAGACCGAGCTTTCCGACGCCAATGCCAATTACCTTGCCGAAAAAGAGCGCGCCCAGGCCGCCAACAAGGCGAAATCGGAATTCCTTGCCAATATGAGCCATGAGCTGCGCACGCCGCTCAACGCCATTCTCGGCTTTTCCGAAATCCTGCAGAACGAGATGTTCGGGCCGGTCGGCTCGCCGAAATATTCCGAATATGCCCGCGATATCCACGACAGCGGCAAACATCTGCTCAACGTCATCAACGACATTCTCGACATGTCGAAGATCGAGGCGGGCCATATGCGCATCAACCGCGAGACCATCGATCTCGCGCCGTTGATCGAAGAGACCCTGCGGCTGACCGCCATCCAGGCCGAACAGAAGAACATCACCGTACAGCAGAAGGTCTGCGCCGGGCTGACCATGCAGGGCGACCGCCGCGCCATGAAGCAGATCATGCTCAACCTTCTGTCCAACGCCGTGAAGTTCACCGGCGATGGCGGCCGCATCGCGCTGCGCACCCATGTACATCAGGCCGCCATGATCCTCACCATAGCGGATACGGGCATCGGCATCCCCGCCCAGGCGCTCAACAAGATCGGCCAGCCCTTCGAACAGGTGCAGAGCCAATATGCCAAGAGCCAGGGCGGCTCCGGCCTCGGGCTTGCCATTTCCCGCTCGCTGGTCAAGCTGCATGGCGGCACGATGAAGATCCGCTCGTGTGAGGGCCGGGGTACGGTGGTGACGATCATCATTCCGCATGCGGCGGGAGTGTGTGGGACGGTGCATTGAGGGGTGTGGAACTTGTGCGCTGCGTCGAAATAAGCAACGTTGCGCGCGGGATACCCCCCTCTGCCCTATCGGGCATCTCCCCCTCAAGGGGGGAGATCGAGATGCGGCACCCTTCAGCCCATCTCCAACGTTGCAAATGAGCGAGCGTTAGCCTCTAGCTGATCTCCCCCCTTGAGGGGGAGATGCCCGGCAGGGCAGAGGGGGGTGAAGCCGCACCCACCAACATCACCCGCCATTCTTCACCACTGCCACAAACGCCTTCCGCACCGCCTTCGCCAGCCGCTTCACCTCCCCTTCCAGTGTGGGAATATCCGGGCAATCGCCTGCCCGGCACACAAGATCGGTCAAACCGGCCGGCGCTTCCTTCGGATTAAATGCGCCATCGATGCACAGCCGCACGATCTGCGAAATCTCAGTGTAGAGCCCCATCGCCGCCATGCAGTCGTCGAAGGCTTGGCGCTCCATCACCGGCGCGGCCAGCGCCTGCAGCGCCTCGGCCGTGTTGCGCCCCGGCTCATGCACGGCAAGGCCCTTCACCGGCCCGACCAGCGCCAGATACTGGGCGATGAATTCGAGGTCGATCAGGCCGCCATTGATGAGCTTGAAATCCCAGTTGTTTTCCGGCGGTTTTTCCTGCTCGATCAGGCTGCGCATCTCCAGCACATCGGCGGAGACTTTCGCGGCATCGCGCTTCTGGGACAGAATGGAGGCGATGATGCGGCGGGCGTCTTCCATCAGCGAGGCGTCGCCGCAGACGAGGCGGGCGCGCGACAGCGCCATGTGCTCCCAGGTCCAGGCTTCCTCGCGCTGGTATTTCTCGAAGGCGGAGATGCGCGTCGCCACCGGTCCCTTGTTGCCGGAGGGGCGCAGCCGCATATCCACCTCGTAAAGCACGCCTTCCGCCGTCGGGGCCGATAGCGCCGCGATCAGCCGCTGGGTGACGCGGGTGAAATAACGCACGACATCCAGCGGTTTGGCGCCGGTCGATTCATGGGCGGCATCGTCATAATCGTAAAGCAGGATAAGATCGACATCCGAACCGGCGGTCAGCTCGAAGGAGCCGAGCTTGCCCATGCCCATGACGGCCACGCGCCCGCCGGGATAAGGCCCATGCGCCGCCTCCATTTCCGAAAGGACGGCATTCAGCGCCGCCTCGATCACCAGATCGGCAAGATGGGTGAAGGCGCGGGCGGCAATCTCGCCGCGGATCGCGCCGGTCAGCAGCCTGACGCCGATGAGGAACCGCTGTTCGGCGGCGAAGATGCGCAACCGATCGAGAATATCCTCGTAATGGCGGGCATTGGAGAGGAAATTGCCCATGCGGTGGGCGAGATAATCGCGGGTCGGCACATCGGTCATCAGCGCCGGATCCAGCATGCCGTCGAAGACATGCGGGCGGGCGGCGATGATTTCGGCCAGACGCGGGGCCGAAGACATGATCGTCACCAGCAGCGACAGAAGCGCAGGGTTGTTGCCGAGCAGCGAGAAGAGCTGGATGCCCGCCGGCAGGCCGGAGAGGAAATTGTCGAAGCGCAGCAGCGCCTCGTCCGCCCGCTTGCTTTCGCCGAAGGCCCGCAGCAGGTCCGGCGTCAGCTCCGTCAGCCGCTCGCGCGCTTCCACCGATTGCGTCGCCCGGTATCGGCCATTGTGCCAGGTGCGGATGACGCGGGAAATATCCTCCGGCCGTCCGAAACCGAGGCTGGAGAGCGTTTTCAACGTATCCGGATCGTCCTTCTGGCCGGTGAAGACCAGATTGCCGGCCTCGCCTGACAGTTTCACCTCCTGTTCGAACAGCGCCGAATAACGGCGCTCCACCAGCCGCAGCACGCCTTCCAGCTTTTCCGAAAAGGCCTTGGTGTCCTCAAAGCCGAGCATGAAGGCGATGCGCTTCAATTCGGCTTCGGTATCGGGCAACACATGGGTCTGCTCGTCGCGCACCATCTGGATGCGGTGTTCCACCTCGCGCAGAAACCAGTAGGCTTCGGTGAGACTGTCACGCGTGTCGGCGTCGATCCATTGCGCCTCCGTCAGTGCGGCCAGCGCCTCCTCGGTTGCGCGCACCCGAAGCGGCGGCATGCGGCCGCCGGCGATCAGCTGCTGCGTCTGGGCGAAAAACTCGATCTCGCGGATGCCGCCGCGCCCGAGCTTGACATTGTGGCCCTTCACCGCGATTGCGCCATGGCCCTTATGCGCGTGGATCTGCCGCTTGATGGAGTGGATATCGGCAATCGCCGCATAATCGAGATATTTGCGGAAGATGAAGGGGGTCAGCTCGCGCAGGAAGTTTTCGCCCGCCTTGATGTCGCCGGCGACCGGCCGCGCCTTGATATAGGCGGCGCGTTCCCAGTTCTGGCCCCTGCCCTCATAATAGAGCAAAGCGGCCTCCACGGGGATGGCGAGCGGCGTCGAGCCGGGGTCGGGCCGAAGCCGAAGATCGGTGCGGAAGACATAACCATCGGCCGTGCGCTCCTGCATGATGCGCACGAGGCGGCGCATCATGCGGCCGAAATTCTCCGTCGCATCATAAGGATCGTCCATGATGCCGGCGGAAGGTTCGAAGAACACCACGGCATCGATGTCGGAGGAATAGTTGAGTTCGCGCGCGCCAAGCTTGCCCATGCCGAGCACGATCAGGCCGGAGCCTTCGCTCGGCGCTGCGACATTCTTCAGCCTCAGCCTGCCGCTCTCATGGGCGGAAAGCAGCAGGTGATCGATGGCGGCGGAGAGCGACGCATCCGCCATGTCACTCAGCCAGCGCGTCGTATCGCGGGCGGTGAAGATGCGGGCGAGATCGGCGAGCGCCGCAACGAAGGAGAGCCGCCGCTTGGCGATCCTGAGCCGTGCCATCACCTCGTTCTCGGTGGGCACGCCGCCTTCCTCGCCCGGCTTCCAGCAATCGCGCGCCTCACGGACGAGATCGGCCAGCAATGGCTGCAGCGGCTTTGAAATCGACAGCGACAGCAGCCCCTCATCCGCCGCCGCCATGTCGCGCAGATAGGGCGACAGCGTGAAGGCGCTGGCGATAAAATCCTTCAACGGGCTTTCGCCGGCAAACAGCGCGGCCACCGCCGGTTCGTTTCTGCCGATATCCTTGAGCGTCGAAAGAACGGATTTCAGTTCCGTCTGCGTATAGGGGCGGATCACGCCCGGCGGAACCTCGCCCAGCCGACCTGCGGCGCTTTCAGGTTTCGTCACTGTCTCTCTCCCTCTTGCCACTGCCGCACCCGCATCCTTCGCCGGCGGCATTTTCAGGACGGCCGCTCCCCGCAACCGCCCTGTCGCCGCACCCTGTCAAACCCGCGGGCGCATGGACTTTGCGTTGTAACAAATGCCGGGCGCTTTGCGATCAGGAAAACCGCTCTTGCCGATGTTTTACAAAGCCGCCTCCGGATTTTCAAAGCCAGGCGTGTGGGCCGGCGTCACGTAATGTCTCCGCAATTGTGCCCGCGTAGCGTCCTCCTCAACAAAGCCCGGCTCCCGGGTTTTCCCACACTCGATGCTGCAACGGATATGATCATGAGAGAATTTATGACGGTGAAATCGCAAAAGAACCTGCGTGCCCTGGCGCTCTGCCTGATAACGCTGCCCATGGCGCAAGCCGTCTGCACGCCGGTCCTCGCCGCCGATATCGGCAAATCGGACCGGCTGGCCGATCCGCAGGGCAATTTCGACAATGCCCGCTACAGCAGCTCCAGCGACTGGAAGATCACGCTCGGCGTCGGTGCCGCCTATGCCCCGAAATATGAGGGGTCCGACAAGCTGGAGGTCGGCGCCGTTCCGCTGGTATCCGTGCAATATGGCGATACGCTGAGCATCGATTTCAGCGGCGCCACCGTCAATCTCGTGAACCAGAACGGTTTCAGGCTGGGCATCAAAGGCGGCTGGGAAGCCGGGCGCAAGGAAAAGGACGACAGGAAGAACCTGCGCGGGCTGGGCGACATCAAGGCAGGCGGCGTGGTCGGCGGTATCGTCGCCTATGGCATCGAGCCTTTCGAAATCTATGCCAAGGTGGACAAGACCATCGGCGGCAGCGAAGGCCTGACGGCGACCGTCGGCGCCAGCGTTTCGCACAAGGTCGACCAGTTCATTCTCGGTGCGGACCTTTCCGCCACCTGGGCCGACGACAACCACATGAAATCCTATTTCGGCGTCACCCCGGCGCAATCGGCCCGCTCCGGTCTGCGCCGCTATGACGCGAAGGCCGGTTTCAAGCGCATCGACGCCAGCGCCTCGATCTCCTATCTCATGACGGAAAACTGGGTCCTGACGGGTACCGGCGGCGTCGGCTTCCTGCTGGGCGACGCGAAAGACAGCCCGGTGGTGAAGAAGGACATACAGCCATTCGCGATGGTGGGCGTGGCCTATACGTTCTGAGCCGCAAAGCGTAAGCATCCACGGCCGCGGCATGTTCTCCCGAGCCAGGGGAAGGCCGGAACTGCGGATATCAGCGGGGCCAGCGCGCCGTTTGCACGCGATCAGTCAGCACCCGACCCGCCAGGATTGCCGTATGTCTTGTATGTGCGGCTCTCACTGCGGTCAAAGAATCCTGTCCCTGTATTGCGGCGGCGCCACCCAGCATTGCGCGCGCTTTCCGAACCAACGGTAGCGATTGCGTGCGAAACAGCGGTAAACGGGATCGCGCAGAAATGCGGGGATGACGCGCAAGAGAGAAAGCAGCCGCCAAGGCATGCCGAGCGCCTCGTAGATGCTCAAAACAGCGTCGCTATCCTGTCGCACCCTGTCGCCGTCCACCACCAGCAGGCTGACCGGATCTTTCGGATCCATGCCGTGCCGCCGGTAGATTTCCGCCCCGGCCGCACCCTGCATGGATGCCAGCCGGAAATATCCCCGCGTGTCATGCCGCAGCACGAACTGGGCATTGACGGAACACAGCACACATTCGGCGTCGAACAGAATGATGGGGCCATGCGGGTCGCCGGCCGGGGGCGTTGTGCCTGCCATCTGTCACAAGTCCTTTTGCCGATCGCCATGCGACCGACGGCTGGAGTGCAGCAATAATCGCGACAATATTCTTCCGATCTGCTTTTAATTCAATCTCAAAAGACCGTCATGTCTCGGGCGGAAAAGAATTTCCGCGCCAATATCCAAGGTCAGCTCGGTTTTTACCGGGCCGGTCTCATGCACAAGAGGCAGCGTGCGACACCCGGGTCGCCAGGCTGCCGCTTCATGGCTTTGCAAGCGGAAAGACCATCGAGACGGTCAAGCCCGGGCAAGCCGCATTCGAGGCATCGGTATCCGACAGCACCAGCGATCCGCCGTGCAATTCCATCACCGCCTCCACCAGCGACAGGCCGAGGCCGGTGCCCGGCTTGGAACGGCTTTCGTCCAGCCGCACGAAACGTTTCAGCACTTCGCCGCGTTTGTCGGCGGGGATGCCCGGGCCATTATCGGCAACGGAGAGCACGATTGCCTCCGGCTCCTTTACCAGGCGGACGGCGAGTTTTTTGTCACCTTCGCTTTCGCAGGCATATTTCATGGCATTGTCGATGAGGTTCGACAGGGCCTGGCCGATCAGTTCGCGGTTGCCCTGCACCGAAAGGCCGGGCTCTATCTGCGCTTCCAGCGCAAGGCCGGCATCCTCGGCCACCGGTTCGTAAAGCTCGGCGCTGTCGGCGGCAATCGCAGACATGTCCACATCGGTCATTTCAGCAGCGATCGAGCCCGCCTCGACGCGGGAAATCATCAACAGCGCGTTGAAGGTGCGGATAAGCTGGTCGGATTCGGCGATGATGCCCTCGAGCGCCGCGCGCCGTCTGGTCTCGTCATCATCGTCCAGGGCGGCAGCCGCCTTGTTGCGTAACCGCGTCAACGGCGTTTTGAGGTCGTGGGCGATATTGTCGGAGACCTGCCGCAAGCCTTCGTTCAATTTTTCGATGCGGCCGAGCATGGCGTTGAGCGAACCGGACAGCCGGTCGAACTCGTCGCCCGAGCGGCCCTGCGGCAAACGCTGCGAAAGATCGCCGGCCATGATCTTCTTGGTTGCAGCCGACATGCGGTCGATGCGTTTCAGGGCGTTGCGGCCAATACCGAACCAGATGAGCAGCGCGCCGCCGCTCATGATCGCCAGCGCCACCATCAGCGCATTGCGCACCAGCGCGCGGAACTTTGTCGGCTCGCCAAGGTCGCGGCCGATCAGGATGCGCAGGCCATTGTCCAGCAGGAAGACATTGGCGGTGGCGAGATGCTGGACGCTGTCGCCGCTTTCGGAATAACGCTCGTAACGGAAGGGGAATCCCGTCCAGCCTTCCTTGTCGAAGACACCGGGCTGCACGGAGGCGACGTTGCCGGCGAGGATTTCGCCATTCGGCCCGGCAATGACATAAAGGCTCGCCCCCGGCTGGCGGGCGCGGCGCTCCATCATCCTGAGCAACGGATTGATGCCGCCGCGATTATAGATGCGCTGCACATCCGAGACTTCCTGCAACACGGCGTCACGCGTCTGCTGGTTCAGCAGCTTTTCGGAAAGGGCGGTGACGTAAAACACGAGGAAAGCGGCGCAGAGCGCAAACAGCAGGATATAGAGCGCCGAAAGGCGCACCGCCGTCGATCTGAACAATATTCTGAGGCGGGCCATTTTCGCCAATCAGCCCTCGTCCTTCATCATGTAACCGGCGCCGCGAATGGTCTTCAGAAGCGGCTTTTCGAAGTCCTTCTCGATCTTGGAGCGCAGGCGGGAGACATGCACGTCGATGACATTGGTCTGCGGGTCGAAATGATAATCCCAGACATTTTCGAGAAGCATGGTGCGGGTGACGACCTGGCCGGCATTCTTCATCAGATATTCCAGCAGGCGGAATTCGCGCGGCTGCAAAAGGATTTCCTTGCCGCCGCGACGGACATCATGCGACAGGCGGTCGAGTTCGAGATCGCCGACGCGGTAGATCATGTCCTGTTCCGGCTTGCCCTTGCGGCGGCCGAGCACCTCGATGCGGGCGAGCAATTCGGAAAAGGCGTAGGGCTTCGGCAGATAATCGTCGCCGCCGGCGCGCAGGCCCGTCACGCGGTCATCCACCTGCCCCAGCGCGGAGAGGATCAGAACCGGCGTCTCGATGCCGCGGCGGCGCAACTCGCTGATGACGGAAAGCCCGTCGCGGCGCGGCAGCATGCGGTCGATCACCATCACGTCGTAAGCGTTTTCGCAGCCCATGAACAGGCCGCTCTCGCCGTCGCTCGCATGATCGGCGACGATCCCGGCTTCGCGGAACGCCTTGGTCATATAGGCCGCAGCCTCGAGGTCGTCTTCAATGACAAGAATCTTCATGTGCGGGACAATAGCGCCCTCGCCCTTTTCCGCACAACCGGAAAGAGAGGCGACAGACATTTCCTGAACCTTGTTTTCCATGAGGTTTCCTCCGAAGACTTAGGCCTTTGGCGTTTTCCCGCTTCAAGATGGGTGCAAACCCGTGGAGCGAGTGGTCGCCGCCTGTTTCTTCTCCCCGCCGGGGAGAAGGTCGCGGCAGCGGAATGAGGGGCGACGTCAGCGATAGATCGAGGGGGTTGCCCCTCATCCGACCCTTCGGGCCACCTTCTCCCCGTCAGGGAGAAGAAACGGGCCGCGACGCCCCGCCATGCTCAACCGCCCCTTTCGAAAGCGGCAAACGAGGCCGGCTCCCGAAAGAGCCGGCACCGCGTTCTAACTTATCAACCCTGGTCGATATCCAGTGCGATGAAGCGGCTGCCGTCATCCGTCTGGATCTGGAACAGCGCCTTGGAGCGTCCGTCCTTCTTGGCCTGTTCGAGGATCTTCTCGATATCGGCGGCGGAAGCGACCTGCTGGTTGTTGACGGAGGTGATCTTCTCACCGGTCTTCAGGCCACGGGCGGCAGCATCGCTGTCGGGATCGACATCGGTGATGGCAAGGCCATTGCCGTCATCGGCGGGGGTCACCGTCAGGCCGAGGCTGGACAGCACCTTCTCGCTGGAGGACTGGCCGCCCTTGTCGTCGTTCTGGCTCGGCGTTGCCTTGGACGCGTCGTCGCTGGCGAGATCCCCGAGGGTGACCGTGACCGACTGCGACTTGCCGCCGCGCCACAGCGAGATTTCGACCTTGGTGTTGGGCGCCATGCCGCCGATGCGGCGCGACAGGTCGCGGGCGTCCTTGACCGGCTCGCCATTGACGGCGGTGATGATGTCACCCTGCTTGATGCCGGCCTTGTCGCCCGGCGAGCCGGACTGCGGCGAGACGACGAGCGCGCCGCTTGCTTCGGAAAGGCCGAGCGATTCGGCAATATCCTTGCTGACCGGCTGGATCTGCACGCCGAGCCAGCCGCGCTCGACCTTGCCGTCCTTCTGCAGGTCGGCGATCACGTCCTTGGCGACCGATGCCGGAATGGCGAAGGCGATGCCGACATTGCCGCCGGAGGGCGAGAAGATGGCGGTGTTGATGCCGACCACTTCGCCGTTGAGGTTGAAGGCGGGACCACCGGAGTTACCACGGTTCACGGCGGCGTCGATCTGCAGGTAATCGTCATAGGGGCCGGAGCCGATATCACGGCCGCGAGCGGAAACGATGCCCGAGGTGACCGTGCCGCCGAGGCCGAAGGGGTTGCCGACGGCGACGACCCAGTCACCGACGCGGATCTTGCTGTCATCGGCGAATTTCACATAGGTGAACTTGCGGTTCACATCGACCTTCAGCAGCGCCAGATCGGTGCGCGGATCGCGGCCGACAAGCTTGGCGTCGAGTTCGGTGCCGTCATTCATCACGATCGTATAGGCGGACCCGTCATCGACCACGTGGTTGTTGGTGACGACATAACCGTCTTCGGAGATGAAGAAGCCGGAACCCTGGGCGACCGGGCGCAGCGGACCCTTGCCGTCGCGGTGGCGGTTGGGGCCACGCTCGGAACGATCCTGGTTGGGGCCGCCGAATTCCTTGAAGAAGCGCTTCAGCGGATGGTCGTCCGGCAGCTGGTCGAGACCACGGCCGCCAAAATTGAAGGAGAAGTTGCTGGAATCATCGGAAGCGGGCTGCACGTTGGACTGCACGCGGACGGAAACGACGGCGGGCGAAACCGCATCGACCACGTTGGCGAAGCTCGGAACCTGCGGCGCATTCACTTCCACGGGGGCGGCAAAGGAGTGGACGATCGGCGCGGCAATACCGGTGGAAAGCATCAAAGCGGCAAGACCGCCGACGGTCGTGGCCTTCAGAGCCGTCTTCAGCGAGGAACGTCCGTTTTGCGAGTGAGACATGGATACCTTCTTTCTTCATTCAACTGGAGCCCGTGTGACCGGGGGAGAAGCGGTGGATGATGAAGATATAGGAGGCAACACCTTACGGCGAAGTGTCTGACGAATGAAAAATCCGTAATGTTGAAAAAGAACCGGGGACTGAAATGGAAACCGGTTATTTTTCAATGAGATTGCGAATTCGCTGTTCTTCCTCCGCACTCAGTTTCCGCGGCGGCTCCTGGGTTGCGCGGCGGCGCGAAAAGACGAAGACGGCAAAAATTCCGGCAAGGGTGAGACCGATCGGCGCACCCCAGAGAAGCAGGGTGCGAAGGCTGAGGCGCGGTTTGAGCAATACGAACTCGCCGTAGCGCGACACGACATAATCGATGACCGCCTTGTCGCTATCGCCCTCGACCAGCCGCTCGCGCACGAGGACGCGGAGATCGCGCGCGAGCTCGGCATTGCTATCGTCAATGGACTGGTTCTGGCAGACCATGCAGCGGAGCTGGGAAGTGAGGTTGCGGGCGCGCTGTTCCAGCACGGGGTCCTTCAGCACTTCGTCGGGGTTGAAGGCGAGAGCGGGAAGTGCTGCAGCGAAGATGAGGGTGAGAAGAAGAGCGAGCCTTACCACTCTCTCCCTCATTCCTGTTCCCCGGAACAGGAATGAGCGTAACAAGGCCACACTCATTCCGCCGCCTCCGGCATTGCAGCCCGTACAGGTTTCGCCTTGCGGTTCGGCGCCCCCACCCGCAACCGCCTGTCCGAGAGCGAGATGAAACCACCGGCCATCATGAACAACGTGCCGCCCCAGATGCACAGGATGAAGGGTTTCCACCAGATGCGCACCACCATGCCGCCATCGGCCATGGGGTCGCCCAGCGAGACATAGAGCTGGCTAAGGCCGAAGGTCAGGATGCCGGCTTCGGTCGTCGGCATGCGCCGCGCGGTATAAAGCCGCTTGGACGACCAGACATCGGCCACCTCCACACCCGCCCTGCGGACGGTGAAATGACCGCGATCCTCAGTGAAATTCGGGCCGGCGGCATGACGGATACCGTCAAAGGTCAGGCTGTAACCGCCCGCTTCCGCCACCATGCCCTCTTTCATTTCCAGAACCGTCTCGGTCTCGAACGTGGTGACGATGACGATGCCGAGCACGGTGATGCCGAGCCCCATATGCGCCAGCGCGGTGCCGAAGGCCGAGCGCGGCAGGCCTTTCAGACGGCGGAATGCGATGCCGAAGGCCAGCTTGCCGAAATTGGCGCGATACCAGAGATCGGCCAGCGCGCCGAAGACCAGCCAGAAACCGGCGGCAAGGCCGAGTGCGGCCAGCACCGGACCGCCGTTTTCAACATACCAGAGCGTCAGCCCGGCAAGCGCCGCCAGCGCCGCCGCCACATAAAGCCGCTGGAATGCGCCCAGAAGATCGCCGCGCTTCCACGCCAGCATCGGCCCGAACGGCGTGACGATCAGGATCGGGATCATCAGAAGGCCGAAAGTGAGATTGAAGAACGGCGCGCCGACCGAGATTTTCTCTCCCGTCAGGGTTTCGAGGATCAGCGGATAGAGCGTGCCGATCAGCACCGTGGCGGTCGAGACCGTCAGGATCAGATTGTTGAGGACCAATGCGCCCTCACGCGAGATCGGCGCGAACAGGCCGCCGGCCTTCAGCGACGGGGCGCGCCATGCAAAGAGCGCGAAGGCGCCGCCGATGAACACGGTCAGAATGCCGAGAATGAAGATGCCGCGGCTCGGATCCGTGGCAAAGGCATGTACCGAGGTCAAGACGCCGGAGCGGACGAGGAAGGTGCCGAGCAGCGACAGCGAAAAGGTCATGATCGCCAGCAGCACGGTCCAGATTTTCAGCGCCTCGCGCTTTTCCATGACAAGCGCCGAATGCAGCAGTGCCGTGCCGGCAAGCCACGGCATGAAGGACGCATTTTCCACCGGGTCCCAGAACCACCAGCCGCCCCAGCCGAGTTCATAATAGGCCCAATAAGACCCCATGGAGATGCCGGCGGTCAAGAAGGTCCAGGCGGCGAGTGTCCACGGCCTTACCCAGCGCGCCCAGGCGGCATCGATGCGGCCTTCCAGAAGCGCCGCAACCGCGAAGGAAAAGCACACGGAAAAGCCGACATAACCGAGGTATAGCAGCGGCGGATGGATGGCGAGGCCCAAATCCTGAAGGATGGGGTTGAGATCCTGCCCCTCGGCCGGCACCCGCTCCAGACGCAGGAAGGGATTGGAGGTGAGCAGGATGAACAGCAGGAAGGCGACGGAAATCCAGGCCTGTACGGCCAGCACATTGGCTTTGAGCGTTTCCGGCAGGTTGCGGCCGAAGGCGGCGACGAGCGCGCTGAAAAATACGAGAATAAGCAGCCACAACAGCATGGAGCCTTCGTGGTTGCCCCATACGCCGGTCAGCTTGTAGATCATCGGCATCAGCGAATGGGAGTTTTCCCAGACGTTGCGAACGGAGAAATCCGAGACGGCATAGGCCCGCGTCAACGCCGCGAAGGAAAGACCCACCAGCAGGAACATCAGGACCGAACCGACAGAGGCTACATCCATCAGCGCCCGGTCGTTGCGGCGCACGCCGATCACCGGCAAAGTCGAGACGATCAGCCCGACGCCGAGCGCCAAAATCAGGACATAGTGGCCGATCTCGTTGATCATCTGGTCACTCCGGTCCTGTCGACGGCTGCGCCACCCGTGGGCGAGATTGCGCCGGAAGGGTCGTCACCCGCGGTCTGCTGCCAGAGGCCCTTGTCCTTCAGCCGATCGGCCACTTCCTTCGGCATGTAATTCTCGTCATGCTTGGCGAGTACGCTGTCGGCCAGGAAGCCGCGGGTGGCGGCATCGAACACGCCTTCGGTCACGACGCCCTGCCCTTCACGAAAGAGATCGGGCAGGATACCGGTGTAGCTGACGGGCACATTGGCCTCGCCATCCGTCACGGTAAAGCTCACCGTTCGGCCCTCGCCGCGCTTGACCGACCCTTCCGCCACCAGACCGCCGAGACGGATGCGGGTGCCGGGGTCGACCGGCGTCTTCTCCAGATCGGCAGGCATATAGAAATAGGCGATGGACTGGCCGAAGGCGAACATGACGAGCAGCACGGCTGCAAGGATAAAGCTCATGCCGCCGCCGATGATCGCCAGGCGTTTCTGTTTGCGGGTCATTGCGTCACTCCCTGCGGCGCGGCATCCTGTTGCCCGGTGGTGCGGATCGGTCCGGCGGAAATGCCGAGTTCCTTCGCCAGCGCCAGAAGCTGTTTGCCCTGCTCACCCTCCGGCGGAAAAGCCTGCAAGCCGGCCCTCAAGGCCTCACCGGCCCTGGCTTGGTTGTTCAGCACGGAATAAGCGCGCACAAGACGCATCCACCCTTCAAAATCGGCCGGGTTCTCCTTCAGCCTGGCGTCGAGGCTCGCCACCATGCCCTCGATCATCGCCTGCCGGTCGCCGGCCGTCATGTCGTTTGCCGCAGCCACATCCTGCGCGGTCGGGCCGGGTGCGGCCGCATCGCCGGTCCGGGCGATATGATCGCGCACCAGCGGCAGCCAGGGTGCGCCGGCCGGCGCGTCGGCCGCCAGCGCCGCAAAGGCCGCGCGCGCTTCTTCCGCCCTGCCCGCCTGTTCCAACGACAGCGCCAGATAGAAGCGGGCGCGCGGATTGCCGGGTTTCAGCCGTTCAGCATCGGCAAATGCGTCACGCGCCGCCTCGATGACAATGCCGTCATTGCCGGCCACCAGCGTTTCGCCAAGTCCCGTCAGCCGTTCGGCGCTTGGCCCCAGAATACGAAGCGCATTGCGATAGGCAAGCTCGGCATCGCCAAGCCGCAGCGTCTTGAAATAGATCGGCGCGAGAATGTCCCAGCCGGCGCCGTCCTGCGGGTTCTGCGCCAGATGCCGTTCGGCGCGGGCGACCAGCAGGTTCATGTCATTGCCGGGGTTTTCAAGACGCGCCTCGAGCGGCATGTCCGGCGCTTCCGGACTGCCGTTCCAGATGTAAAGACAGAGCCCGAGCGCCGGCAGCAGAAAGGTGATGAGGCCGGCGGCGATATTGTGCCGGGACGGCCGGGACAGCCCGCCCGGCTGCGCTTGCGTCTCGGCGGCGGCCAGCAGGCGGCGACCGATTTCGGCGCGGGCATAGTCCGCTTCGGTTGCGCCGATCAGGCCGGCGGCGCGCTCGCGGTCCAGTTCGGCAAGCTGGTCGCGATAAACGGCGACTTCACCGTCGCGGCGCGGCACAGACACCTCGGCCTTCCGCATCAGCGGATACATCAGGACGATGGCGACAGCCGCCGTCAATATCGCAACGACAATCCAGAACATAAGGCTCAATTACTCGAATGCGCGGCACATGGAAACATGAAGCGCGGGGATGACGCGAATTTGAGACATCACGCCGCACCGCAGACCCTGTTTAGCGTTCCGCCATGCCTCTTCCTGTCACTGCGAAAGGCCCGTGACCTTGATTTACGTCAAAGCGGTTACGTCAGGGGTGACCAGCTGCCATCGGCATTGCGGCAGGCCGCGCCGCGCACCTTGATGTCACGCCCGTCCACGGTGAGGCTGTGGGAATATTGCCGGCAATTCTGGTTGCCGACCTGATAGGGCGCATTGGCGACCACCTGGCCCTTGGCGTCATCGCCGGTCCAGGACACGGGCGTGCCAACCGGGGCCGTTTCCAGCGCCTTGTATTCCGCCTCCAGCGCCTTGGTCTGGTCGCCCCTGTCGAGCTGCACGCCGCTTCGCGCGACGATGCCGCCCTCTAGATTGGCGAGAAAAGGCGTCGAGGGCTGCGCCGAGCGGCCGAACAGGCCGCCGCCCGACGGGCGGGTGCCCGTGGTGGTGCAGGCGCTCAGCATCGAAACGCACAGGATCGAGAGAAGTGCCGGGCGTGACACCAGCGAACGCATCGTCACGGAGCGACAGCCATCATACACGTCAACCAAACCCTGTCCTCTTCCTACCGCATTGCACCAATATGCCGACGTTGAATTTCTTGCCTTTTTTCTCGGCTCACGCAAGCTCTTTCGAAAGGCCCGGCAAAATCAGATCAGCCTTCAGCCCGCCGATGGCGCTGCGCGACAGCGAAAAGCGGCCATGGTATTCTGACACCACCTCGGATACGATCGACAGGCCGAGGCCGGTGCCCGGGCGGCTCTCGTCAAGCCGCCGGCCGCGCTTCATCGCCTCGCTGATCTGTTCCGGCTCCAGCCCCGGACCGTCATCCTCCACCGTCAGTTCCACCCAGGATCGGCGCGCGATTTCGGCATCGGAGGACGGATGGGTGCCGGCGGCAAGCGTGACGACCACCCTTGTCTGGGCAAAACGCGCAGCATTTTCGAGAAGGTTGCCGACGACCTCCTCCAGATCCTGCTGTTCCATGCCAAGTACGGCGCCGGCCTCGTCGAAATTCAGCACGAACTGTTTTTCGGGGTTCAGGCGGCGCATCACACGCACCAGCCGTTCCAGCGCCGGTTCCGCCTCCACGCGCGCAAGGATCGAGCCGCGCTGGGCGGCGATGCGGGCACGGGAGAGATAGGATTGCACCTGCGCCTGCATGGCGTCGGCCTGCGCCCGCACCAGATCGCCATGCTGCGGGTCCAGCGTGCGGGCCTCGTTCAAAAGAACGGCGATCGGCGTTTTGAGCGAATGCGCAAGATTGCCGACCTGCATGCGGGCGCGCTCCACCAATCGCCTGTTGCTGTCGATCAGCGCATTGACCTCGTTGGCCAGCGGCTGGATCTCGCGTGGGAACTCGCCTTCGAGGCTTTCCGCCTCGCCGCCCCTGATCTTGCCGAGTGCGACGCGGGCCTGATCGAGCGGCCTCAGGCTGTAGAGAATGGCCAGGCCGTTGACGACGAGACTGCCGACACCGAAGACGGCCAGCGCCAGATAGAGGCTGTTGGAAAAATCGCGTACATCGTCTTCCACGACATTCAGATTGCCGGATACACGGAACCGCGCCGCGCGGCCCTCACCGTCCAGCACCACTTCCGTTTCCGCCACGCGCACCTGGTTGCCGGCCTCGTCGGTGACGGCATAAAAGCGCTCGTATCTGTTGTCGAAGGGCGCGTCGAGAATGCTCGGCACCGGCAGGGTGGAAACGCCGAGCGAGGAGGAAACCAGCGGCGCGGTCTGGAAATTGCCGAGCGGCTCGACCACCCAGTACCAGCCGGTATCGGGCTGCGAAAAGCGCAGATCGCCGAGCTGCGGGCTGCCGGCCAGCGTATTCTCGTTGGAAATCGTCACGGAATTGATGACGTTATAAAGCTGCGCCCTGAGAAGATCGGTGAAGCTGCGCTCCACGCCCTGCCGGTAAAGCGTCGAGATGACGACGGCGATCACCACCAGCGCCAGCACCGACCAGAGCGAGGCGAGCAGCAGAACGCGGGCGGTGAGGGAATTACTTCGCATCTGCCGGCGCTTGCATCCGGTAACCGAGACCACGGATCGTCTCGATCAGGTCCACACCCAGCTTCTTGCGCAAACGTCCGACAAACACCTCGATCGTGTTGGAATCGCGGTCGAAATCCTGATCGTACATATGTTCGACCAGCTCCGTGCGCGAGACGACCTCGCCCATGTGGTGCATGAGATAGGACAAGAGCCGGAACTCGTGCGAGGTGAGTTTCAGCGTCGTGCCGTTGACGGTCGCCTTGGAAGATTTGGTGTCGAGCCGGACCGGGCCGCAGACCAGTTCGGAGGACGCGTGGCCGGCGGCGCGGCGGATGAGCGCGCGCACGCGGGCAAGCACTTCTTCGACATGGAAAGGCTTGGTCACGTAATCGTCGGCGCCGGCGTCGATGCCCGCCACCTTGTCGCTCCAGCGGTCGCGGGCGGTGAGGATCAGCACCGGCATGGCCTTGCCGGCCGCACGCCATTTTTCGACGACGGTGATGCCGTCAAGCTGCGGCAGGCCGATATCGAGGACGATCGCATCATAGGGTTCGGTATCGCCGAGATAATGCCCTTCCTCGCCGTCAAACGCCTGATCGACAACATAACCGGCCTCTTTCAGCGCATCGGTCAGCTGACGATTGAGATTGGCATCGTCCTCAACAACGAGAATACGCATTGTCCGCCCTTTCCTGTGTCCCGGCCAGCGCGCGGCCGGTCATGCTAAGTGTCTCGGATTGTTTTCCGATATTTCGTCGATGCGGGCAAGCTACATCGGCACGCGCATCGTTACCTTGCGCGGGCGCTCGCCATTGCCCTGGACGAGAACGGTGACGACACAGGACTGACCGTCGCCGGAAGGATAGACCGAAAGAAGCTGGCCACCGGTTTCGCGCACGACGCGGGCGACCGCTGCGCCGCAATCGCTGGCAGCGAGGATGTAGCGGCCCTGCAAATCAGCCTCGGGCGCCGTGAAACCGGAAAGTCCGGCTGCAAGCGTCGCGATGATGAGAGGTGATGCCATTCTACAAACTTCCACAAAAAACCGGGTGCGTCTCGAACCGTATTGTGACCGAATATGTAGCGCAAAGCGTCTGAATGGCAAATGAATGCCGCCCCCGCCGCGACAGGGCAAGGCGGGAGCGGCGGTGTCGCGGGCGTCCTCAGCGGATCGTGCTGGTTGCCGAAAGCCGGCCGTAAAGCGCGATCAGGCCGCCTATTCCGCCGGCAACCGCGACCAGCCCCTCGGCCAGCTCGCCGTGCAGGCCGGCCGGCAGATCAAGGCCGGCAATGCTGAAAAGCGGTGCAAAAACCGCAATCAGCGCGCCCCAGATCGTGCGTGATTGATACCATGGCTTGCTGCTGTCCATCATGTCATCCTTCATGTTGTTTTTCAGGCGGTTGTCAGAGCGGGAGATCGGCCTGCGCCACCACTCCCAGAGGCACCGCGCGGCCGAGCTGGCGGACACGCACGGAAATGTGATCCCGCAGGGCCGGGAAATCTGTGAGTTCGGCTGCTGCGGGATAAAGCCAGAAGGGTTCAAGCACCTCCGCCGTCCGTTTGACGGCCCCGCCGTCCAGCACCTCGATACGGTATCGCTCGAAAGGTTCGTCCAGCGGGATGTCGCTCGCTTCCCAGCCATCGGCTTCCATCCGGCTGCGGCGTTTCCAGCGGATCAGAACGCCATCCTTTTGGCGCACGCCGGAAAGATGCACGGGGGCAAGCGGCGTCTGCGCCCGTAATCCGCCTGCGAATGCGAAAGGCCCGGCCGAAGCGCCAGCCTTTCCCGAGGCTTCGACGATCCAGTTCAGCAGCCGCCCACGCTCGCCGGCGGCGAGGCCGAGCGGCTGTACCGCCGCATCCAGCATCACGGCCGGTGCGCCTGCGGGCGCGCCCGCCGCCAGCGCATCTTCCGTGCCGCCCAGCCCGCGCAGGAGGATGGAAAGCCGCCAGCGCGAGCGCGCGATTTCCTCGGCTGTCGTGAAGGCGACGATCTCCCAGACGCCATTTGCGGCCTTGATGGCGATACGGTTCTCGCCGTTCAGCACCGGAAGCGCGTTTGCCGAAGCGAGCCCACCGAAGGGCAGGTCGATCAGGAGCTTGTTGTTGCGGTCGAAACGGCCGCAGGGGCCGGGTAGAAGCGCCGCCGCCAGCGCGCCGATCATCGCCGGTTGATCAAGCACGGCGCGCTGGCGGTAACCATCCGTATCCGAGGATGCGGAAACGAGGAGAGGCCGCCAGGGCCTGGCGAAGGCGGCGATCCGCGCCGAATGCTCGGGAAGAATGCCGTCATGATGCGGCAGGTCGAGAAACAGCACTTCCGGCGCGAAACCTTCGCCGCCACCCGTGCCGGCGGCGCGCCGCTCATCCGCGGCGCCTGCAAGAACCGGAACGGCGGCGGAAAAGGCCCGCGCCTCCACCTGACGCACCGCACCGTCCTCGATCCGGTCAACCAGAAACCGGCCTGCCGGAGCCTGCGGAAAGGCGCTTTCCGGCAGACGGATGCAGTCCCCTGCCTCAAGCGCGATATCGGCGGCCGGCAGGGAGAAGCGCAGGCTGCGCCGCAGCTGGCGATTGTCGCGCAGCATCGCCTCGACCACCGCTTCCGCCGTTTCCGCGGGCAAGGCGGCATTGAGGTCGAGCCGCATCACCCGGCTGCCGGCATTGTCGATGCGGCGGGACCGCATGCTCGCCTGTTCGTAATCGAGCGCCGGATTGAAGGAGGTCAGCACGGCCTCGGCGGCAAAATCGCTGTCATGACCGCGATTTTCCGACCAGAGCGGCCCGTCAGCGGGATCGGCAAGCACGCCGATGTCGCGGACGGGCAAAACCGCCGTGTTGCGCGAGCGGAAGCGCAGGAGGCCGCCATCCTCCGCCACATCCAGCTGGAACGCCGCCATCAGCGGCTCCAGCAGGTTGCGGGCCGACGTCACGTCGCCCTGCACATAACCGGTCATGTCACCGCTGACGGCGGAGACGTCGAAAGCGGAAAACCCATGATCCGTGAGGATGGCCGCAACCGTATCGGCGAGCGTGGCCGTACCCAGCCGGCCGTTCAGCCAGTGACCCGTGCGCCAGTTGCCGCCATCGCTCCAGACCGCGCCGTTCTGCGGAAAGGCGGGAAAGGGCCGCGCGTCCCAGGTCCACAGATAGATCCGGTTTTTATCCACCATCGCCGCATCACCCTCGTCCCAATGGTCGAGATGCGCTTGCAGAAACCGCCGCTGCTGGCTGTCCGCCCGGCTCCTGCGGGAAAAATGCGGAAAGGCGTTTTCCGCCGATTTCGGATCGGGAAAGACGTTCGGGCGCGTCGCGCTCTTGTCCACCGCCGGGCAGCCGAGTTCGGTGAGCCAGACAGGTTTTGCGCCCGGCGTCCATGCGGTCGGCGTGGCTTTTTCCGTGCCGCGCACCCGGTCGTGATGGAAGTTGCCCCACCAGTTTTGCAGGTCCTTGTAGCGGAACATCCACGGCTTGCCCTTCAGCCCGTCGGTGACGGGCGTGCGCCGCCGGGCGGCACGGTCCGCATCGCTGGCATAATACCAGTCAAACCCCTCGCCCGCCGTGATGGCGCGCCGAAAAGCGGCGGCGTCATCCGGGCCGGTCATGCCATCCGGATTGCCGTTTGCGGCATCCTCGTCGCGCCAGTCGGAGAGCGGCATGTAATTGTCGATGCCGATGGCGTCGATATCGGGGCTTGCCCAGAGCGGATCGAGATGGAAGAACACGTCACCCGAACCGTCCGCCGGATGATGACCGAAATATTCGCTCCAGTCCGCCGCATAGGTGAGCTTCGTTGCCGGCCCCACGATGGCGCGCACATCGCCCGCCAGCCGCACCAGCTCCTCGACGAAGGGAAAGGCATCGTTCTGGTCCCGAAGCGCCGTCAGCCCGCGCAGTTCCGAGCCGATCAGAAAGGCATCCACCCCGCCCGCCCGCGCCGCAAGCGCCGCATAATGCAGAACCAGGCGGCGATAGCCTTCTTGACGGTTGCAGAAGGCGGCGACCGCCGCCCGCGCGCCCGTGCTGCGATCCGCAGAGCCGGCCCTGCCGGGTGCGGGAAAGCAGGTGATACGGCCGCGCCAGCCATAGGCGGCCTGCTCGCGCTCGCCATAGGGGTCGGGAAGGCCGTTGCCGGCGGGCACATCCATCATCACGAAGGGATAAAGGCATACCCCCAGTCCGCGCGTCCTGAGGTCGGCTATCGCCTGCACCACGCTCTCATCGTTGGGCGTACCGCCATAGGCCGGGCCGCCGCCGTGACGGCTGACCAGATGTGCCGCATCCCGCGAAAGGCCGGCGACGGACCACGGCGTTGTCTCACCATCGCGGACAGCCGCTTCCACCCCGGGCACGATGCGGCATTCACCCGCCCGCATATCCGTGCCGAACCAGCTCACCACCAGCGCCACGCTTTTCAGATTGGGGCACAGCGCCTGCAACTCGTCGATGGCCGCCTGCCAGTCGGTTGCGTCCGTCAAGGCGTTGCGGTTCATTACCCGGCTTTCGCCCAAGCCCGTGCGTTCCGAAACCGGCGCCGTGGCGTAACCATGCTCCGTCGCGCCGGGAATGACGGTGATCGCACGGATCGATTTTTCCAGCCGTCCCACCGGCCGCACCACCTCGAACTGCATCAGCGGAATGCGGTTGCCGTAATCGTCGAGCGGCAGGCGTTCGAAGACCACATAAGTCAGCCCGCGAAAGGCAGGTGCGTTGCCCGCGCCCTGTTTCGCCTGGATCAACGGATCGGGCATTTGCGTCTCGCTGCCGGAATAAAAGCGCATCTCGACGCCGGCGAGGTCGATTTCCCGCCCATCGGCCCAGACGCGCCGCACCATGGCCGCCTCGCCTTCGCACAGGCCGATGGCGAGATTGGCGAAATAACGATAGCTCTCCACCTTCGGACCGCGATTGCCCTTACCGCCGCGCCGCTCCGCCACAATGCTTTCCTCAAAACGCGTCGCCCAGATCAGCGTGCCGCCGATCCTCGCCGTGCCGTAGAGCCGGTTGATCGCCGCTCCCTCGTCCGCGCCCGGAATACGCGCCGTCGACAGCCGCGCGCCCGACTGGCTGCGCCCGCCGGAGAGCACGGCGCGGTCGAGGGCATTGCCCGCCAGCGCCCCGGCCGCCCGGCCGATGACCGCCCCGAGCGGGCCGAAAACACCGCCGAGCGCCGCGCCCGCCGCCTGAAAAACAATGGTCGCCATGCTTGCCTCGAAAAAATCAGGGATCGGGGAACCGGAAAACGCCGGCAATGCGCCGCCTCCAGCCCGGCACCAGCGCGGAACACACCACCGCCGCCTGTTCATAGGCATGGATGAAATGCTGGGGTCCTGCGAGGATGCCGAGATGTTTCGCCGCCGCATCGGCCCGCCAGCGAAACAGCAGCAGATCGCCGGGCCTCGCCGCCTCCATGCCCGGCACCGCCAGAAAATGGCAATGCGCCGCCGCCATCAGCCGGTCCTTGCCGCCGCGTTCGGCCCAGTCCGGCGCATAGGGCGGCGGCGTTTCCGGCTCCGCCCCATACATTTCGCGCCAGACGCCCCGGACCAGACCAAGGCAATCACAGCCGACATTCTTCAACGAGGCCTGGTGCCGGTAGGGCGTGCCGATCCAGCTTTTGGCCGCGGCCAGCACCTTTTCTCCGCCATCACTCATGGAAACAGCACCCCGCCGTCATGGGTCTGGCCGCCGCTGGCATAAGAATAGGCGAAATCCGCCCCCGGCAGATGCGGAAAGCCCCGAAAATTCAGGTGATTGTCGAATTTTATCCGGCAGGTGGCGAAATGCCTGTCACAGCCGGCGGTAACGGAAAAGCCGTCTCCCGCCGATGGCCTGTGTTCCGGCGCCAGCCAGAAGGACAGAAGCGCGCCGCCGTTGCGCTTCTCATGCCCGTCGAGGTCGAAACCCCTGCCGATGAGTTTGCCGCTCACAAACCGCAATCTCCCCCGGCTGAAGAAACCGTCGGGAAAAGCATCAAGTCCCGATGCCAGCAGATTGCCGGATGCATCCACCGCCGTCACGCTGCCGTGGCCGGTAAACCGCGCCAGATCGACGCCGCAGCGCCGGTCTCCCAGCGCCGCATCGCAGCGCCGCCCGTAAATTCTGCCCTGCGGCTGGCCGAGACGATGGGCGAGGCTGCGCAGCTCGGCGCGGAACGCCCCGCCCGCCCGCGCCACCTCGCCGATCTCGCGCACGGAAAGCAATACGTGCTGTTCCGGGGCCTGCCAGTTGACCAGGAAAAGCTCCACTCTCGCGCCATCGAAACGACCGGAGGCCAGATCGTCCTCCGAAATCGCCTCGCTGGAAAAACCGCCCGCCACCTCGCCGGCGCTGGCGCCCAGCCCCGCTTCACTGTCGCTGTCGCTCGCCGCAAAGCCGCTGGCGGCCAGATAGGCTGTGCCGGCAAAGAACAACGTTTCGTCATGATCGGTAAAACCGATGACCACGCCATGCCTCAGCGTTACTTTCCAGCAATGGCAGGTGGTGGTGGCGTCTTCCTTCAGATGCGCGGCCAGGGCGGCAGGAATGGTCTTCATGGCAGGATTTCCATCAACGGAATGGAGGGAATGCGGCCCGCCTCGAAAGCGGTGAGGTTGACGTCGATGCGATCGATCGCAAAGCGCACCGGCACGTCGAACTCGAAACCCGCCCGGATCACCGCGCCGGCAGGCGGCAACCGTCCGGCGGCGAACGTCACCATGCCGGTCGCATGATCGACGGAAACATCCGGCAGCGGCACCCTCACCCCCTCGACCGACACGACGACCGAGCCCTCGACCGGTTTTTCGATGCGGCGGGTGAAGGAGCCGCCCGCATCGGCATAGATCTTCAGCAGCTGGAACCCCGCCGTCACCCCGTCACCGGTGCCTATTCTCTGATCGGTGGCGGCGGGTGTTCCATCCGGCGGGCAGGATCTGCAATCCACCGGATCGCGAAAGCGGAAACCGTAAAGCTCGCCGCGCCGGGCTTCGAAAAAGGCCAGCACCTCGTAAAGATCGGCGAGGGAGCGGATGCCCGAGCCGGCATCATAGGCGCGTCTCGCATTCTTCCAGCGCTGGTTGCGGTTCTCCCGCCCGTTGGAAAGATTGACGATATCGGTGCGCCTTACCGGCCCGCCGCTCACACCGAGCGCCAGCCGCAGCGGAAACCGCACTTCATGAAATGCCGTCATGTCGTTGTTCCTGGATTCTTTTCTGATGGTTTTTAAAGCTGGGCTGGTGCTTCAGCCGTGTCCCCTTCCCCGTGCTTGTCACAGCGATGCGGGCGGAGGGCGTTGCGCCATTCCTCACCCCCTGTCAGGGGGGCAATCCATCACAATCGGTCACAATCTGTCACAGGCCGCGCTGACCGCGCCCGACGCTGCGCGCCAGCATGGCGGCGATCTGGCCTTCGCTTTTCCGGAAGCTCGCCGCATCCGTCGCCGTCACGTTAAAGACGATCTGCGCGCCGCCGCCCGCCGGCGCCGCCACACCCAGAGCACCGTCCGAACCGCGCTTCAGCGGCAGGATCGCTTCCGCCCCCGCCTCGCCCATCAGTCCGAGCCCGCCGCCCATCGGAAAAAAGGCGGGGCTGGAAACCACCCCGCCCTCCGCAAACGGCGTGACGCGGTGCCCCGGCACACCGCCATCGGCAAAAGCGAAGAGCGAACCGCCGCCGTTCAGCAGCCCGCCGACGGCATTGCCGATCATGCTCTCCAGCGGCTTCAGTCCGGCGGAAAGCGCAATGCCGGACAGGCGTTCGCCCAATCCGCGCAACACATCGTCCAGCCCCCTGCCGCCCGCCGTCGCGGCCTGCAGCGCGGAGGTCAGCGCTCCCCCGAAGCGCTCGGAGCGCCGCTCGAGATCGCCCATGACCTCCGCAAGCGCTTCCGCCTCCTCGCGGTTCTCCGCCATCGATTTGTCATCCGCCATCGCGCTTGCCTTTCTGATTCAACTGGGGAATGCATGCTGCTGAAACAGCTTCAAATACCGGCTCCGCAGCCACCGTTCCTTAAAACCCCGCCTGTCGGGTTATGGTCCTCATGGTCGCGGTCCTGCGACAGCATCGCATGCGTCTTGTCATCTGGACGGCAGATCACGAGCCGCCGCATGCGCATGTCTACGCAAAGGGTCGTGCCCGCATCATCGGCCCGGCGCTGGAAGGTTTCCGGAAGGCCAGCGCGCAGCAGCCGGCTGAAGTCGAGCGTAACGGCGGGCAATCCCGCTCGCCGGCGAAGGCAGCGGCCAGTCCCGCCACCGGCGCAAAGGGCGGCCGTCCGCGAAAAACGCCCTGACCGCGTCACCCATCCGGAAACCGCCGCATCATCGCCTCCATCGCCCGTCGGTCGGGGCTGCGGGAGACGGCGCGCGCGCCGCCCGTCATTGCGAAGAACTCCCTTGGCGTCAGCCGCCAGAAGGTTTCGGAGGAAAGCCGCAGCAGGCAGAAACCGGCATGGATGACCGCTTCCCAGGGAAAAGGGCGCGGTCTCGTTTCGCCTGCCGCGGCACTCAGGGGTCCGGCTGTGCTTCTCCTTTCAGGCCGCCGAAGGTGGCGGTCAGCAGATCGGCGACAATGGCGGCATGGCCGGCGATGCCGCCTTCCACCGTGGCCGCCGCCACATCCTCGTCGGAAAAGACGTTGCCTGCGCCGCGCAGGCCGGCGCCGATCACCCGGATCATGTCGGCGGCCTTCATGCGGCCGCTCGCGAAGCGTTGAGCAAGCGCGGTGAGGTCGTCGGCCTGAAAGGCGGTCTCCAGTTCGGCGAGAGCGCCGAGCGTCAGGCACAGAATGCGCCTTTCGCCGTCGATCAGCGCCTCGATCTCACCGCGATGACGGTTCGCCCGCCCGTAACGCAATCCCTGCGGCATCACGGCGCTCCGAATGAAAGAAGACCGGCCGATTCCAGCGCGATCTCGAATTGCACCTCGCCATCATGTCGGCCGGAATATTCAAGCGCGACGATCTGGAACGGCCCGGCAACCGTGCCGAAATCGGGAATGACGATCTGCCAGCGGGGAATGGCGCCGGCGAAAAACGCACCGCGCACCAGCGCATCGCTCGCCTGGTCCTTGAAGATGCCGGAGGCCGTCAGCGACGCCCGCTGCACGCCGGCGCCGGCCAGAAGCTCGCGCCAGCGCCCGGCGCTTTCGCCGTCGGTTATGTCCACGGCCTGTGCGTTGAAGGCCAGCCGCTTCGTTCTCAGTCCCGCCACGGTCACGTAGGAACCGGCATCGTTGATCTTCAGCAGCAGGTCCTTGCCCTTCTGCGCCACCATGGATGTTCTCCTTGCCGTTTTAATTGATGTTGCCGGGCCGAAAGGGGCCTGCTACCAAATGCTTTCCCGCATCCCGCACCCACGATTTTCATCATGTCCGAAGCCGCCTCCTTCCCGTCCCGCGCGCGCCTTGTCGGCGTGCTTGCGGTCGGGCAGATCATCAGCTGGGGCAGCGGCTTCGACATGCTGGCCGTGCTCGGGCCGAGGATCGGACGGGAACTGGCCATCGCCAACGAGGTGGTCTTTGCCGGCCTCACCGTCATGATGACGATCAGCGCGCTCTGCGGCCCGCTACTGGGACGAACGCTGGTGCGCCACGGCGCGGCACCCGTGCTTGTCGCCGGTTCGTTGCTGTTTGCCGTGGGTTTCACCGTGCTTGCCCTCGCCGGCGGGGTAATGGGCTATCTTCTCGGCTGGGCCGTGATCGGTTTTGCCGCGACCTGCGGGCTGACGACGGCGGCCCATGCCGCGGTGGTGGAGCGTGTCGGGGCGGAAAGCGGCCGGCTGCTGACGCTGCTGATGCTGTTTACCGGGCTTTCGGCGGCGGTTTTCCTGCCCGTCACCGCGCTTGCCGACCAGTATCTCGGCTGGCGCGGCACGCTTGTCGCCTATGCCTGTCTGCAGCTCTTCGTGCTGCTGCCTCTTTACGTCCTCGTTCTTCCACCCCGCCCGGCCCGCAAGACCGTCCGGCCGCAGGAAGCGGCGGGGACGCCGCTCTCGCCGGTCGACACGCGGCGCGCCTTCATGCTGCTGGCGGCAATGACCACGATCAGCGCCTTCACGACCTTCGGCCTGTCGCCGCTGCTGCCGCTGCTGCTGACGCAGGCGGGCGCCACACAATCTCTCGCCGTGCAGCTGGCATCCGCCCGCAGCGTGCTTGCAATCACCGCGCGCGGGCTGGACTTCCTGCTTGGCAGACACGGCAATCCCTTCCTCACCGCCATGATCGGCTTCTGTCTGCTGCTGTTATCGCTGTTGCTGTTGCTCGCCTTTGCGCCGGCTATGCCGGCTTTCATCGGTTTCATCGTGTTTTTCGGTTTTGGCGCGGGCGTGCTCACCGTCAGCCGCGCCGTGTTGCCGCTGGCGGTGTTTTCGCCGGAGGAATACGGCCTTCAGGCCGCCCGTATCTCCCTGCCGCAGAACCTCGCCATCGCCTTTGCGCCGGTCATCTTCACGCTGGCGCTGGACCGCGGCGGCGTATCGGCCATGCTGACCATCGCTTCCGTGCTGATCGGCCTGTCTTTTCTGCTGCTGATCGTGTTGTGGAAAACCGTGCGCAGGACGGCCAGCTGAAACGGCCTCATTCCGTCACCGCCCGGAAACGCATCTCGGTTGCGAAGTTGCGCGTCCTCGCTTCGCGTCGCGAGCGGCTGGAGCGCAGCTGCAGATTGACCAGCGCCAGGCCGGCAAGCGGCAGGGCGGCATCGTCGAGCAGGATTTTCACTCTTGCGGCGATTTCGCCCGCCCGCTTGCGGCCGCCGGCGTCACTCCAGATTTCCAGCGACAGGAAATGCTCCTCGGCCTTTTCCGTCGCGGTCGAATAATCGCGGCTTTCCAGCTCGCCGATGACGATGCACGGCAGCAGCGCGCGCGGCAGAAGCCGGTCGACGATACCGCCGGGTGTCAGCGCCGTCAGCGCCGCATCGCCGCCAAGCCTTGCGACAATCGACTGCAAAAGCGCGTTGCCGGCGCTCATGGGCCTTCCTCCTCGCAACGGCAGACGATGAAGCGGCGGGTCTCGTCGGGATCCGTCACCGCCCGGATATTCAGGATGCGTCCGGCCCTGCGAAAGCGCATGCCGCCGGCAATGTCGCTGCGCCAGGCGAGCCAGACGCGGTGGGTGATCGTCACGCCCTCGGCGGAGGCCCGCTCATGGGAGGTCTCCGAAACCGGTTCTATCGCCGCCCAGAGCGAGCGCAGGAAAGCCCAGCTTTCCGCAGCACCGCCCTGCCCGTCCGGCGTCCCGGTCCGCACTTCCAGCTCCAGCCGCGCCGTCAGCTTGCCGGGGTCGAGAAAAACGAGGTTCATCGTTTAAAGCCCCAGGCGGCAGAAGGGTGCGACGAGCCGCTCGTAACCGGCCGGAACCGCCGCCGGCTGGTTTTCCGGGGCCACAGCGCCGCGAAAGGCGAACATCTGCGCCACATGGACCAGCATGGCGCGTTTCAGCGTGTCGGGCACATCCGTACCGGCCTCGCCGTAACCGGCGATGAAGTCGATCTCGATGCCGTTCATCACCCGTCCGGGGGCCGGCGGATCGCGCAGCCACAGCCTTGCCGGACGCGCTACGCCGTCAAGCAGTCTGTCGGCGGCGGTGATATTGGTCGCGCGGCCGTCACCGTCGAAAACCAGAATCGTTTCGATGGTTTGCACCGGTCCCTTGCCAATCGGAATCACCCCCGCCGCCGGCCATCGGTCGAGATAAAGACGCCAGGTCTGGCGCAACAGGCACAGCCCGGTCACGCGCTCCAGATGCTCGCGGGCGGTACGGATGAGCGCGGCAAGCAGCGTGTCCTCGTCGCCGCCGTCGAGACGCAGATGCGCCCTGACCTCGGCAAGCGTCAGCGGCTCCGCCTGCGGCGGACGAATGAGGGCATAGGTCATGGGATCTCCGGAATGGGCAGTTACAGGCTGGATGAGCGAGCGGATGCAACGAATTTCTTCTCCCCAACGGGGAGAAGAAACGTGCGGCACCGTCGTGGTTCAATTCACCCCGAATTTCACCAGCTTGATCGCCTCGAAATTCTGCACGCCGCCGCCCACGCGCTTGGTGGTGTAGAACAGCACATAGGGTTTGGCCGAATAGGGATCGCGCAGGATGCGGACACCGGTGCGGTCGACGACGAGATAACCGGAGCGGAAATCGCCAAAGGCGATGGCGAAGCTGTTGGCCGCGACATTGGGCATGTCTTCCGCCTCCGTCACCGGAAAACCCATCAGCGAGGCGGGCTGGCCGGCGGCGGCGGGCGGATGCCAGAGATAGGCGCCGGTGGTATCCTTGAAGCGGCGCAGCGCCGCCTGCGTCTTGCGGTTCATCAGGAACGCGCCGTTCTGGCGGTGGCCGGCCTTCAGGCCATAGATGACATCGAGCAGCACATCCATCGGCCCGGCGGAGGCAAAACCGGCCGAAACGCCGGTCGCGACATAACCGATATTGCCCCAGCTCCAGCCGTCATTGGCGACGGCCGTGTAGGACAGGAACCCCTTCGGTTTGTTGACGCCGTCGCCGCTGACGAAAGCGGCGGCCTCCTGTTCGGCAAAGGCGATGTCCACCTCCGCGGCGACCCACGCCTCGACATCGACCGCAGCGTCATCCAGAAGACCCTGGGTCGCGGCGGGCATGGCATAGAGTTCCATGGTCGGGAACGACAGTTCGGAAAGCTTCGGCGTCGCCGTTTCAGGACGGGCGGCGGTTTCGGCGACCCAGCCAGTGGCAAGGCCGCCCGCAGAGAAGGGTTTCTTCAGCACGGCGGCGGACACCTGCCGCACGGTGGCGAGCGCGCGGATCGGCGAAATCGCCGTCATGCGCCGGCCGATCTCGCCATCCGTCTCGGTTGGCACCAGAAAGCCGCCATCGGCGCCGCTCGACCCGGCAAAGGCCTTGGCCTCGAGATCGCGCAGCGCGCCCTCCTCACCCCGGCGGATATAGGCCTCGAAGGCCGCCTTGTGCTCTTCGGCATCCTGCGAGAGCGCGTCCTTGCGCCCGAGAGCGGGCCGCGCCTTCTTCAGCGCCAGATCGTCCATGATCCTCCTGTTGTCGTCGAGCGCCCTGTCGATGCGGTCAAGCTTGTCGCGGGTCACGACATCCGCGCCCATCTTGCGCTCGATATCGGCAAGCCGCTGGTCGTTGGTTTCGCGGAAAGCCTCGAAGGCCTCCATGAACTCGTCGAAGGCCGCCGTCACCGTATCCGGCGCGGCCTTTAGCTGGGGTGCGACGGTCATCGCGGCCGGTTTCGTCATCTGGTCTGTCATGTCGCCATCCTTGTTGCGGAAATGCGTGTCGGGAAGTCAGCGTTTGAAGGTGGTGTCGAACAGCGAGCGGGCGGCGCGGCGCATGTTGCGCGCCAGTTCGGTCTCGCGGTCGCGGAAGAAGCGGGCATTCTTGACGTCGGACACCCGCGCCGAGGGCAGCATCGGAAAGGTCACGACCGAGATTTCCCAGAGATCCGCCTCCAGAATGCGCCTGACGCCGGAGCGCGCGGCCTTGCCGGACCGTACCTCCTTGCTCGAACGTACCGTGCGAAAACCGATCGACAGCCCGTCCAGCGCGCCGGTCTTCAGCAGCGAATGCACCTCGCGGGAGCGGGCGACGCCCGGTGCCAGAACGCCCTCGACATAAAGCCCGCGTTCATCCTCGCGGATGGTGCGCCAGGCGCCGATCGGTTCGGCCGGATCGTGCTGGTAGAGCATGCGGATGCCGGCCGCTCCCCGTTCCTCGATCGAGCGGCGGAAAGCGCCGCGCTCGATCACGTCGCGGCCGAGATCGACCTCGCCGAAGACGCTGGCATAACCGGAAAACGTGCCGTCGCCGGCGATGCCGCGCAGTTCCAGACTGGCGAATTTGCGCGTGGCGGGACGCGGCCCGCGATAGGCGTGCATGGGAAACTCCTGCGATGTGGAAATGATAACGCGGCCCTGTGCGGCTCAGCTTCGCGGGCGTGTGCCGTAGTGGCTGGCCACGCGCACCATCACGCCCAGCCCCCACCAGGCCATCATGCTGGCGGCGGCGGAGCCCGCCACCATGATTTCCCGGCCGGACAGCGCACCGGCAATATCGAGCTGCTGCACGATCCACAGGCCGGTCGGTCCGCCGAAGATCATGCCGCAGGACACTCCGGTGATGAAACGGCTCGCCGCTTCGCGTTTGCTCTTCGGCAGCAGATAGACGAGCGACACGCCGGCACCCGCGACGGCGCCGGTGATGCGGGCGGCCCAGATGCCGGCCTCATTGGCGAATTCAGACATGGGTAATCATTCCGGTTTAAGGTGTTGCAATCGGGCGAACGCACCGCGTCGCCCGCAGGCGTCTTTTGCACGCCTGCGACGGGCGATTTCACGAATCTTCGGAATCGCTTGGGCGGAAAGCCTCACAAGGAGAATCCGCTTCTTCAGACATTGCTTGAGCAGAAACGGCCGGCTGCGCGAGTGCTGCCGCCTGTGCTCAATAACCGACGGCTTGGCGCTTTTCCTGATCGCTCAGAAACGCGGCCGCGCCGATGCGGGTCCAGAGCGCGTCGCGCTCGCCGGCAAGCCCGGCGATCTTGTCCAGGTCGGGTTCCAGGCGCAACTCCGCGCCGAAGACCGGTGCGAGCCAGCCGCACAGCCTTGCCGCCGTGCGGTGAACGAGCGGCAGCACGGTGAGGCGATAAAAGGCGCGGTTCGCCTCCTGATAATTGGCGTAGGTATTGTCGCCGGGAATGCCGATCAGCATCGGCGGCACGCCGAGCGCCAGCGCGATATCGCGGGCCGCGCCGTTGCGCGCTTCCAGGAAATCCATGTCGCGTGGCGAAAGGCCCATGGCCTTCCAGTCCAGCCCGCCTTCCAGAAGCAGCGGGCGGCCGGCGTTCATCGCACCCTGATACCCTTCCTCCAGTTCACGCTTCAGCCGTTCATATTGCTCGGCGGACAGATTGCCGCCCTCCTTCGGCTGATAGACCAGCGCGCCCGAAGGCCGGGCGGAATTGTCGAGCAGGCGCTTGTTCCACTGGCTGGCGGCATTGTGCAGATCGAGCGCGGCGCCGGCGGAGGCCAGCGGCGCAAAACCCGCCCGGTCATCCAGCGGATGGAAGAGCTTCAGATGCAGCAGCCCCAGCCCGTCGCGCTCGGCGGCGATGCGCCGTGACGCGCGACCTTCGGCGCGGTAGTCATAAGCCACCGGCCAGCCATCGGCACCCTCGACGATGCTCACCCGGTCAGGCCTCAAGAGATGCAGCTCGCGCAGCCGCCCGGCGACCGTCAGCGGTTCGACATAGGCGTTTCCGGCCAGCATCAGATGCCCATAAAGCGCCTCGAAAAAATCCGGCCCGCCCATATGGGCGCTCGGTTTTGAAAGAAGCGTCAGCAGCGGGTGATCGGCCAGTTCCTCCTCGCCATCATAAAGCAGCCAGCTGACGGAAGCGGACGCCTCCGCCACCATGCGGGCGGCGCGGTGCGCGACCGGGTTCTTCATGAAGCCCTCGCGGGCAAGCGCGGCATAGGAGCGGCCGGACCAGAAGGCCTGTCCGCCCTGCACCGCAACCGCCATGAAGCCGCCTGGCGACATCTTGCTTTCGGGAACGGCTTTGCCATCCGCCGGGCGCAGCCACGGCAGGGAAAACGGAAATCGCATGGAGTTGTCCTTGTTTTGATGGCCGCTCAGGCCCGGATGCCCTCCTCCCTGTGCCTGTCGCAGGGATCCAGCCAGCCCAAGTCCTTGGGCTGAAAAGACTCCTTCCGCCGCGCAGACGCGCGTCGACTGGATTCCTGTGACGAGCACAGGAATGAGGGTACAGGGGCCTCAGCCCCTACGACGGAGGAAAGGTTTTCTCCCGCTCTCGGCAGACTACTTGCGGATGCACGTCACTTTCGCAGCCGAAACCGGACGTCTACCGGATCGGCGCCTTCACCGCGGTATCGCTGTTGAAATCGGCGGCAACACGGGTCTCGCGCAGCGGCTTTACCGTGCGGGTCGAAAGATCATAGGCGGGGTCGGCCTTGTAAGCCGCCAGCGCCGCCTCGTTTTCAAACTCGCCATACACGATGAAATCGACCGAGTTTCCCCACTGGTCCTTCTTCACGTTCTCGCCGATTTCCAGCGTTAGCGCATGCGGGATCGCGGTGAGGCCGGAAAGCCCCTTGCGCACGGCGTCGCGGTTTTCCTCGGGAACGGTGAAAAAAACGATATGGCGGATCACGGTGTCACCTGTCATGCAAAATTCGAAGACGGCCTTCTGGGCGCGCATAACCGGTTATCATCTGGCCCGCGCCGGTTCAATCCGCGCCGCGACAAGGGCGCGATGAAATGCGCGCGCGTGGCTGGCCACAAGCCGCGCCCGGTCGCTGCCATTGATGACGGCGCGCGCGCCCTCCCAGTCCTGCCGCTCCGCCCTGAAGAAATCGGCGAGCCGGCGGCCGGTGAAGCTGCCGGCCACCATGCCGTGGATGAGGATCACCGCCGCCACGTCCGTTTCCATGGCCCGCTCGGGCCGTTCCACCAGATCGATGCCGGTCAGGGCCGACATGGCCTCATAGTTGCGGCGATGCGTCAGTTGCACGAAGCCCCGCCCCAGCCAGCTTTTCCCGTCCGCGTCACGCCGCCAGTAGGGTCTGCGCACCATCGGCAGCCGGCCGGCCGCAAAGGCGCGGTCCAGCCGCGCAATCGCCTCCGCATCGCTTGCCGCCAATGTTTCCCGCACCGGCTGCATGGTGGCCGCCGTTTCGTGAAAGGTGGTCGCCAGCATATAGGCCAGCCAGCGTGGATCGCCGCCCGGGTGGGCCTTTGCCCATCCGGCAAGCACCGTCTTCGTCCCCGCAAGTTGCGCGGCCCGCAGACGGCCGCCAAAGATCGAAATCCGCACCGACGCGACGAATCGCGCCTCGTCATGGGCCATAGCCGGCTCCTGAAAACAATGGGCGATAGGACGCCCGGTTTTTCCACATGATGGCCGTCAGGACTAAATCGATTTGAAAAAACCTTAATCGATTTTAATCCGCAGCCCCCGGTTTTGGGGTAAAAAATTCCTTGAATTCCGGAACCTTAGCGCGCTAACTCCATTCACCGCGCAATTGTGCAGCGTTAACCATTCAAGGAGGAATGCCACCATGACAGCGACAATCCCCCAGAACGTTTATGACCGTCTCGAAAACGAGTGGCGCCAGATGCGCGAAACCGGCTCCCAGCCGAAACCGGCGCAATCTCCCAAGAAGTAAGACCCGCCAGACGTCCGAAATCGGGCGATGACGGCACGGCGAATTTCTTCTCCCCGCCGGGGAGAAGATGGCCCCAAGGGTCAGATGAGGGGTTAATCTCCCCGGATATCTCTACTGCCTGCGCATATCTTGACCGTGGGCGCCTCATCCGGCGCTACGCGCCAGCTTCTCCCCGCCGGGGAGAAGAGACAGGCAGCATTGGCTGCAGCCAATAATCGCCCTCTCACATCCTCCGCACCCTCGGCTCATTGACCACCATCGTCGTCAGCGCCGTTATCGCCCAGACCAGCGCATCCAGCCGGTCCGGCGAGCGCCCGGTTGACAGGCCGTCCGGCCCGAAATCCGTCATCTGGTCTTCGAGCTTTTCAAACCGTGCGGCGTGACGCACCCTGCCCTGCTCGTACAGTGCCGCCACCGGTTCGGCGCGGGTGAACTTGCCGCGACTGGCGCGCACCAGGGTCAAAGGCAGGTTGGCATCCATGCTGTGCAGCATCGCCCGCACCATTTCGCCGCCCTGATTGACCTCCGCCACCACCCGGTCAGCCGCATGGCGGCGGAAGGCGGCGACCACGCCGCGCGCCCAGCCGGCCGGCGTTTCGCCTTCCACCGAACAATCCGAAAGCACCACGAGCTTGCCCGACATGCCGAGCCCCGCCACGACAATGCCGCAGCAGGAGGTCTCCCCCGCCCCCGCGGGCGGATCGACCGCAACGACGATCCGAGCGAGAGGCTCACCGGCCGCCTCGACGATCGCTTCGAGATCGGTGCGTTTCCACAGCGCGCCCTCGCGCTCGTCGATCAGTTCGCCGCCGATTTCCTGGCGGCCGAGCCGCGTGCCGCCGTAACGCTCATACATGGCGTTCAGGAAACCGGGCGACAGGTTCTGCGCATTCATGGCCGTCGGCATCCGCGCCACCCGGGCCGAAGGGTCGGCCAGCAACGCCTTCAACAGCGGAATGGGCCGCGGCGTCGTGGTCACCAGCTGGCGCGGCGTCTCCCCCAGGCGCAGGCCGAATTGCAGCATGTCCCAGGTTTCCTGCGGATATTTCCATTTTCCGAGTTCATCCGCCCAGGCCAGGTGAAATTGCGGGCCGCGCAGGCTTTCGGGGTCTTCCGAGGAAAACACCTGCGCCATCGCACCATTCGGCCAGAGAAGCCGGCGGCGCGATACCTCGAAGGCAGGCCGGTGGCGGCGGGCGATGCGGCAGATGCCGGAAATGCCGTCGATCATCACCTCGCGCGCATCCCCGAGCGTTTCCGCCACGAGCGCGATGCGCAGATCCGAGGTTTTCGCGGCGGAAGCGATGCCGTGCACCCATTCGGCCCCGGCCCGCGTCTTGCCGGAACCGCGCCCGCCGATCAAAAGCCATGTGCGCCAATCACCCTGCGGCGGCTGCTGCGGCAGATTGCCGAGGAAACGCCAGTCGCGCGCAAGGGCGAAGACCCGCTCCCGCAGGCCGGCTTCAGCCAGAAGCTCCGTCATGCCTCAATCAGACCCCGCCGGCGCGCCGGATGCGGCTGCCGCCTCCAGCCTTGCACGGCATTTCTGTTCGGCCAGTTCGTCGATGCGTTTGAGGAAATGCGCCACCGCTATCTCGTAATCTTCGGCATCGGCTTCATCCACGCCCATAAGGTCTTGCCGCTCCTGCGCCAACACCCGCTGCAGGGCGTCGATCCGTTCCAGGGTACGCACGATCAGCGAAAGCTGATCCGTCGCAGCCTTCACATCGGCACGGGCCTGCTTTGCGTCCGTATCGTCGGCATCAGGCAGAAGCCCCGCCTCGCCCGACTGCCGAAGATTGCGATACATGCAGACTTGATCGCGCATCTCCTCCGTCAGCTCGTTCAGCAATTGTCGCAGGCTGCCGTTGCGCGCCGCATCTTCGGCGGCCTGCCTGTCGGCCCGCGATTTGGTCTCGGGCGCGGCTTCCGGCATGTCGTCACCCGCATAGGCGGGCGTTTCCGGCCAAGCGCCGTAGAGCGCCGGATCGCAATTGTTGGACATTGTCATGGGATTGGCCTGCGAGAGAAATGGCAGATAAAGAGGAGCGTGGGCACAAGGCACATTTGCATGCACCTCACTCACCCTCATTCCTGTGCTTGTCACAGGAATCCAGTCGGCGCGCGTCTGCGCGACGGAGGGACTTTCTTTCAGCCCAAAGACTTGGGCTGGCTGGATTCCTGTGACAAGCACAGGAATGAGGTGGTGAAGAAAGCGCCACAGGCAATCCAAGGACAACCATCACCGTTCAGCCGCAAATCTCCGACCGTAACCAAACACTATCAAATCACCGTCACGGTGTAAAGGATTATTTTCCTATTTTTTCCAATTCCGGCTATGACACGTGCTCCAATCGTATAAGCGCTTCAAGCAAAATGCCTCCCAAGGTAGAACCTGAGAGGCATTTTCAGATTGTATCAGCCCTTTTGGCAGACCGGGAGCGCTAAAAGATTGTTGGGCTCAATCCCATCAGACTCGGTTCTAAGATATTCGCGCCCATTTCGATTAGCTACGATGATCCAGACCGAATTACCTTTCTGATCGACAGACCAGAATTTTTCTCCCTGCTTAATCAAGCTTATAAGGGTATCAATCGACCTGTACCATCCATTGCCGTCAGGCCCCCCAAGGCCCTGCAATCGCCGGTCGGGATCGCTATTATCAGGAGTATGACATGTGACTTGAAAAGTGCCCATTAAAGGGATCCTTCTTTTTTTGCCACAGAACGCCTTGACGAGACTCGTCTCAAGATTCAAAGTCTCTTTGCATAATATCGAGCCGTCCTGAGGCTTGGTTACGGGGTGACAGCGAATCGCAAGTTTGCTGCCACCCCAATTGGCTAGTTATTTCGTCCGAAAAGCAAGTGGTTTGTTCACGATTTGGACTCTGCGCTTAAGACACGAAGAAAAATCGATTGGACAGTATACCGAGACTGAAGCGCTCCATGAGATACTTTTCGGCAACCGGCATCGTCTTCGGCACTATTCTGTTCTGCGCTTCGCTCACCCCCTCGCTTCTGCCGCGCACATGGCTGATGCAGGGTGTGCTATGCGGGTTTTCCTTCGCCATCGGTTATCTGATCGGCGTCGCCCTGCATGCCGTCTGGGCCTATCTGGAGCTGCCGGAACCCTCGCGCCACAATGTCCGCGGCGTCCGTTTTCTCATCGCGCTCGCCGCCGCCGTCACGGCGATTGCGTTTTTGTGGCAGGCGAAGGACTGGCAGAATTCCATCCGCGTGCTGATGGAACTCGATCCGCTGCCCAGCGCCCACCCCACCAAGACCGGCGGCCTTGCGGTGCTGGTCGCCGCCATCCTTATCGGCGCCGGCCGGCTGTTCCAGTTGATCCGCCGGTTTTTCGCAGCGCGCAGCCGGCATTTCCTGCCGCGCCGGCTGGCCAATGTTCTCGGCGTGGCGGCGGCCATCGTGCTGTCATGGATGCTGCTCAACGGCCTGATCTTCGATATCGGCCTCAGATTTGCCGATTCCTCGCTGAAACAGGTGGATTCGCTGATCGAGCCAGACGTGCCGCGCCCCTCCGATCCGCTCAAGACCGGCAGCAGCGCTTCGCTGATGGCATGGGAATCGCTCGGCCGCCGCGGGCGTGAATTCGTCGCCGAAGGACCGGCCGGCGCGGAGATATCCGCCTTCACCCATCGCCCGGCAAAGGAGCCGCTCAGGGTCTATGCCGGCCTCAACTCGGCGTCGACACCGGAAGAAAGAGCGGCTCTGGCGCTGGAGGAGCTGAAACGGGTCGGCGGTTTCGAGCGCAAGGTGCTGCTGGTGGTCATTCCCACCGGCACCGGCTGGATCGATCCGGAAGCGCTGGATACGGTTGAATATCTGCATGATGGCGATATCGCCAGCGTCGCCGTGCAATATTCCTATCTCTCAAGCTGGATCGCCCTTTTGACGGAGCCGGATTACGGTGTCGAGACGGCGCGCGCTTTGTTCGAGGCCGTATACGGCTACTGGACCACGCTGCCGAAGGAAACACGGCCAAAACTTTACCTGCACGGCCTCAGCCTCGGTTCGCTCAATTCGCAGAAATCCTCCGATCTTTACGATGTGCTCTCCGATCCCTTCCAGGGCGCATTGTGGAGCGGCCCGCCCTTTTCCAGCCCGACATGGCGCATGGCCACCAACGGCCGGGTAAAGGGCACGCCCGAATGGCTGCCGCGTTTCCGCGATTCCTCCGTCATCCGCTTCGCCAACCAATACACCACCGCCCATATGCCCGATGCGGCGTGGGGGCCGATGCGGATCGTCTATCTGCAATATGCCAGCGACCCGATCACGTTTTTCGAGGCCGCCTCGCTGTACCGGCGGCCGCAATGGATGGCGCATCACGGGCCTGACGTGTCCACCTCCTTCCGCTGGTTTCCGGTCGTGACCCTTTTGCAGCTCGGCCTCGATGTCGCCGCCGCCACCACCGCGCCGATCGGTTACGGCCATGTCTATGCGCCGGAACATTACATCGATGCATGGACGGAGGTGACCGCGCCGGCCGGCTGGAACTCGCAGGAGATCCAGCGGCTGAAGATGTTCTTCAAGGCCCGCCGCGGCTCCACCGATCCGGCGTGAGCGCGGCGGGCTCGTCGCTTGCCGGCGTCAGCCCTTCAGCGCGTCCAGATGGTCGGCGACATAGGTTTCCAGCGAGCGCGGCGCGTGCCCGGTCAGTGTTTCGACATCGCCGGTCACCACCGCCGTCCAGCCTTCGCGCACCGGATAAAAGATCGAGGCGAGGAAAGAGGCGTAATCCTTCGGCACACCCGCACCGGTGAGGATGCCGATGAAGACCTCGTCCGAAACGGCAGCATAAGAGACCGGCTTGCCGATCGCCCGCGCAATCACCGCGGCGGCCTCGCCGTAACCGAAGGCCTTCGGCCCGGTCAGGTTGAAGGCCTTGCCATTAAAGGCGTCGGAGGTCAGGGCCGCGGCGGCGCTGTCGGCGATATCGCGCACGTCGATGAAGCTCGACTTGCCCTCGCCGGCCGGAACGGCGATCTCACCGTGGTCGATGCCGGCCTTCCAGTAGCTGTGGAAATTGTCGGCGAACCAGTTGGGCCGCAGGATGACGTAAGGAACGCCGGAAGCGATGATCTTCAGTTCGATCTGGCGGTAGGGAATGGAATCGTCGGCATCGATGCCGAGGACGCTGAGGAAGACGATCTTCACCTTGCGGCGCGCGGCCTCCTCGACCACAGGCGTCAGCGCGTCGATGGCGTCCAGACGCCCGCCCGCCAGGATCAGGAACAGCCGATCGACGCCATCGAACGCATCGGCGTAAGTCGAGGCGTCGGTATAATCGAAGCGCACGCCTTGCGCGCCATCCGCTGCCTTGCCGCTGCGCGAGGCAGCCTTGACGCTTTCGCCCTTTGCCACGAGTGCCTTGACCAGCGGCGTGCCGATGGTGCCCGTCGAACCGATTACGAGTATCTTGCCTGTCATCTCAAATCTCCTTAGTATCTAATGGAAACCATGTTTCGGAAATACAGGTACTGCGTTTGCGAAATCATGAAAAGAGAGCACTTTTCGGTTATCTGGTTTCCTTGCGGAAACCGGCATAGCCTTGAAACAACAGGGTGAAATCGATGGCGAATGTCTATGACGTTTATGAGGACCGCTGCCCGACACGTATGGTGCTGGACAGGATCGCCGACAAATGGGCGCTGTTGATCCTCGACAAGCTGCGGCGCGATCCCGTGCGCTTCAACCTGCTGCGGCGCGAGATCAAGGGCATTTCGCAGAAGGTCCTGTCGCAGACGCTGAAGAAGCTTGAGCGCGACGGGCTGATTTCGCGGCAGGCCTTTCCAACGGTTCCTGTCACGGTGGAATATTCGCTGACGCCGCTTGGGCGAACGCTGACCGACACGGTGGCGGCGATTGCCCATTGGGCCGAAGGCAATATGGACGCGGTGCTGGCGGCGCAGAGGGCCTATGATGAGCGGGCGGCGGCTTAGATGGTCGTCGCCTTCGCGTAGCGACAAAAGCATGGGAAAGACAAGCGCCTCTGCCGCTTCGTTTTGTAGAACATTGCTTCCGTCATACCGGCCTTGAGCCGGTATCCAGCCAGCCCAAGTCCTTGGGCTGAAAAGACCCTATTCGCGGCGCAGACGCGCTGCTGCTGGATGCCGGATCAAGTCCGGCATGACGGAGGTAGGTTTTGCGTACCTTACACTTCCCAAAATCCCCTACCGCGAAATCCGCGTCGACAGAATGATCGACGACAGCGTGCGCTCCACGCCGTCAAGCGCACCTATGCGGTCGATCAACCGGTCGAGATCGAGGATCGAGGGGGCTGCCAAGATCGCGATCAGATCAAATGTACCGCTCACCGAATGCAGCGTCGTCACCTCCTTGATGGCGGCAAGTGCGGCGGTCACGCCGGGCAGCGCCTTGGGTGCGATGGTAATCAGCACATGGGCGCGCACCAGCCCGGAAAGATAGCTTTCCGAAAGCCGCAGGCCATAACCGGCGATTACCCCGTCGGCCTCCAGCCGCTCGATGCGGGCCTGCACCGTGGTGCGGGAAAGCCCAAGTTTGCGCGCCAGTTCCGCCACCGGCATGCGGGCATTTTCGGAAAGCAGGGCGAGCAGCGCCCGGTCTTTGTCGGCGATCGTCATAGTGACCAATCCTGTCGTCTAACTGTCCAATAATAGACCACCATCTGCACATAGTGAAGCTGCGAATCGTCAATAAAAGCTGGCATTCTGTCTTTGAAGCGCATTCGTTGCGCAGACACATGCGAATTTACTGCGGGGAACAAGAACATGAAAAACATTGTCGTCATCGGCGCGGGCAATATCGGTTCGGCCATCGCCTGGATGCTGGCCGCCACCGGCGATTATCGCATCACCGTCGCCGACCGTTCGGCCGATCAGCTGGCGAATGTGCCGGCGCATGAACGCGTCGATACCGAAATCGTCGACATCACCGACCGTCCGGCTCTGGAAGCGCTGCTGAAGGGTAAATTCGCCGTGCTTTCCGCCGCGCCCTTCCACCTGACGGCGGGCATTGCCGAGGCGGCCGTCGCCGTCGGCACCCATTATCTCGATCTGACCGAAGACGTGGAATCCACCCGCAAGGTCAAGACGCTCTCGGAAACGGCGCAGACGGCGCTCATTCCGCAATGCGGTCTCGCGCCCGGCTTCATTTCCATCGTCGCCGCCGATCTCGCCGCCCGTTTCGACAAGCTCGACAGCGTGCGCATGCGTGTCGGCGCGCTGCCGCAATATCCGTCCAACGCGCTCAACTACAACCTCACCTGGAGCACGGACGGGCTGATCAACGAATATATCGAGCCTTGCGAAGCCATCGTCGAAGGCCGCCTCACCGCCGTTCCGGCGCTGGAGGAGCGCGAGGAATTTTCGCTCGACGGCGTCACCTACGAGGCCTTCAACACCTCGGGCGGCCTCGGCACCTTGTGCGCCACGCTGGAAGGCAAGGTGCGGACGATGAATTACCGCACCATCCGTTATCCCGGCCATGTGGCGATCATGAAGGCGCTTCTGAACGACCTCAACCTGCGCAACCGCCGCGACGTGCTGAAGGACCTGTTCGAAAACGCCCTGCCCGGCACCATGCAGGATGTGGTCATTGTCTTCGTCACCGTCTGCGGCACCCGCAACGGCCGCTTCCTGCAGGAAACCTATGCCAACAAGGTCTATGCCGGCCCGGTTTCCGGCCGGATGATGAGCGCCATCCAGATCACCACCGCCGCCGGCATCTGCACGGTTCTCGACCTTCTGGCCGATGGCGCCCTGCCGCAGAAGGGCTTCGTGCGGCAGGAGGAAGTGGCCCTGCCGAAATTCCTCGAAAACCGGTTCGGCCGGTATTACGGTTCGCATGAGCCGCTGGCCAAGGTTGGGTGAGAAATATCGAACCGAAGGAGAAAACATCTCCTCCTATTCCTCCGTCATACCGGCCTTGAGCCGGTATCCAGCCAGCCCAAGTCCTTGGGCTGAAAAGACTCCTTTCGCCGCGCAGACGCGCGGCGGCTGGATGCCGGATCAAGTCCGGCATGACGGTGAGGTTGACGAACCCATTAAGTCCCGCAAAATGTCCTGAACACCCGCTCATGGCTCATCGGCGGCTGCATGTAGACGAAATTGTCCGGCCGCTCCTCGAACGGCGTGGCAATCGCCTTGAGCATGGCGTGGAAGGGTTCGAAATCATCCTCCTCGACCGCTGCCTCGATCAGTTCCTCGATGCGGTGGTTGCGCGGGATGATGGCCGGATTGACGGCAAGCATCGCCGCCGACCGGTCGGCATCGGAAACCTCCTCGCGCCCGGCTCTTTCTCGCCAGCGCCGCAGGAATTCATCCGCCCCGGCTATATCGATGAACATGCCGCGAAACGGCTCCGCGTCGCCATTGGCGGCGTGGGAGAGGCGCCGGAAGGTCAGCGTGTAGTCCGCCTCCGATGCCTGCATCAGCGCCAGCAGCGCCTGCACGAGATCCAGGTCGCCGTCCTCCTCCAGCGTCAGGCCGAGTTTTTCGCGCATGCCGGTGAGCCAACGCTTGGGAAAGGCGGCGGCGAAATCGGCCAGAACGGCATTGGCGCGTTCGGCGGCTTTTTCCACCTGCGGATCGAGCAGCGGCAACAGGCATTCCGCCAGCCTGGCGATGTTCCATTGCGCGATGCCCGGCTGGTTGTTGAAGGCGTAACGGCCCTGCGCGTCGATGGAAGAGAAGACCTTGTTGGGATGATATTCATCGAGGAAGGCGCAGGGGCCGAAATCGATGGTCTCGCCGGAAACCGCCATATTGTCGGTATTCATCACGCCATGGATGAAGCCCACCATCATCCAGCGGGCAATGAGGTCGCATTGCCTGTCAGCGATGCCGCGCAGCAAGGCGAGGTAGGGATTATCGGCGCCTTTCGCCTCGGGATAGTGGCGGTCGATCACATAATCCGCGAGGTTCCTGATCGCCTCGTCATCCTCGCGCGCGGCGAAGAACTGGAAGGTGCCGACACGGATATGGCTTGCCGCAACACGGGTGAAGACGCCGCCCGGCAGTCCCACCTCCCGCTGCACCCTTTCGCCGCTCAGAACCGCTGCCAAGGCCCGCGTGGCGGGAATGCCGAGCGCGTACATCGCCTCCGAGACGATATATTCGCGCAGCACCGGACCGAGCGCCGCACGCCCGTCGCCCCTGCGCGAAAACGGCGTCGGGCCGGAACCCTTGAGCTGGATATCACGCCTCCTGCCGTTCGCGTCGATCACCTCGCCGAGCAGAATGGCGCGGCCATCGCCGAGCTGCGGCACGAAACCGCCGAACTGATGGCCGGCATAGGCCATGGCCAGCGGCTCTGCCCCCTGCGGCACGACATTGCCGGAAAAGATCGCCGCCAGCCTTGCATCGTCAAGGCCTGCCACATCGAGAAGGAGTTCGTCGGCCAACGGGCGATTGAAGGCGATCAGCCGCGGCGCCTTCACCGGCGTCGGCAGGACGGCGGCGCTGAACCGCTCCGGCAGGCGGGCATAGGAATTGTCGAATTTCATCACGGATAAACTCCCTGCTTTTGCTTCATATGGCGTTTTTTACGCCCGGTTGCGAGGGTGCCGGCGGCAAATTCGACAGGCCGCGCCAAGCTTTAGAGAAATTCAGTTTGAACTCGGGGGGTACTTGCCCCTACATAGATACGGTAATCAGCCCCGCGCTACAGGATGAGTTCGTGCCGCATTTCCCCGATGACGATAGTGAAATGGGCAAAGCCATCCGGCTTTTCGACTGGGCATCGACAGCGGCGGGACCCACGGACACATGGCCGGTTGCGCTGAAAACCACGGTGCAGACCATGCTCAAGCAGGGCCACGCGATCTGCCTGTTCTGGGGGCCGGACCTCAACATCATCTATAACGATGCCTACCGGCCGTTTTTGGGCCTCAAGGAACGGGAGGCGCTCGGCAAGCCTTTCCGTGTCATCTGGTCCGATGTCTGGGACGATGTGAAGCACTTTGTGGAGACCGCCTTGTCCGGCAAGGGCACATTTGCCGAAGACCTGCATCTCGTCATGGATCGCAACGGTTATCCGGAAGACACTTACTGGACCTTCTCCTACAGCCCGCTTTATGACGATAACGGCAAGATCGCCGGGTTGATCAACATCACGATCGAAACGACGGCGACGGTGGAAAGCCGCAAGCGGGAAGAGCTGTTGCGGCGAGAACTCGTCCACCGGGTCAAGAATACGATGGCGATCACCACGGCCGTCGTCAGCGCCACCATGCGCCATTCGCAGACGCTGGAAGAGGCGCGCGACACCATCAAGAAACGTATCGCCGCGCTGGGCAACGCCCAGAACCTCATGCATGCGTCGGGCAAAGGCGCCGGCATCATCGCCCTCGTCTGCGATTCCGTCTATCCGCATCTCGATGACAGGGCACGGGTGACGATTTCCGGCCCGGACGTGGAGATTGCCCCGCAACAGGCGCTCGGCCTGTCGCTGGCGGTTTACGAACTGGCCACCAATGCCCTGAAATACGGTGCGCTTTCAAATGAAAGCGGCAGGGTGGACATTCGCTGGACATTGGACGGCGACGACCGTTTCGAACTGCGCTGGCGCGAAACGGGCGGGCCGCCGGTGAGCGCGCCGAAACGCACGGGCTTCGGCTCGCGCCTGACCAACCAGATCGTCGCGGCCTATTTTTCCGGCGAGGGCCGCACCTTCTACCATCCGGACGGGCTGGTGTTCGAACTGGACGGCAAATACGAAACCGCGGCACAGGAATAGGCCGGACGGCGGGCTTGAGTGAAAGCCGCGGCGGTTGAACTTTCTTTCGTCCCATTCGTTGCGTTTCCTGAACGAAAATAGCCGCAACGAAAGGAACGGGAATGACCGTCGTTGAAGCCGTAACCGCCGAGCCGGAAAGCGCCATCCGTACCCTCCACACCGACCTGCCGGTCAATGCCACCTTCCATGTCTGGCTGAAGGCGAAAAAAGCAGCCGAACCCGGCGCCGTGTCCTTCTCCAATCAGAATGGAAAATTCGCCGAGGTTTCAAGCGTCAACACGGAAGAGTTCGGTTTTCGAATCTATCAGGTCTTCGGCGGCGGCCATGTGGAACTGAGTTACGATACGGTCACGACCGCCGTTTCCGTCATCTACTGGTTCACCGCGTCGGATGTGCTGGAAACCGGCATCACCGTCGTCCACACCAAGCCGGACAATGCCGCACCCGAACTGCCGGACAGCTATCACTTCCGCCCGCCCTTCGGCTGGATGAACGATCCGAACGGGTTTGGCCGTTTCGAAGGCCGGCCGCATCTGTTTTACCAGCATTATTCGCACGGGCTGCGCTGGAACACCATGCATTGGGGCCATGCCGTCTCCTCGGATTATCTGCGCTGGCGGCATCTGCCGATCTTCCTTTTCCCTTCCGAGGATCTGACGACAAGGCCGGACAAGCGCGGCGGCGCCTATTCCGGCTCCACCATTCCGCTGGTGGAAGGCAGCGGCATCCGCGTCTTCTTCACCGAGCAGGTGCAGGACCGCATTCCCGAACAGCAGATCCAGCTCACCGCCACCTCTTCCGACCTCATCATGGCCGGACAGGCCGAGGTCATTCTGGGCCACCGCCCGGACGGCCAGGGGCTGACGCCGGATTTCCGCGATCCTTACGTGTTTCGCGGTCCCGACGGCCTGTGGAAAATGGTGCTCGGCAGCCAGAGTGACGGCGGCGGCGTCATCCTGCTTTACGAGACGCTGGATCCCACCGCCGCATCCGGCTGGACCTATGTGGGCAAGCTGTGGGTGGAAACGCGCTATAAAACCACGGCCATCGAATGCCCCTGCCTGCTGCCGCTCGATGGCCCGGCCAATGCCCGCTCCACCCGCTGGGTGCTGGTCTACGGGCTGATGCATTCGGAAGACCCGGAAACCGGCCGCAAGAACCTGACGATGGCCGACGTCGGCTGGTTCGACGGCAAGGTCTTCACCAGGGAATTCGGCCAGGAACTGGATTTCGGCACAGACAATTACGCCTTTCAGGCCTTTCTCGACGGCGACAGCATCATCGGCATCGGCTGGCTGGCCAATTGGGCGGACGCCAATCCGGAAATCGATTTCCCCACCTCGATGACCCTGCCGCGCCGGCTGCATTATGTGAACGGCGAGCTGCTGACCCCGCCCATCGGTGCGGCGGAAAGCCTGCGCAGCCATATTCTCGACCGCACCCGCCTTGCCGCCGGCGAACGCGTCACCTTCATCAACGGCGCGGTGGAACTGTTGATCGAATTCGCCGCGCCCGGCGCGCCCTTCGACCTTGCGCTCGATCATCCGACGGTGAGGCTCGGCGTCGTTTCCGATGAAACCGGCCTGTGGATTCGCCACGAGGACGGGCGGGACGGTCCTTCACCGCATTACATCGCCAGGGGAGCGAAGGCATCCCGCATCCGCATCTTTCTCGATTACGGCTCGATCGAAGTCTTCGCCAATCGCGGGCGATATGTGGGCACCAAGCGTATTGAAGGTTTCGAGCCCGTGCGCTCGGCGCTTCTGAAGGCCGCCCCCGGCGCGGTGGTGCATGCCACCAGCTGGGCATTGAAACCGTGAGGAACCTTTTGGCGGATTGGGCGGTTGATAGACCGAAACCGCCCGACACATCCGTCGAAAGGAGAACCGGCATGACCAAAATCCGCGACACCAGCGATCCGATCCTGTTTCCGACCGAAGCCAATGAAAACAAGGCCGAGAAAAAACGCGCCGGCAAGGGCATCGTCATCATCATCGGCGCGATCGCGATCATGTCCTTCGTCGTTTACCTGACGGCGATCACCATCGCCACCACCCAGTCCTGACCGCGACGCGCGCGCACCTTAGCGCCGTTCGCCGCGTAAGCCGCTGGCGGCCATGATCGCCAGCAGCGATACGACCACACCCAGCCCATAGAGATAAGCCATCGGCATCGTCACATCCGCCCGCCCGATCTGCGCCACGAGATCGGTGGCAGTAGCGACGGTGCCGCTGGCGCCGGCACCGGCGGCGGCGCCCAGCGTCGCGACCGTTGGAAGCAGCGCGCCGGTCATCTTGCGTTCCTCTTCCGGCGCCGCCTCCATGGCGGCCTGGCTGATGCCGGCCCAGGACATGCCGAAGGCCGATCCGATCAGGATTTGCCCGACGAGCATCTCTCCCCAGTTGCCAGTCGCCAGCCCGAGCCCGAGCAGCGCGCAGCCCGGCACCATCTGGTAAGGGCCGTAATGCAGGCAAATTTCCCGGAGACGGACGGAACGCAGGCTGCCGATCAGCATCGCCACGAAGCTCCAGGCAAGCGGCATCGTCACCACGATGAAACCGGCGAAGGTCGGCTCATGCCGCCACAGATTGATGGCGACATAAGCGAGATAGACGCTGCCCAGCGCATGGGCATAGGACATCAGGAACAGAACCCAGAAACCGCTGCCGAGCACCGTCTTCAGCCGGAAGGAATCCTTTGGGAACAAGCCGATGGAAGGCCGGGTGCCCGCGCGTAGCGAAGCCCACAGCAGCGCCGCCCCTGCGAGCAGGGAAAGGGCGCGCAGGCTCGCATCCTCGAAAGCCGAGGGCGCGGAAAAGGCCAGTGCACCGACGAGGCAGAGAACCAGGGGCACCAGCGGCTTGCGCGTCGCCGCCACCGGCCGTTCGGCGGAAACGGCAACCACAGTATAGGCCAGCAGCAGCAGGATCAGCGGCGCCGACAGCAGGAAGGTGGCGCGCCAGGAGATATGTTCGGTGGCGAAACCGCCGGTCAGCGGGCCGATGAAGGAGGCGACCGCCCAGATCGCCGCTTCGATGGCGAAGACCTTCGGCAACAGGCCGGAGCGGAAACCTGCGGGGATGAGGCTGTAGCATACGGCGACGATCAGCCCGTCCGCCAGCCCCTGCAACGCCCGGCCGACGACGACCCACAGAAAGTCGCCGGCGATTGCCGAAAGGACCGAACCGAAGGAAAAGATCAGGCAGCACAGAAGCAGCACCGCGCGGGCGCCAAAACGCTCGCGAAACAGCACGGCGGTGACGCCGCCGGCCACGGAACCGACGAAATAAAGACTATAGGCCCAGCTGTAAAAGGCCGCGCCGCCGATGTCGTTGACGGCGACGGGCAAGGCCGTCACCACCGCGAACTGGTTGAAGGCGTGCAGGCCGATACCGGCGGAGATGACGGTCAGAAGCGAGAGGTTCGCCCCGCTCAGCAATTCGCCCCAGCCGTTTTTTTCCGTCATTTCCATACTCGTCAAAGCCGTATCCTTTCGATTTCTGCGATACGGCGGGCAAACTAGAACCTCAAGCGCCATTGAGGTCAAGACGGCTTTTCATCCGATCCGAACCGAGGGAATTAAGCGGCGGCAGGAACCCACCGCCCCGCCGGCCGTTTGCCGAATGAACCGACAGAAAGGACACCGTCATGGACCGCAAGAAGATCATGCCCCGCAACAAAGACGCCATGGACGAGGACCTGATCGATCTCGACATCGACGTCCTTCCCGCCAAGGGAGAAATTCCGCAATCCATCGAACAGGAAATCGAGGAAGAAGAGGCCGAGAGCGAGGACGATCCCTATCAGGAAAGCGACGAGGCCCTGCCCGACGATGCCGAGGAACGGGTGATCGACCGCAACCCTTCGCGGGAAGGCGGGGCTTTCGACGAGGTTTAGGGAAAGTCCGGGGCGCGACGGGAGACAAGGCGCGTGAGCATATGGCGTAGATGATCCTGCCCGCCGAAAAACACCGCGAGAATACGCACGGTCTTTTCACCCTCGTCGACATCGAAATAAAAGACAGCCTGATTTTTCGTTACCCGGCGAAGGCCGGGCAATATTTCGGGCAATAATGTGCCCTGAAAAGGCGCTTTGTGAAGTGCATCCATATCCGCTTCAATTGACACCACGCGTCGCTCGGCGCGTGCGAAAGCCCCCGGCAAGGCGTCACCAAGGTCGAGATAGGACTGGATGAGATGATCGAGAATGAGGCCGAGGTCCTGATCCGTCTGTGTCGAGCGCACGACCCTAAAGGCCATAGTTGGCCTTCTTGGCTGCGATCATCGCCGCCGTTCTGTCTTTGCCGTCTTCCAAGGAGACGAAGTCGCCCTGCCCGCGCTCGACCAGCAAATCGCGAAGTGCGGCAAGTTCAGCGTCCTTCAGTTCCGTTTCCTGCCGGAGCAATTCCAGCCCACGCTGGACGACGGCACTGAGGCTGGCATAACGCCCTTCTTCCACCAGCCTGCGGGCGAAACTGTCCTGCTGGTCGGAGATGGAAACTGACGCCTTGACGGACATTGTGGCACTCCCTCGACAGGAAAGATCATGCTACTCAGTAGCATATATCGATCATTATTCCAATTGGCGTTCTCAGGCAGGATCAATCATGCTGATGACACGACCGGCGATTTCGTCGATCGTCGCATCGTCAAGGGTTTCGATATATTTCGCTTTCTTCTGGGCGGCACGGGCGACAATGTCCATGCTTCTCACCTGATTGCATAATGCAACGCCGGTTGTCTTATGGCCCGATATGTTCACGGCAAGCCCTGCCCTGCGTGTGAATACTCCGCCCGTGGTCACGGGAACGACAAGGCACAGTCCAACCGCATTGATTTCTTTCGGCGTGATGACGATACAACGATGCTCGTCCCTGATTTCGCTGCCGATGACGGGGTTCAGGTCGACCAGATAAACGTCGCCACGTTTCGGAATCTGGCTACGGACCATCAAAGGGCTTCTTTGCCGACTGGCGGCGCTTCGTCCCACTCCCGCGTACTGGCATTGAGGGCGGCGACTTCATCCGCACCCTCCAGCAGTTCGGCAAGCGTGAAGCGCTTCTTTTCCTGCCGAACCGGGCTGGCGACCAGCGCGCCGTTATCGACCTCGAGCGTCAGTTGCTCACCGATTTCCAGCCCCAGCATCTTCAAAAGAGCGGGCGGGATGGTCATCACCGCCGCACCGCCCTGACGTCTTATTCTCGTCGTTACGGTCATCCGTCTACGCTCCATTTTTGTGCAACATATGTAGCACATTTTTGGACCTACGCAAATGGAAGCCGTCTCTCAACCCGCCCGTTCCGGCGAATAACCGGCTTCGCGGATCGCCGCTTCCGCATTTGCGGCGTCGCCCGTCACGGTCAGCTTATGGGCATCGAGGTCGATGCTGACGGACGCGCCGGGCAGCACATCCGCAAGGGCGCCGCGCAGCGTCTTTTCGCAATGGCCGCAGGTCATATCAGGAATGAGGAAGGTGGTTGCGCTCATGGTTTTCTCCTTCTGGCCGGAAGCGATATTGTCGTGCCGGCTGTCACTAAAGATCAGTGGGTTCTCGCGGGCTTACCGTCGGTCTTGTCCGCGCCCGCGAGATCGTCGAGGATGGGGCAGTCGGGCCGGTGGTCGCCGCCGCAGCAATGGGCGAGATGCGACAGCGTCTTCACCATGCTCTTCATCTCGGCGATCTTCTGCTCGAGATCGGCGATGTGGACCAGCGCGATTTCCTTCACCGCCGAACTCTCGCGGCTCTTGTCCTGCCAGAGTTTCAGCAGCGTCTCGGTTTCTTCCAGCGAAAAACCGAGCGTGCGCGCCCGCTTGATGAAGCGCAGATTGTGCACGTCCTGCTCGCCATAAACCCGGTAATTATTGCCGGTGCGGGCGGCGGGGGTGATGAGACCGATCTGCTCGTAATAACGGATCATCTTGGCGGAAACGCCCGATGCTTCCGATGCCTGGCCGATATTCACGACGTCACCTCCCTGTGCGCCACCTTTGCCCGTTTCAACCGCAGCGCATTGGCGAGAACGAAGACGCTGGAGAGCGCCATCGCACCCGCGCCGATCATCGGCGACAGCGTGATGCCGAATGCCGGATAAAGCACGCCCGCCGCAACCGGTATCAGCGCCACATTGTAACCGAAAGCCCAGAACAGATTTTCCTTGATGTTGCGCATGGTCGCACGGCTCATCTCGATCGCATTGACCGCCCCCAGAAGATCGCCGCCGACCAGCACCACATCGGCGCTTTCGATGGCGACATCCGTGCCGGTGCCGACGGCGATGCCGATATCGGCCTCGGCCAGCGCCGGCGCGTCGTTTATGCCATCACCCACGAAGGCCAGCACCTTGCCGCCTTCGCGCATCTCGTGGATCGCCTTCACCTTGCCTTCGGGCAGCACTTCCGCCACCACGCGGGAAATGCCGACCTGCCGGGCGATGGCGTTTGCCGTGCGGACATTGTCGCCCGTCACCATGGCCACTTCGATGCCCATGGCCTGCAACGCCCGGATGGCGGTGACACTCGAAGGTTTCAACGGATCGGCGACGGCGATCGCGGCCGCCAGCCTGCCGTCGATGGCGGCATAAAGCGGCGTCTTGCCCTCGTCACCCAGCCTTGCGGCGGCGTCGGCAAAGATATCGACGGAATGGCCGAGTTTGGCCATGTACCGATCCGCGCCGACTTCGACCCTGCGGCCATCGACCGTGGCGGCGATACCGTAGCCGGTCACGCTTTCGAAGTTCTCGACGGTTGGGGGTTTGAGTCCCTCCGGGACCACCATATTCTTTTCTTCCGCAGCCCGGACGATGGCTTCGGCAATCGGATGTTCCGAACGGCCCTCGACGGCGGCGACCAGCCTCAGCACCTCATTGTCGGCAAATCCTTCCGCAACCACCAGATCGGTCAGTTCCGGACGGCCCTTGGTGACAGTGCCGGTCTTGTCCACCACGACGATCTCAGCCGAGCGCAGTTCCTGCAGCGCCTGTCCCTTGCGGAACAACACGCCCAGTTCCGCCGCCCTTCCGGTGCCGACCATGATGGATGTCGGCGTGGCGAGACCCATGGCGCAGGGGCAGGCGATGATGAGCACCGCCACCGCATTGACCAGCGCGAAAGTATAGGCAGGCTCAGGACCGAAGATCGCCCAGACAATGAAGGTCAGCACCGCAATGGCGATGACGACGGGCACGAAGAGCGCGGTGACACGGTCCACCAGCAGCTGGATCGGCAGCTTGGAGCCTTGCGCCTCCTCCACCATGCGGATGATCTGCGACAGCATGGTATCCGCGCCGACCTTGGTTGCCTTGAACTTGAAAGCGCCGGTCCTGTTGATGGTGCCGCCGACAACAGTTGCGCCGACCGCCTTTTCCACCGGCACGGGTTCACCCGATATCATGGATTCATCGACATAGGACGCGCCTTCGACAACTTCGCCATCCACCGCCAGCCTCTCGCCGGGGCGGATGACGACGATATCGCCCGTCACCAGGTCTTCAGGGGAAATATCGATGGTGACACCGTCGCGCTCCACGCGGGCGGTCTTCGCCTGCAGGCTCATCAGCTTGCGGATCGCGTCTCCCGTGCGGCCGCTGGCGCGGGCTTCGAGAAGCCGTCCGGTCAGGATCAGCGTGACGATGACGGTTGCCGCTTCATAATAGACGAACTGCGCCTCCGCCGGCAGCAGATCGGGCGCGAAGGTCGCCACGACGGAATAAAGATAGGCCGCCGTGACGCCCAGCGCCACCAGCGAATTCATTTCCGGCGCGCCGCGCAGCAAGGCCGGAAAACCGGTCTTGAGGAAGCGCAGGCCCGGTCCGAAAATCACCGCCGTCGCCAGCACGAAATAGATGTAATAGAGGTTCTGCGTATCGATGATACCCATCAGCCAGTGATGCATCGGCTCATAAAGATGGCCGCCCATTTCCAGCACGAAAAGCGGGGCGGTCAGGATGGCGGCGATCGTCAGGTCGCGTTTCAGCGCGCCTTCCTCGCCCGCATGCTGCATATGGTCGTGGCCGCCGGCCTCGCCTGCCGGCATCTGGCCGTGGCCCTGATGATGTCCATGGTGCTGGCCGTGACCTTGATGGGCGGACTGGCCGTGCGGTCCCGGCGTCTTCAGTACAAAACCGGCGAGCTTTGCCGTTTCCACCAGCGCGTCCCGTTCACGCCGGCCACCGATGGTTTCCACCGTAACCTTGCCGGCCGCAGCGTCGACCTTCACGTCGACGGTGGTGGCGACGGCGTCCAGAACGGCCTTCAACCGCCCGGCATCCGCATCGCTGCGCAGACCTTCGACGGCAAATTCCTGCCGGTCCGGTGCGATATCGTAACCGACCTTCTTGATGGCGGCGCCGAGCGTCCTGGCCGAAAAACCTTCGGCCGGCTCGACCGTGAGCTTCTTCGTGGCGAAGTTCACGGAACTCGAGACGACACCGGGCACCTTGGCCGCGGCCGTTTCCACACGCCGCACGCAGGAGGCGCAGGTCATGCCCTCGACGGGAATGGAAACCGGTTGATGTGGGTGGGCGTGCCTGACTGTCTCGTTCATGGGAAATCCCCTTTCGACACCCTATGTAGGGCTTCCCATGATGGGAAGGTCAAGGTGCGGCCAAAGTTTTTGTTGAACACACAATCGTGAGTGCGGTCTCCCGCCGCAAAACATCGCGTTGGCAGCGATCAAGCAACCCGTGGACCCGCTACCGGGTGAGGCCTCCCAAGCGCGTTCAGAGGGCGACGCGTCTCGCCAGATAAACCGTGGCGCCGCCGCATTCGGGATCGTTGACGGCATGATCGAGAAGCCGGAAACCATGCGCGGCGAGCAGGCTTTCATATTCGTCGCGTGCGAGGCTCGCATGATAAAGCGGCCGGCCCTGAAAGGTGCCGATCGCTTCCCCGTGATCCGGTCCGGCCGTGAACATCAACGCCGCGCCGTCATTGGCATGCTGGTGGAAAATGCCGAACATGCGGCGCTGATCGTCCATCGTCAGATGGAAAAAACTGTGCCACGCGATCAACCCGTCGAAGCGGCGGCCGAGGGCCAGCTTTCGCATATCCGCAACCGCCCAGAGGTTCCCGGGAAATCGCTTCCGGCAAAGCTCGACCAGCGGCAGGGACGCATCGATGCCCGTGACGTCATAACCGCTGGCGATGAAATAGCCGGCGATCGGCTCACCGGAACCGCAGCCAATATCGAGAATGGACGCACCCTTCGGCAAAAGCGAGATGAACCTGTCGAGCCAGGGTTTTTCGGCAAGGGAGCGACCACGCTGCCTGTCGAAATCGGCGCCGTGTTCATTGTAGATCGTGATGACGTCACGAGAGGCATCCGGCATATGCTTTTCCTTTTCGGGCAAAGGTCATACCGGCTGCGCAACTACCGATGCACGGCCAGCCGGGGAATATCGCGCAGGAAGGCGTCGCGCACGGCGGGGCCGAGCGGTTCGTTGGATGGTTTGTCGGAAACGCGCAGTCTCGCAAAGACGATGTGCTGGCCTTCACGCTCCGCCCAGCCGACGAACCAGCCGAAGGGGCGGTTGCGGTCGGGATTGCCTTTTTCGTCACGCATGTAGCCGGTGCCGGTCTTGCCATGCACGGCCCAGCTTTCCGGCGCATCGAAGAGCGGTACGATCGCGCGTGTCTTCGCCTGCGCATCGCGGGAAAAAGGCAGGTTGCCGGCCAGCAGGCGGCGGATGAAGCCCACCTGTTCCACCGGCGAGATCGTCAGCGAGGCGCCGAGCCAGGAATGGGTGAGCCCGTTATTCTTGCCCGGCTCGCCGGACACATCGGCATTGCCGTAACCGAGGCGCTTCACATAGGCGGCGAATTTTTCCGGGCCAAGGCGGCGGGTGATTTCGCGCGAATACCACAGCACCGAATCCTGCTCCCATATGGAGGGATCGACGGTCTTGCGGTCGGAAGCGCGGGCTTCCGTACCCGGTTTCCAGTCCCAGGCGGGCGTCTTTTCATCCTGAAGGATGCCGGCATCGTAGCCGATCAGCGCCAGCGGCACCTTGAAGGTGGAGGCCGGCGCCACGCGCTGGTCGCAGGCGCCCTGCTGGTTGATGATGGCGCCGGTCTCGATGGACGTGACCAATGTGCATTCAAAGGCCTGGGGCTGTTGCTGGGCGGAAACGGAAAGCGGCAGGAGCCCCGGAAGGGCAATGCATGAAAGAACGATGGCGGGCAGCCGGTAGCGCATGCGTTTTGATGTCCCTCGTCCGCTTTTGCGGATCATTTGCCGGAATGGCCGGAAGCTGTCTTTGACTTCAGACAAATCGATCCCGAAACCGTGACACGTTTTCGGATGACATGCCTTAGGAGACGGATGGGGCAGGAATAGGACCAAAACAAGAATTGACGCCGTCCGTCAGGTCCGTTCCTCTTCGCCCGCCGTCTCACCTACCGTCAGGGGCCAGTCGACCACATAATCCTCGAAGTCGTCAACATCCACATCGGCCTCGCTGACGGTGCGCCCGCGCGCCGAAATGCCGGCCTGGTGCACGGTTTCCGTGTCGCCGGAAACGAGATAATGCCACCAGTAGAGATCCTTGCCATCGCGCACCAGCGCATAAGCGCAGGTGGGCGGCAGCCAGCCGATCTCATGCACCTTCTTCAGGTCGAGCTGGATACAGTCCGGCACCGTGGCGCGGCGGTTTTCGTAATCGGAGCACCGACAGCTCTCGCCGTCGAGCAGCACGCAGCGAACCGAGGTGAACACCACTTCGCCGGTGTCCCAGTCCTCCAGCTTGTTAAGACAGCACAGGCCGCAACCGTCGCACAGGCTTTCCCATTCCTCGCCGGTCATCTCGGTGAGCGATTTGGTTTTCCAGAACGGCGCGTCATTCATCGTTAACATTTCCGTCTCATTTTGATCTCTTGGAGGGCGCAGGTTTAACCGGTCCCTAATCCTTTATATCGTATCGCCAAGGGCTGGTTTGTACGATATTTTAGCATATTGGCAGGCGGCAGAGGGTCATTGGCCCGCAAGAAGCCGCCGCGTCAAGCAATTCCGACACAGACATGCCATGGTTTTGCGTCGGGAATGGGTTGAAGCGCAGAAATACCGACGATCCGCGTTGCGTTGAACAGGAAAACATCGCCAGGTGCAGGAAGAAAAAGACGATAAGAAGCCGCGCAGGAAGCGGCATATCCTGCTGAGGATCGATAGCTTCATCGATTCCGGCCTGTGGACGGCTGCGGCAAGGCTGGTGGATGTCTGGGAAGACATCACCATCGCATCACGCAAGCTGCATGTGCGCGGCTGGAAGAAGCTTGCCGTCAACCTGACCTGCGACGCACTGACCTTCGGAACGGCCGGCTCGATCGTGCTTCTGGCGCTCGCCATGCCCGCTTTCGAGGAGACCAAGAAGGACTGGCGTTATCGCGGCGATTTCGCCGTCACCTTCCTCGACCGTTACGGCAACACCATCGGCCATCGCGGCATCATCCATGAGGATTCCGTCCCGATCGACCAGATGCCGGATCATTTCATCAAGGCGGTGCTGGCGACCGAGGACCGGCGTTTCTTCGACCATTTCGGCATCGACTTCATCGGCCTTGCCCGCGCCATGAGCGAAAACGCCCGCGCCGGCGGCGTGGTGCAGGGCGGCTCGACGCTGACGCAGCAGCTTGCCAAGAACCTGTTCCTCACCAATGAGCGCTCGCTGGAGCGCAAGATCAAGGAAGCCTTCCTTGCATTGTGGCTCGAGGCCAACATGTCGAAGAAGGAAATCCTCAGCCTTTATCTCGACCGCGCCTATATGGGCGGCGGCACCTTCGGCGCGGCGGCGGCGGCGCAGTTTTATTTCGGCAAGAACCTGACCGACGTGACGCTTTCGGAATCCGCCATTCTGGCCGGGCTGTTCAAGGCGCCGGCCAAATATGCGCCGCATGTCAACCTGCCCGCCGCGCGTGCGCGCGCCAATACCGTGCTTTCCAACCTGGTGCAGAGCGGGCTGATGACCGAGGGCCAGGTGATCGGCGCCAGGCGCAACCCGGCCACCGTCATCGACCGCGCCGACGTGAAGGCGCCGGATTATTTCCTCGACTGGGCCTTTGACGAGGTGCAGCGGCTGGCGGCGCAAGGCAAGTTCAAAGACCACACTGTCGTCGTGCGCACCACCATCGATACCGGCCTGCAACAGGCCGCGGAGCAGGCGATGGAAATGGAGCTGCGCGAATATGGCGAGGGTTACCGCGTCAAGCAGGGCGCGATGGTGATGATCGAGAACGGCGGCGGCGTGCGCGCCATGGTCGGCGGGCGTGACTACGGCGAAAGCCAGTTCAACCGCGCCACCGCGGCGCTGCGCCAGCCCGGCTCTTCCTTCAAGGTCTATACCTACTCGGCCGCCATGGAAAAGGGCATGAAGCCCGAGACGCTGATTTCCGATGCGCCGGTGACCTGGCGCGGCTGGTCGCCGCAGAATTACGGCCGTTCCTATGCCGGCAAGGTGACGCTGCAGATGGCGCTTGCCAAATCCTACAATACCGTGCCGGTCCGTCTCGCCAAGGACGTGCTCGGCACCCAGGTGATCGTCGACACCGCCAAGGCCATGGGCGTGGCCACGCCGCTGCGCAGTGACAAGACCATTCCGCTCGGCACCTCCGAAGTGACGGTTCTCGATCAGGCCACCGCCTATGCCGTCTTCCCGGCCGACGGCATGCAGTCACGCCGCCACGGCATCGAGCAGGTGCTGGATTACGAGGGCAATGTTCTCTACGATTTCAGCCATGACGAGCCGCCCGCCAAGCGGGTGCTTTCCGAAGACGCCAATTCCAAGATGAACCAGATGCTGGTGACGATCCCGGTCATGGGCACGGCCCGGCGCGGCGCGCTGGAAAACGGCATCGTCTCCGGCGGCAAGACCGGCACGTCGCAGGCCTATCGCGACGCCTGGTATGTGGGCTTCACCGGCAACTATACGACCGCCGTCTGGTTCGGCAATGACGACTTCACGCCGATGAACAACATGACCGGCGGCGCGCTGCCGGCCATGACGTTCAAGCGGCTGATGGATTACGCCCATCAGGGCATGGAACTGCGGCCGATCCCCGGCATCCAGAACCCGCTGCCGACCGGCGCGCGCCCGCAACCCTCCGCCGAAGTGGCGGCAGCCTCCGCCAACACACCCTCAATGCCGGCGCTCACCCGCCCGCGCTCGCTTTCCGCCGAGGCCACCCGCGTCATCCGCTCCATCGCCAGGAAGATGAAGGAAGCCTCGACCTTGACCGTGACGACGCAGAAGGTGGCGGATGCTTCGCCGCGCGAAGGTGCGGAGGATACGGCGCGGCGGTGAGGTTGGGTTGCGTGGATGGTGCTTGCGGAGTTCGGGGCTCACCCCCCTCTGCCCTGCCGGGCATCTCCCCCTCAAGGGGGGAGATCAGCAGGAGGCGCTACCGCCACTTCATTCGTAAACGTTGAGATGGGCGAGACCTATCCGCGCGTCGATCTCCCCCCTTGAGGGGGAGATGCCCGGCAGGGCAGAGGGGGGTAAGCCAAGCACTCCGTCGCAACCGTTTCCCCAAACCACAACCTAGCGCAACAACACCGCCCTCGCCGTCTCCACCACATCCGCCGTGAGCGCGCCGAGGCGGTCGGCGGCCAAACGATTGACCTGCCAATAAAGCGGAATATCGAGCGGCGTGCCCGCAATAAGCTCCACCAGCCGCCCTTCCCGCAAATGCTCCCCCACAAGCTGCACCGGATTGAGCCCCCAGCCCATGCCGGAAAGGCTGGCCTTCACGAAACCGTCGGTCGATGGCAGCCAGTGGGTGGGGAAGGAAACATCCTCGCAAAGCGCCTGCCTGATCCAGCTCGCCTGCAACCTGTCCTTCTGGTTGAAGGTCAGCCCCGGTGCGCGGGCAAGGGCTGCGGGTGTCACACCATCGGCGAAGTGGCGGGCCATGAAATCCGGGCTGGCGGTGGCGTGATAACGCAGCACGCCGAGGGCCAGGACCCGGCAGCCCTGCACGGGCCTCGCATGGGCGGTGACGGCGGCAAGCACCCTGCCGCCGCGCAGCCATTCCACCGTGTGGTCCTGATCGTCCACCGCGATATTGACGAGATAATCGCTACCGCCGGTGAATTTCGACACCGCATCCAGAAACCAGGTGCCGAGGCTGTCGGCATTGGTGGCGATGTTGAGCGTCACCCGTTCCTGCGCCGACCCCGCTTGCGCCAATGCCGGAAGCTGGCGGAACAATTCGCTTTCCAGCATGCCGACATGGTCCATATGCCGGCAGAGCCATTCGCCCTTCTCCGTCGCCACGCAGGGGTTGCCGCGCACGATCAGCACCACGCCCAGCCGCTCCTCCAGCTGCTTGATGCGCTGGGAGACGGCCGAAGGCGTGACGCACAGCACCTGCGCCGCCTTTTCGAAACTGCCGGTCTGGGCCACGAGCGCCACGGCCCGCATGGAGGGGTAGTCGAGCATCAGGACACCTCGTGCAGGGTTTGGAGGTGGCGTGAGGGCCTTGGAAGCCATAGGCGATGGCCTATCCCTCCCTCATTCCTGTGCTTGTCACAGGAATCCAGTCGACCCGCGTCTGCGCGGCAGAAGAGTCTTTTCAACCCAATGACTTGGGCTGGCTGGATTCCTGTGACAAGCACAGGAATGAGGGTTGAGGGGAGGCAGCGCCTCAGAAAAGCAGTCTGCGAAATGACATGACAGGGCATTAGCAATACTTATCTGGATTGAGTTTATTTAACTGGATTAAACCATTCTGCCCAAATATCCAAGCACTCGGTCCGGAAGCAACGCCTTCGGCCACAGCACATGGACAGAGGCAGGGGCCGAAACGCGCATGGACATCCAGATCTTCTTCACCGGCCTGACCATGGGCCTCAGCCTCATCGTCGCCATCGGCGCGCAGAATGCCTTTGTCCTGAAGCAGGGTCTGGCGCGCTCGCATGTCTTTGCCGTCTGCGCCACCTGCGCGATTGCCGATGCGCTGCTGATCACCGTCGGCGTGTTCGGCTTCCAGCGGATCAGCGCCGTCATGCCGGCGCTCGATCCCGTCATGCGTTATGCGGGGGCCGCCTTCCTCATCTGGTACGGCGCCAAAAGCCTGCATTCGGCGCTGCGCTCCTCCGAGGCGCTGTCGGTGGCGGAGCGGCGGGAGGCGAGCCTGTGGCAGACGCTTGCCATTTGCCTGGCACTGACCTTCCTCAATCCGCATGTCTATCTCGATACCGTCGTACTGCTCGGCACCATTTCCACGCAGTTTCCCGGCTTCGAAAAGACCTTCGCGGCGGGCGCGGCCACCGGCTCGCTGCTGTTCTTCTTTTCGCTGGGTTACGGCGCGCGCTGGCTGCGGCCGATCTTCGAGAAACCGTCCGCCTGGCGCATTCTGGAGGGTGTCATCGCCGTCACCATGTGGGCCATCGCCTTCAAACTCGTCATGGGCGCCTAAAGCGACGGCGTCTCCCCCTCTCCGATATCCCAATAAAGCCCGGCCATGAGGGCGAGCGCCTCGCGGGCGATCGCCTTCGGCAGATGTTCGTTCGGCGCATGCTGCGAGCAGCCGGGATAGGAATGCGGCACCCAGATGGTGCGCAGCTTGAGGATATCGGCAAAGATATCGTTGGGCAGCGAACCGCCGAGATTGGGCAGCAGCGCCGGCTTCCTGCCCGTGGTGCGGGCAATGGAGCGCAGCGTGAAATCCACCCAGGGATCCTGCGGATCGAGCCGGGTGGCGCGGAAGATTTCGTCACCCGCAGCCACGATCTTCACCATGCCGAAGCCCTGCCGGTCGAGATGCCGGCGCAGGGCGGGCAGCACCGCATCCGGATCGATGCCGACGACAAAGCGCAATTGCAGCCGCGCCCATGCCCGTGGCGGAATGGCGTTGACGGGCGCGCGCGGATTGCCGGTCTCGAAAGCCAGCACCTCCAGCGCACACCAGCCGAAAACCCGCTCGGCGGTGGAAAGGCCGGGTTCACCCCAGCCGGGGTCTATCGTCGGGCCGTCCGGCCCGCCATCGATCTCGCAATCGGCAAGCGCCTTGCGCACCGCCTGCGGCAGCGCGTCCGGCACCAGTTCCGGCACGCGGATCTGGCCGGTCGGACCAACGAGGCTTGCGACGGCATGGGCCAGCTGCACGCCGGGATTGGAGAGCGCCCCGCCCCAGTTGCCGGAATGATGGCCGCCCTTACGCGCCTCTATCACCAGATCGAAGGTGATGCCGCCGCGCGCACCCAAAAAGACCGTCGGCCGTTCCGCGTTCAGTCGCGGGCCGTCAGACGCGATCAGGAGATCGGCCTTCAGCCGCCCGCCATGGTCGCGGCAAATTTCTCTAAGACCGGGAGAGCCCCTCTCCTCCCCCATCTCGATCAGATATTTGGCGTTGAAACCAAGCCTGCCCCGCGTCTCCAGCACGGCCTCCAGGGCCGCCATATTGACCGAATGCTGGCCCTTGTTGTCGGCGGTGCCGCGCCCGTACCACCTGCCATTGCGCTCCGACATCACAAAGGGCGAAAGGCCCTCGGCCCAGCCGTCGTCCTGACCGCGCACCACATCGCCGTGACCGTAACCGAGCACGGTCGGCAGGGTGTCGCCTTCAAGACGCTCGGCGATCAGAAACGGCAAATCCGCTGCCGGATCATGCAGGATGGTGCAGGCAAAACCCATGGCCGCGAAAGCCGGCAGCATTTCCTGTTCGAGATAAAGCGCAAGCTCGCCGCGCTGTTCTTCGTCCTGGCTTTCGGTCCGGCGCGAAACGCGTCGCGACAGATCCCGCCCAAAGCTGCCATCGTCGAAGCGGGCGGTGGCGCGGTCGATTGCGGATTGGCGTGACATGATGGAATCCCCGGTTATGATCATTTTCAAGAAGACTAAACAAGCCGCGCCATTTTCCAAACAGGGAATCAGTGATAGTCCTCGACCTGTTCAAAAACGGGAAAACAGCGTGTTTCGAGTTCCATTCCTTGTCGGCATCGCCCTTCTGATCGCCTTTGGCGGCGGTATTGCCGCGACGCTGGCGGCGCTCGAGGCGACATCCGGTTTCGGGTCGATCCGCATCGGCTCCTGGGATGCGTTTCCCGAGGCGCAGACGATCGAGGCCGATCCTTACGCCAAATCGCACCGCGCCGACGCCGGCAAGCTGCTTTACGGAACCGCGGAAGGTCTGGCTTTCACCGCCTCCGTCGACAGCGACGGGCAAAGGCTGAGCGGTGAATGCCGTTACCGGCTGGCCGGCGCCGTGCCGCCGGCACGGTTCTGGACGCTTTATACCGCCGATCAGCAGGGCAATGTGCTGGCGGACGATGCCGGACGGCCTTTCGCGCTGAATTCCCGCACGCTTCTGCGCAGCGCCGATGGCGGCATCGACATCACCATCGCCCCCGACGCCCAGACCTACAACTGGCTGGCTGTGCCGCAGGGCCAGACGTTCAAGCTGGTCATGACGCTGCTCGACACGCCGGTGGCCGGCAGTTCCGGCCTGATCGACATCGCCATGCCGCAGGTGCGCAAGCTGGGGTGCGGCCATGCTTAGGGTCCTGCTCGCCATCCTCACCGGCCTTGTCGCCGCCGCCGTGCTGCATGTCATCATTCTTCTGGCGATACCGCATTTCAGCAATCGCGATGCCTATACGCGCGCGGTGGCCGAAGGAAAACCGCATCAGTTTCATCTGCTGGAGGAGACGACGGAGAAAAAGACGCTGGGCAGCGGCGATCCCTTCATGCGCGTTGCCGTCTGCACCTTCGATATCGAGGAAAAGCCGATCCGGCTGACCGCCATCGGCGCCGTGCCCTTCTGGTCGGTCGCTGTCTACGACAAGGCCTCGAACGAGGTGTTCAGCATGAACGACCGCACCTCGGCCGGCGGGGTCATGGATATTCTGGTCGCCGATGCGGTGCAGATCGCCGCCATTCGCAAGGCGCAGCCGCCCGCGCTGTCGCAGGCCATTCTGGCGGAATCGGATCAGACGGAAGGATATGTGGTGTTGCGGACCCTGGTGCCGCAGCCGAGTTTCGGCGAAGAAGCGGAACGGTTCCTGAACGAGGCGAAATGCCAGCCGACGCCGTGGAAATAACGCCGGTCTATTCCCATTAATCAGGATTTCAGCGCCGTCTCCGGCGTGGATTTGCCCTTGCCCGCCACCTTGCCGGACGGCTCCTTGTCGCGTTTTTCATAACGCACGCCGGTAAACAGCACCACCTTTGCCGGGCCTATCACCGTGCCGGCCATGCCGGCCGGGCGCAGGCTTCGTCGGGCGTCGCCGATTGGAATAATGTCTGCCATGCTCGTCTCCTCTTCGGGAGTCAATGTTGCCCATGGGAACCGCGCAAGCCTCGTCTTGCGTCGGGAATTTCATCACCATCACATTGCGCATAACCCAGCCCACAGGCTGGTTCTCGCATGTCCTCAAAACCGCAACGGGTTTAACGCAGGACTATGCGGACATTCAGGCATCTCGCCGCCAATTTGGCTTTTATTCCGAACGTGAGAATAACATGGAATCCTAATACTGCCCATGAAATTACAAACAGACAGAGGTTAATGATCCGTTAACCTTAATCAACGGACGCCGATTTATCACCGGCAGCGCTGCACCCGTTGAAAACAAAGGCGATGCGGCAGGGTTCCACGGCATTTTTCCCGTCACGAAGGTTTTAAAATTTCCTTGTTGATAGACGCGGATTCTCTCTTGCCACCCCCCATAGTTAACAGGACGTCAACGGATTTGCTCTAATTTGACCCGATATTGTGTTTGCGTTTGTTGGGTAGTGCGTTGACCGACCGGTTTCGAGAACTTGAGAGGCCAAGAGCCGTGAGGAAGAAAGATGTGGTGCTGATGGCCACCGTGACGAATTTCGAGAATGTTTCCCATCCGTCAAAAACGGACCTCAGGCAATTTGCCGAACTTTTCATGCCGCTTTTTATTGCCTCCACCGATGAAGCCAAGCGAGAGGCGATTGCCGCGCTCTCGCAGCACCCGAGCGTGCCTTCGGCCGTCGCCTTCTTCATCGCCTGCCAGCCGATTTCGCTTGCGGCTCCCTTCCTCATCGCATCGAAGTGCCTGGACGACGACACGCTGATCACCATCGCCCGCACGCAGGGCGCGGCGCATGCCCGCGCCATCGTCCGGCGCGAGGCGCTTTCGCCGACCGTTATCGACGCGCTCGTCGGCCTGCGCCATGCCGAAGACCGGAAGCGGCCGGACACAGAGCCGGTGGATGCCGATCCGCAGGCCGCGGTAAGCTCCGAAGAGCCGAAAGCCGAACAAAAGACCGACAGCATCGCCGCCGCTTCCGCGCTGGAAGAAGAAATGCGCCAGCAAATCAAGCGGATGGCGCATCACCTCAACCGCCCGGAAAGCGACGTCCTTGGCCTGCGCCGCCTGAACGAGGTGCAGGAAGCGCTGCTGGTGCGTTTTGCCCGCGAGCGCAATGCCCGGCAATTCGCCATTGCGCTGGCGGATTCGCTCTCGTCCAGCTACTGGCTGTCGGAGCGTATCATGCTCGATATATCAGGCGCGCAGCTTGCGACCACGCTGATCGGTCTCGGCATGGAATTTTCCGAAGCCGCCTTTATCCTGCAATGTTTCTATCCGCATCTTGCCGCCGCAGAGGGTGACATGAGCCGCGCCGAGGCCCTGCTCGACCGGCTCGACATCGTGGAATCCGAAGAGCGGGTGGAAAGCTGGCGGCGGGCGGACAGCTATACGCATGGCCGCGAAAGGCGGGGCCAGGTGACCCCGGCTGCCCACAGGACGGGAACGCAGGGGTAAAACCTCTGCGCCGTTCAGGCCTGCGGCTGGTCCACCAGCGACAGCAGGGTGCCGATCTCGTCCGTCTCGATCTCGACGATCCACAGATCGCTGTCGAAGCGTCGTTCTCTCTCCAGAAGCGCGGCGCTGTCCGCGCCTTCCGCACCGGCAAGACGCGTTTCGAAACGGCGCTCGGCACGGATTTCCCCGTCATCCGCGAAACTTTGCGGCGCGGGTCCGTAAAGGTTTTCGCGACCGTCACGCAGGCGCTGGCGAATGAAGATCGCACCCGCCTCTTCAGCGCCCTTCTTTTCGACGGCGGCAAACCCGCCGGCGGCGAAGACGCGGCGGATGAGGGCGGAGACGAACATTTCGGATTTGAGGCGCATGGATGTGCTTTCGATTTTACGCTGCCACAGGTGCGCTGTCCATCAAACCTCAAATCGCCCCGATCGACTTCAGCTTCTTCAGCACCACTTCGCTCGGCTCGCCGGTTTCCGGCAGACGATAATGCTTTTCGAAAGCGCGGATGGCGTTGCGGGTCTGCTGGCCGGCCACACCGTCCACCTTCACATCGGCATAGGCGATATTGATCAGCCCCTGCTGGATCTTGGCGATCAGTTCGCGGCTGGCCGGCCTGGCGGTGGCGGCCGCGCTGTTGAGCGAAACCGGTTCGGCCTTGGGCCTCGGCGCCTCCGCCTTGCGGATGGCGGCCGCGACCGGGTCGATCTCGACGCCGCCGCCGGTGTCGGAGGGCCGGTCTTTCGGAATGGCGGCAACGGTGGCGCCATCGATCCTGAGGGCGGCCAGCACCCGGGTCGTCGGCTCGCCGGTCTGTTCCATGCCGAGCGTTTCCTCGAAGAACATGATGGCGGCGGCCGTCTTCGGCCCCATGCGGCCATCCGCCTCGCCTTCATAAAGCCCGCGCTTCTTCAATTCTGCCTGAATATCGGCAACGATCTGCTGCGGTTTCTGGCTTTCGGCGGCCGGCAGCGCGGCGGTCTCGGTTGCCGGCGGCTGCGCCGTTTCCGTCTCGGCAGGGCGCTCTATGCGGAAGGTGGTGACATTGCCATGGGTGCCGAGCGGTTCAGCCGGACGATAACCGGCGATGCCGTTCGGGTTTTCCGCATCCCGCGTGCGCAGGAACGGGGACGGGTGAACGCCCGGCTGATACCAGAGCGCATTGGCGGCGACAAAACCGAAGACGACCGCAAAGGCGCCAGAACCGCCGACCAGTTTCGGACGGCGCAGGATTTCCCGCCCGATGGCCGCAACCACCAAGGAAACAAGCCCGACGCCAATCTGGGCCGTTGTTTTCTTAGGCGATTTTCGCTTTCGCGGGGCCATCGTCACCATCCTTCTTCATCATTGCGGCAATATCGCCGAGCTGCCGGATGCGCGGCGGAAACTCCACCATGCATTCGGTTTCGGCACTTTCGCCAGCCGCCATGCCGGAACCGTCGGCAGGCAGCACGATCGTTACGACTGTCCCCTCGCCGGGCTGGCTGGTGATGGCGAAGGTGCCGCCATGCAACGCCACCAGGCCCTTGACCAGCGACAGTCCGAGACCCGTGCCCTCATAGCGACGGGTATATTCATTCTGAACCTGCATGAAGGGCTGGCCCAGCAGGTCGATCTTGTCGGACGCGATACCGATGCCGGTATCGCTGACCGTCAGCTTCAGCATCCTGCCGTCACGCGCGGCGTCGATCGACACGACACCACCCGTATCGGTGAATTTTATGGCATTGCCGGCCAGATTGATGAGAACCTGCCGGATGGCGCGCTGGTCGGCCGAGATTTCACCGATGCCGCGCTGGATGCGGCTGGTCAATGTCAGGCCTTTTTCCTTCGCCTGCAGGCCGAGCATGGCCTCGCAGGATGCGATGGTTTCGGCGATCGGGAAGCTTTCCATGATCAGCTCGTAACGGCCGGCTTCCAGCTTGCTCATATCCAGCATGGTGTTGACGACGGACAGGAGATGCGCGCCGGACTGCCGGATCAGCCCGACATATTCCCGCTGGCGGTCATTCTCCAGCCGGCCGAAATATTCGCCCGCCAGAATATCGGAAAAACCGAGGACGGCGTTGAGCGGCGTGCGCAGCTCGTGGCTGACGGCGGCAAGGAAACGCGACTTGGCGTCATTGGCCGATTCCGCTTCCGCCGCCTTGCGGGCGACGTCACGGCGCAGGCGCTCCATTTCGGTGATATCGGACAGCTGGGCGACGATGCGGCGCAGGCGACCGGTCGCGCCACGGATGGCAGTCATCTCGATACGGGCGTGCATGAACTGCGCCTGGCGCGATTTCGCACCGGTTTCGAAGCGAAGCTCGGCGCTGGCCGTGTCCTCGCCCTGCCGCAGCAGGTCAAAGGCCTGCATCAGCTCGATACGGTCGGAGACATAGACATATTCGGCAAGGACATGGCCCTTGCTCGCCTGAAGTTCGGCCGGGAACGCCGCGCGGTCACGACCGGAAACCCGTTCGACGACGCCGTTTTCATTGATGGTGAGCACGAGGCCGGGCACCTGCGACGCCGCCACGAGATCATCGTCTCCGGCGCGCTCGGACAAAGACGCCGCACCGCGCACGGGGCGGGAAAAGGCGATCGACAGGGCGGCGGCGGCCAGAAACAGCGCCAGCACCAGGGCGGCGCCGATGGGCAGCGCGATGGCGGGGCTGAAGACGAGGCTGAAGAGGGCGGGCACAACAACAAGGCCGACCGCGCTGAAGGCAATCAGGCGGCGCAGGCGCGCAACGGTTCCGGCGCGCCTTTCGGCGTCCTCCTCCATGCGCGCAAGCCATCTGCCCGCGGCATGGTCGACCAGTGCGACCGCTTTTTCTCTCATATTACGCAATACCAATACCGAATCCCTGAGGCGGATTTAACGGTTCCGACAATAGAAGGCGGCGGCTTAAGGAATGGATAAAAAGAATGGCGTCAAACGGCCTTCAAACGCCCCGCAGTCCCAATACGGGGCATTTACCCGAAGCTTTGCCAATCATGGTTAATGACGGGTAAGCGACGGATTTCGCTTCATTTTTGCCATCGCGTTAACTTTTGTGGCAACACCTGCCGCCGCTTTGCCCCGGAACGCGCGGCCTCTGTCGCAATTATGCTTAACATGGACTGTTAAAATGCGAACGAATTGGCGGCGAGCGTCCCGATACGAGGAGAATAGATACAATTTGAATTAAATTGCGCCGCTTTTTGCAATCGGCTGTTCGCCGGTCGCCTGTAGCTTCTTCACAAGCCCGAAAAACGGGACAAAGGCCGATGACCCGAAACCGGGCGGGGCTTCAAAACAAAGATCATCTGGCAGGGTGTCTGACAATGTGGTTTCTGATCAAAGGAACATTCTGGTTTTCGCTGGTGCTGGTGGCGCTGTCCTATTTCGGCAGCAGCAGCGATCCGGCCAAGGAACCTTCCGCCTTCGATATTCCCAGCGCCTTTTCGGCTGCGGGCGAGGCCTATCGTTATGTCAGCGCCATCTGCACCGAAAAACCCGACGTCTGCGTCAAGGGCGCGGAAACCTTCCATGCGCTCGGTGAGCGGGCGAAGGAAGGCGCCAAGGTCGCCTATGAACTGCTCGACAAGCAGCTTGCCGCCGGCGACAAGACCGCGCCTGCCGCCGAAGTGGCCGCAGAGACCGGAAAAATGGCCGAAGCTCCGGTCGTCAGCGTCGAATTCCCGAAGGATACCGACATGCTGAAGACCGGCACCGTCATTCCCCTGCCGCAGAAGCGCCCTGCCCCCTGATCCCGTCCCGCCGCGCATCTGCGCGCCGCATTCCTTCCTGCCGCCGGTGATATCCGGCTGCCGACTGCCTGCCTGACTTGCCCACGGAAACCTGTTTTCCGTGGGCTTTTTCCTGCGCGTGGTTCAAAACCTCGTGCACTTCCCCTATATCGTAGCAAAGACCATCGAATAACGGACGATACGGCGCGCACATGGCCTCTCTCGAAACAATCCTCGACGATTTCGCTTTCCTCGATGACTGGGAGGACCGCTATCGTTATGTCATCGAACTCGGCAAGGCGCTTCCCGATCTGCCGGAGGACAAGCGCACCGCCGAAAACAAGGTGCAGGGCTGCGCAAGCCAGGTCTGGCTGGTCAGCCACAGCGACGGCGCCGAAGATCCTCTCCTGACCTTCGAAGGCGATTCGGATGCGCATATCGTGCGCGGCCTCGTCGCCATCGTTCTTGCCGTCTATTCCGGCAGGAGGGCATCCGAGATCGCAAATCTGGACGCCATCGAGGTGTTCGACAGGATCGGGCTGGTGGAGCATCTGTCGTCGCAGCGTGCAAACGGCCTGCGCTCCATGATCAAGCGCATCCGCGAGGAAGCCCGGCTGCTCACCGCCTGAGCGCTGATCGCGCCGCCATCGAGGGGCGATAATCCGCATCGCCCCAATGGTGCCCCTTGCCCCCTGCGGGGGTGGCGGGCGGAGCGTAATGGCGGGCAAGCGACAGCAGCGCGGCCCTGAGCAGCAATTTCGCCGAACGCGCCGGCCACAGCCGTTCCCGCTCCACCGTCTCCAGGCCCTTTTCGAAACAGCAGATATCGATGGCGACGCCCGAGAGCTCAGGCCCCATCGCCTCGGCCGCGCGGGAAAACCGCGCCCGGGCCGCCATCGCCGCCTCGGTGAGATCGGGCATGCCTCCCGCCTCACCCTTGGTCCGCTTCGCCATTCGCGGCTCCCACGTCGCCGTGACCCTGGGATTGAGGTGACCGCGATGAAAATCGGCAGCGAGGCGCTCGCCTGCCTCCAGCGCCTCGGCCGGAAAAAACGCCTTGCCATTCCGCTCCTTCAGCCGTGAGAGGCTGATGAGCGGCGCGGTGTTGAGGTTTTGCCGGGCGGATTGCCTGGTTTCATCGACATCCACCACCACCGTCCGCATATCCCGGTGCTGTTCCTGAAAAATCTCCTCGCGATCCTTTGCCATTGCGCGCTTCAGATAGGAGGCAAGCGGCGGCGCCGCGGACAGAATGTTGTCCTGCCGCCGGAGAAGCCCGGCGGAAACGGCAAACCGCACCGTTTCGGCCGGAAACCGCAGCGCATCCTGCCCCGGACGCGTCCGCCGCAGGATGGTCTCGTCACCCTCCTGCGTCACTTCGGCCGCGCCGGTGGCGATGCGACGCAACAGCCGCAGCAGAGCCGCATTTGCGCAGGCGACCGGGGCCTTGTTCAATTCACTCATCCCGAACACCTCTCATGGCGCAAAAGATGCCGCCGGCAAGGCGCTCCAGCGTGGCAACGAACTCATCGAAAGCCGGTTCGTCCCGCCGGTCCTCAACGACCTGGCAGGCATGGCCCACCGTCGTCCTGTCCCTGCCGAAGCAGGGCGCTATATCCGACATGGGCATGCCCAGCTGTACATGGCAGACATACATGGCGATCTGGCGGATATGGCATTCGGTGCGCCGGCTGTCACGGCGCGCCGTCAGGCGATCACCCGTCAACCGCACCATTTCCCCGGTGAGCTGGCAGACCAGACGGCAAAGACGCGGCACCTCCTCCCGTCCGGCCACCGGCCGCCGCTGGCGAAAGGGGCGATCGGCAACCGGCATGCGAGGCCGCGCGGCGGCAGACAGAAGCAATGTATCCGACGGCATATGCAACTCCTCTACGAATAGGAATTAATTCATACACCTGCAAACGGTCGCGGGGAAGCGTAAATTTGGCCTCGCAAATCATGCAATTGATTTGCCTTTATTTTTGGAGAAACCGCGACATCGATAAAGGATTTTTTTCCTCATTCGAAATTATGCGCGGCAATAAAAAAGCCGGTCGACGGACCGGCTGGACTTTTTTCATATAAAACGATGCTACCGCAACAAGGCCTCAATGGGCGAGCGCGTGACGCTTGCCGCCTCTCCTCCCCGCCGGGGAGAACGGCTCGGCAGAAGGCTGAGGGGGAGATCAGCGATCGTCGGAGAGCTGGCCCCTTGATCTGATCTGATCTGATCTGATCTGATCTGGCCTGACCGGCCGCCCTTCCCCGAAGAGAAAGGCGGCCGGGCGGACCGTCTGTAAAAGATCAGCGGCTGGCCTTGCGGCGCTGGCCGAGACCCATTTCCTTGGCGAGCCGCGAACGGGCTTCGGCATAGGCGGGCGCAACCATCGGGTAATCGACCGGCAGGTCCCATTTTTCGCGATATTCTTCCGGTGTCATGCTGTGATGTGTCGTCAGGTGGCGTTTGAGCGACTTGAACGAGCCGCCGCATTCCAAACAGACGATATGGTCGTCCTGAACCGACTTGCGAACCGAGACGGCAGGCTTCTGCTTTTCGACATTGACCGCCACCGATGCCGGTGCCGAGGTGCCGCTGAGTGCCGTGTGAACATCCGAAATAAGGCCGGGAAGGTCTGTTACCGGAACGACGTGGTTGCTAACATAGGCAGCCACAATATCTGCCGTCAGTTCGACCAGCAGATCCTGGGCGTTACCGTATGCAGTTTCCGTCATTTAAGTATCTCCTGTTTATTGATCCCCTGAAGCGGGCGAACGCCGCATCGAGCGATGTGAAGTTACCCGGTGCCCCACCTTCGCCTTGTTGAAACCAACGTGAAATCTACCCCTAGATTTCAAGCGAAAACCGGAAACGTATTAATCCGAGATTCAACTTATGGCCCACGACATGGGCAGCAATGGCCTGACCGACCATAGATTAGACATTAATAAAATGCCTATGCTGACTATGAAGAGGCTAGATGCAAATCGCGTATAGCAACTTTACACTTAATTTGGATAACATCAAAACAGCAAAAGTCAAATTCCTATTGAGAATTTTTTAGTTCAAAACAGTCTAATTCGAATACAAAAAATCACGGGTAATAAAATACTATGCCAAGTAGTAATTGAAAATGAATACCCCCCATTATCAGGGGGAATTCAACTTCAAATTTTCTTCAGGTCATCAACTACCGATTTATCGTGAAGCGGATAACCTGCCTTATGCGCCGCCATAGCCAGAAGATGTGCCGATACCGGCGCCGTCAGAATGAAGAAAAAGAAACCGGCAAGCGCCCGCGCCAGTGTCGACATGTCCAGGGAATGAATGCCCACCGCCAGAAGCAGGAGCCCCGAGCCCACCGTTCCCGCCTTGGAGGCCGCATGCATGCGGGTATAGAGATCGGGCAGGCGATTGAGCCCGATTGCCGCGATCAGTGAAAAGGCGGCTCCCGAGACCGTCAGCGCCGCAACGAGAATGGCAACGAACCAGCCGGTCATCGTCCGCCCTTTCCTTTTCCGCCACGCGGCGAATCTGACGATTTTTTCTCCATCGTTTCCGATGCGCGCCCGCCGTCCAGCACCGCCTTCGACATGCGCCCGCCATCCGGGCCGCGCGACAGCACGAAACGGGCAAAGGCCACCGTTGCCAGAAAACCGACCAGCCCGAGCGCAATGGCGATATCGACATAAAGGTTGAAGCCGGTGCGGATGGCGATGACCGCGATAAAGCCGATGGCGATGCCGACCAGCATGTCGAGCGCGACGATCCGGTCCGGCAGGGTCGGGCCGACGACGACGCGATAGACTGTCAGCAAAAACGCAGCCGACAGAACAACCGAGGCAAATATAGTGGCAAATGAAACAATATGTTCCGGAGTCATTGCTGAAACGCCTCCATGATCTTTCTTTCGAAGCCGTTCCTGATGTCGTTCCTGGCGGCATCGATATCGCTGCAGTCTATCGCGTGGACGTAGAGCGTCTTCCTGTCGGCGGAAACATCGACCGAAAGCGTGCCGGGGGTCAGGGTGATGAGATTGGCAAGCAGGGTGATTTCGAAATCCGTCGTCACCGTCAGCGGATAGGCGAAGATGCCGGGCTTCACGTCGAGCTTCGGCCGCGTCACCAGCACGGCCACCTTCCAGGCGGACAGCGCCAGTTCCTTGAAGAACAACAGCACGAGCGACAGCACCCGCATCAGCCGCAGCCAGTGATTATCGCCGCCGGGAATCTGATGGCGGATGAGACCGAGCGCCAGTGTGGAGACGATGAGACCGAAAACGATATTCGCCGGCGTGACGCTGCCGGTCACGGCAAGCCAGATGGCGAGGAACAGCAATTGCACGATATAAAGGCTCATGGCCTGCCTCCCTCGGAAAAGACAGACTGGATATAGGCCCGGGGATCGCCCAGCCCCGCCGCCGCCTGCTGGCTGAGATTGAGCAGGCTTTCGGGAAACAGGCCGAAAAACACCACCAGCAGGGTCAGCCCGGCCAGCGGCGCGACGGACGGGATCGCCGGAGGTGACGGCGCCTGTGATGGCGGCTGGACCGCCGATGCGGCCGGGCGCCAGAAACACAGAAGGAAGATGCGCCCGAAGGCGATGGTGGCAATGAAGCCGGAGACGAGAATGGCGGCGGCGAGCCACCAGGCGCCGATATCGATCGCCGATTTGACCAGCACGGCCTTCGGCCAGAAGCCGGAAAAGGGCGGCAGGCCGGAGCCTGCGAAAAACAGCGCCAGCGCCAGTGCCGAAAACCACGGGGCCTGCCGGTAAAGGCCGCCGAGCCCGGCAAGGCTGAAGCCGCCGCCGAGGCGGGCGGCATGACCGGCCGCAAGATAAAGCGCCGTCATCAGCACCATGGAATGCAGCGCGTAAAAGATCGCGCCCGACACGCCCGACGGCGTGCCGATGGCGATGCCGGCCATCATGTAGCCGATGCCCGATATGACGATGTAACCGAGCATGCGGCGGATGTCGTTCTGGGCGAGCGCGCCCATCGCGCCCAGCAGCATGGTGAGCGCCGCCGAAATGGCGATGACGATGCTGAGTTCCTCACGCTCGACCGGAAACAGCATGACCATGACGCGCAGCAGCGAATAGATGCCGACCTTGGTGAGCAGGCCGCCGAAAAGGGCGGACACGACGATGCGCGGCGTGTGATAGGAAGCGGGCAGCCAGAAATTGACCGGAAAGGCGGCGGCCTTCATGGCGAAGGCAAGCGCAAAGAGGCTGGCGAGCGTCATCAGCGGTGCGGTTGCGCGCAGCCCGTTCGCCTTCAGCGCAATATCGGCCATGTTGAGCGTGCCGAAGATGGCATAGAGATAACCGACCGTGATCAGGAACAGCGTCGTACCGATGAGGTTCAGTATGGCGTATTTCAGTGCGCCGTCGATCTGCTCACGCCTCGAGCCGAGCACGATGAGGCCGAAGGACGAGATCAGCAGCACCTCGAACCAGACATAGAGGTTGAAGATATCGCCGGTCAGGAAAGCGCCGGTGACACCGGCCATCAGGAGCATCAGGAACGGATAAAAACCGTAGCGCCTGCCGCTGGCGTCGATATCGCCCGCGGCATGGATGGCGCCCGCAAGCGCAACGATGGCGGCGGCAAGCGACAGCAGTGCGCCGGTGAGATCGGCGGTGAATGCGATACCGAAAGGCGGCAGCCAGCGGCCCATGACCATGGTGAAGGGGCCTTGCGTCGCGACCTTCCACAAGAGCGCTGCATCGAGAAGCACGAGCAGGAAGAGCGCGGCGACGGCGACGGCCGCATGGTGGCGGATGGCGTGGCGCATCATCATCAGCACGGCGCCGGCGCCGATGCAGAGCGCAACGGGCAGGATGATCAGCCAGTCGGCAAACGGCACGGGCGCCATGACGAGCGCGGCGGAAAGATCGGTTATTGCGGAGGTGGTGGAAGAAGCCATGTCTGTCTCAGCCTCGCCCGCTCAATAACCGAGCGGCGGCAGCGGCTCGCCTGCGGGTTCTGCGGTGCGCATTTCGTCCGTGTCGTCGGTCTGCAATTCCTGGAAGGCGCGCCAGGTCAGCACCAGAAGGAAACAGAAGAAGGAAAAGGAAATGACGATTGCCGTGAGGATGAGCGCCTGTGGTAGCGGGTTGGCCGCGCCGGTCGGCAGGGCATCCATGCCGGCCGGAATGATCGGCGGCACTTCGCGCGTCAGCCTGCCCGCCGTAAATAGCAGGAGGTTGACGGCATTGCCGAGAATGGCGATTCCGAGCAGCATGCGGATGCTGTGGCGCGACAGCATGAGATAGATCGCCACCGAAAAGAAGATGCCGACGAGAATGGAGAAGACCGCTTCCATCAGTCGCTTTCCCTTTCTTCCAGTGCAAGCGCAATGGAGGTGATGGCGCCGACCACGACGAGATAAACGCCGATATCGAAGGACATGACGGTGGAAAGCGGCACCTCGACGCCGAACAGGCTGGGATAGACCCAGAGCCCGGTCATGAAGGGCACGCCGGCGGCAATCGAAACGAGGCCGGACAGCATCGCCATCAGCAGGCCCGCGCCTGCAATCGCCAGCGGGTGAAACACGATGGCGCGCCGGACCGCCGACACGCCATAAGCGATGCCATAGATCGCCAGCGCCGAGACGGCGATCAGCCCGCCGATGAAACCGCCGCCCGGCTCGTTATGGCCGCGCAGCAACACGAAGACCGAGAAGAGCACCATGAGGCTGGTGATGACGGGCGCGACAGTGCGCAAAATGAGCGTGTTCATGCCCGCGCTCCCTTCTTCTTTATCGTCTTGGCCGGCCCCTTGGCGGCTGCGGCCGGACGGATGCGGATGAGCGCGAGGATGGCGAGGCCGGTGATCATCACCACGGCGATTTCGCCCAGCGTATCCGTGCCGCGGAAATCGACGATGATGACGTTGACCACATTGGCGCCATGGGCGACGACCTTGGAATAGGTGTTGTAGAAGTCCGTCAGGCGGTTGTCGAAGCTCGCTTGCGTCGCCCGCATCAGGAACAGGGCGAAACCGGTTCCGCAGGCAATGGCGATGGTGCTGTCCAGGAGCTTCTGGCCAAGCCCGCGATGATCCGACGGCGACAGGCGCAGCCGCGTCATCACCAGCGTCAGAATGACCACCGACAGGGTTTCGACCATGAATTGCGTGAAGGACAGGTCCGGCGCACCGAAGAGCAGGAAAATCACCGCCACGGCAAAACCCTGAATGCCAAGCGCGATGATGGCGGTAAGCCGGCTTGACGCCGTCAGCACGGCGACGAGGCCCGCCACCGCGATGGCGATGAAGGTCAGTTCGTGGATCTGGACATCGCGCGGCCATGCCGGCATGGAGGGAAGTTCACCGTAGAGAAACAGCGGCACGAGCAGCACCACGGCAATGACGGCAAAGGTGGCGGTGACGTAAAATTCCAGCCGGCCGGGCTGGATGAGCCGGGTGACGTGGAAAGAGGCTTTCACCAGCGCCTCGACGAAGACATCGAACCCCCTGTCCGGCCCGGCCCCCAGCGCCCTGAACGTCCGGTCCATCAGGCTGCGGACCGCCGAGAGACGCGTATAGAGGATGATGCCGAGCGCGACCGTCAGCAGCGACAGGCCGAGCGGCACGCCGATATGGGGAATGAGCGAGATTTCCACCGGGCGCGGCTCGCCGGCAATGGCGCTTGCCATGGGGGTGGAGATGTAGAAATGCGCGATACCGGCAAACAGGGCGATGGTGAGCCCCTTCAGCGCCAAGAGCGCCGGGCCGAGCCATAGCAGCAGCGGACCCTCATGCGCGTGTTTCGGGGTTTTCACCGGCCTGCCGAGGAAGGGTTTCAGCGCCACGGCGAAGGCGACGGCGAACATCAGCCCGTTGCCGAGGATGGCGATGCCGGTGAACAGCACGGCACGCGGATTGCCATGCGCCAGCGCGTAATAGATCTCCTCCTTGGCGAGAAAACCGAAGAAGGGCGGCAGGCCGGCCATGGAAATCGCCGCGGCCAGAGCCGCTGCAAAGGTGATGGGCATGGCCTTGCGCAGGCCGCCGAGCTTCGTGACGTCACGGGTGCCGGCCTCGTGATCGATGATGCCCGCGACCATGAACAGCGCACCCTTGAACAGCGAATGCGCCACCAGATAAAGCACCGCCGCCTCGATGGCCTGGTCCGAGCCGAAGCCCGTCAACATGACCAGAAGGCCGAGCGAGGAGACGGTCGTATAGGCAAGCATCAGCTTGAGATCGGTCTGGCGCACGGCCAGCAGCGCGCCGGTAAGCATGGTCAGCCCGCCGAAGAAGGGCAGCAGGATCTGCCAGGCGGCGGTATCGCCAAGCACCGGGTTGAGGCGCATCAGGAGATAGACGCCGGCCTTCACCATGGTTGCCGAATGCAGATAGGCCGACACCGGCGTCGGCGCCTCCATGGCGTTGGGCAGCCAGAAATGGAAGGGAAACTGCGCCGATTTGGTGAAGGCGCCGCCGAGGACCAGAAGCAGCGCGGCCAGATAAAACGGGCTGTCGCGCAGGATATCGCCGCCGTGCACCAGCATCGACAGTTGCGTCATGCCGCTGATGTCCCAGATGAAGATCAGCCCGGCAAGCAGCAAAAGACCACCGCCGCCGGTCACCACCAGCGCCTGCAGCGCAGCGCGGCGCGAGGCGGCGCGCTCGTGGTCGAACCCGATCAGCAGGAAGGAGGTGATGGAAGTCAGTTCCCAGAAAACGAACAGCATCAGCAGGCTGTCGGACACCACGACGCCCAGCATCGCGCCCATGAACAGAAGCAGGAAGGACAGGAAACGCCCCTGCTGCGGATGCCCCTTCATATAACCGCCGGCATAAAGCACGATCAGCAGGCCGATGCCGGTGATCAAGAGCGCGAAGGTGAGCGACAGGCCATCGATGAACCAGGAGAAGCTGAGGTTGAAGCTCGGCACCCAGGCATAACCGCCCGTCACCACGCCGCCCGCCGCCACATCGGGCAACATCAGGGCAAAATGGACAAAGGCCAGCCCCGGTGCGAGCGCCAGCATCCAGGCGGCGTTGTGGCCGAATCTTTTCACCAGCGCCGGTGCGGCCAGCGCCGCCAGAAACGGCAGAAACAGCGACAGGAATGTCAGCGGCGTGACATCGGGCGTCATTCACATCTCCCGGGGTGTCCCCCACACATCTGCCTGGGGTGTCCCCCACCCCGCGCGCCAGTGACTGGCGTTCTCTTTTTCAAATCGAATTTTCAGTTAAGGCATAGGCAACGCCATCTCAACCCAAATCGACTCCCGATCGGCAGCATAACGAACTCGTTATGAGATGTGTCCTCTTTCAATCCGCAACGGCGATGATTATCTGAGGCAGGAACAGAAAGGATCATTCCATGAGCGATCTGACATCCCCCAAAGTCAACAAGACCGATGCCGAATGGCGCGAGCAGCTGACCCCGGAGCAATACCGCATCCTGCGCGAGCACGGCACCGAGCGCGCCTTTACCGGGCCTTACTGGAACGCGTTCGAAAAGGGCCTCTATCGCTGTGCGGCCTGCGACGAGCCGCTGTTCCTCTCCGACACGAAATTCGATGCGGGTTGCGGCTGGCCGAGCTACTTCGAGCCGGTGAAGCCGGGGGCGGTGACGGAACATCGCGATGCGAGCTACGGCATGGTGCGCACCGAAATCCGCTGTGCCAATTGCGGCGGCCATCTCGGCCACGTCTTCCCGGACGGGCCGAAGCCCACCGGCCTGCGTTATTGCATCAACGGCCATTCGATGGTGTTCGAGCCGGTTTGAGGAAAGATGCGGTGAAAGGCCGGCTGCCCCTGCCGGCCTTCATCGCTGAAATGGCCGTCTCGACAGCCGGACCGGAGAGTGAGATCATCACCGTCTCACTTCTTCCGGATCATCGTCATGACGCTCGAAACCATCCTCATTTTCATCCCCGCCTGCTTTGCCCTGAACATGGCCTTCGGGCCGAACAATCTTCTGTCGATGACGGTGGGAGCGCGCTACGGCATGGCGACGGCGGTGATGGCGGCAAGCGGCAGGCTGGTTGCTTTTGCGGGTATGATCGCGATTGCAGCACTCGGGCTTGGCGCACTTTTGATGGCGTCCGAGATGATGTTCTCACTGATCAAATGGATCGGTGTTGTTTATCTGCTGTGGATCGGCTTCAAGCTCATCCGCTCGAAGGCTGAGGTTGAAGCCCCTGACGTAGCCTCGGCCAACGGCAATATTCTCAAAACCTATCTGCGGCAGGAGTTTTTCGTCGCCTCCGGCAATCCCAAGGCTATTTTGATCTTCACGGCCTTTTTCCCGCAATTCATCCAGCAGGACGCCTATTGGCAGAGTTTCGCCACGCTTGGGGCGATTTTCCTTCTGCTCGAGGTGGTGGCGATTGCCGTTTATGCCTTTGTCGGCTCACGACTGTCCGGTCTCATGCGCAATGCGCGAGCCTTGAAGCGCGTCAACCGGATCAGCGGCTCGATGATGATGGCCTTCGGCGTCATGCTTGCCTTCGCCCGGCGTCCGGCCTGAAGGAAATCCGGCCATCCTGCTAGCCTAATTTAAGCTCCATACACGTCAAATCCAGCCAGCGGCCGAACTTGGTGCCGACTTCCGAAAACCGGCCGACGACCCTGAAACCGAGACTTTCATGCAGGCGGATGGAGGCGGTGTTTTCCGCCTCGATGGCGGCGATCAGCACATGCACGTCGTTGCCCGAGGCATGATCGATCAGCGCCTGCATCAGCTTTTTGCCGATGCCGTGGCCGCGCGCATCCTTATGCACATAGACCGAATGTTCGCGGGTGTGGCGATAACCGTCGAAAGCGCGCCAGTCGCCGTAGGAAGCATAGCCTGCGACCTTGCCGTCGAGAATGGCGGCGATGACCGGAAAGCCGCGTGACGTGCGGGCGGCGAACCATTCCTTGCGGTTTTCCAGATCGACCAGCACGTCGTTCCAGATCGCCGTCGTGTTCACCACCGCATCATTGTAAATCTCCATGATGCCGGAGAGATCGTCCACGGTCGCCTCGCGCAGTTGCACGCTCATCGTCGTTCACCCTTTTTCCTGCTTGCAGCGGCGGTATTTTCAGCCGCCATCCGCACGAGGATTAGGCGATGATGCGAATGGCTGTCCAGTACTCATACGCCATCGGCACACATTCTTCAGGATGCCAGCGGCACGAGGCTGAACGCCGTGACCACGGCGAAATAATGCACGGCGGCGGCGGCGACGACGAAAGCGTGCCAGATGGCATTCTGGAACCGCAGCTTTTCCCAGACATGGAAGATCACGCCGAGCGAATAGATGATGCCGCCGGCGACGATCAGCCAGAGCGTGACGGGCGCAAGATGCGACGACAAAGGCTCGACCACCATGATGCCGCTCCAGCCCATGGCGAGATAAAGGCCGATGGCCACCCGGTCGTATCGGCCGGGAAACAGGCATTTGAGGAGGATGCCGCAAAGCGCGGCGAGCCAGATCAGCCCCAGCATGGTGGCGATCAGCGGATCGTTTATGCCGCGCATCAGGAAGGGGGTATAGGTGGCGGCGATGAGGATGAAGATCGCCGAATGGTCCAGCCGGCGCAGGAACCATTTCACCCGCGAGTGCGGCCAAATATTGTAGGTGAAGGACACGGACAGACAGGCGACGAGACCGAGACCGTAAATCCAGGCCGCGGCGATCGCGCTGAGACTGCCCCAGACGGTGGCGTAAAAAATCAGCGCCGTGGCGCCGACCAGCGCAAAAACGATGCCGACGCCATGGACGATGCCATCGGCGACGATCTCGTGAAAATCATACTGGCGCCCGAACCGCCACAAATCACTCATAGTCCAATCCTGTCCGCGTGCTTTCCCAAAGCATGGAGACAATATTAGACAGGAACAAGACAGCGGCCGGTTAACGGCGATCAAATTGCGTTCGAGACTGTCGCGAAAGGAGAGGTCCACTGCTTCCCTCATTCCTGTTCCCCGGAACAAGCCCGAGGATGTCACAGGGACAAGGGTGGAAAAGGGCGGGCACGACGTGTCTCCACGACGCCATTTCACAACGCCGCAGCACATTCCTGGCAAAACGGCGTATAGGGCACCGCCTTCAGCCTGTCCTCCGAAATCCGCTTGCCGCATTTGACACAGGTGCCGAAGGTGCCCTTGGCGACACGGCCGAGAGCTGCGTCGATGGCGCGCAGCTCATCCTGGCCCACCTGCCCCAGCTCGTCCAGCACCTCGTCGTTGCTGCGTTCGGTGGCGCGATCGTCGTCATCGGGATTGCGAGGCTGTTCGAAATCGGCCTCGATCCGGTGCAGGCGGCGATAAAGCTCGCGCTGGCGGTCACGCAGGATCTTCTCGTAACGTTCGACATTCATGGTTTTTCCTCCAGCCGGCACGGGCGGAAAACCCGCCCGCGACCCTAAAACGTCAGGCTTTCATCGATCCACCAGCACCGAGCATTTGGCGTGGCGCACCACGCGGTCGGCGGTGGCGCCGATGAAATAATTGCTGAAGTCCGGCGTGTGCGACGCGATGATGATGAGGTCGGCCTTGTGTTCCTCGGCCGCGGCGATGATCTCGCGCGCCGGCGCGCCGCTTCTGATTTCCTGGCTGCCGTTAAAGCCGCTCTTTGCCTTCAACTCCGCAAGTTTCGCCTTGGCGTCCTTGATGGCGTTTTCGATGAGATCGACGGGCAGGTCGATCGCCATGTAGCCGGGCAGTTCCTCAACCACATTGATGAGGACGATCTCGCCATCGGCATCCAGAAGCGCCCTCGCCCTTGCGAGGATCTTTTCGCCCTTGTCGGTGGCGCTGAGGTCTACCGGTACGATGATCTTCTTGTACATGGCTGTCTCCTTTGCTGTGATCCGCCGTTTCTCGTGTCGGGCTCGGGCTGATATTCCTCCGCCCCGCCGTCTCTCGCCTTGATCGAAGTCAAAGCCGGAGCGGCAGCCAAACTGGCATTGTCAACGAATAATGGACAGTCAATCGCCAGACGGTGATCTTTGCTGAACGACAAACCCGGCCCATATTCACCCTCGACAAACGCCGCGAAGCGGCGTCAGCCGACAAAGGTCGGCGACCGATCCGCCGTCTGGCGCGTCGGATTCAATATGGAGATGATGATGAGTGAAATCAAACAATTCGCCCTGACGCGACCGGCCTATGTCGGCCAGGCTCATCTCGTCGTTCGCGATCTGCCGCGCGTTTCGGATTTCTACCGGAAGATCATCGGTCTTTCGGTCCTTGAAAAAAACCCGAGCGGCGAGGTTCTCGGCGTGAACGGCCAGCCGCTGCTGACGCTTTCCACTTCCGACACGGCGGAACGCGCGCCGCGCAATGCCGCCGGCCTGTTCCACACCGCCTTCCTGATGCCGAGCCGCGATGATCTGGCGCACTGGCTGGCGCATGCCGCCCACAATAATATCGAGCTTCAGGGCGCGTCCGATCATCTGGTCAGCGAAGCGATCTACCTTTCGGACCCGGAAGGCAACGGCATCGAGGTCTATCGCGACCGGCAGCCATCGGAATGGCGCTACCAGCCGGACGGCACGGTGGAGATGGCGACCATCGGCCTCAATCTTCAGGCGCTTTACGACAGCGCCCCGAAAGCGGCCTTCACGGCGGCGGCGGAGGGAACGGCCATCGGCCATATCCATCTGCAGGTCGGCAATATTCCGCAGGCGGATGAATTTTATCAGGATGTGCTGGGGCTCAAGATCATGGCGCGTTATCCGGGCGCAAGCTTCTTCGGGTCGGGCGCCTATCACCACCATGTGGCCGCCAATATCTGGAACAGCCGGGGTGCCGCCGCCCGCAAGGACAATATGACCGGGCTTTCCGGCTATTCGCTGAAGTTCAACGAGCCCGCAGCGCTCGACAAGGCGGTCGCCGCGCTCGACCGGCTGGAAATCGCCACGCAGCGGCAGGCCGACGGCATTGTCCTGAAGGACCCGTGGGGCATCGGGCTAAAGCTTTCGGCATAAACGCAAAAAGGGGCGGCAGAAATTTGCGCCGCCCCGGAACCGCCATATTTTTCGAACGTTTGTCCCCTTATTGGGGGACCGTTCGATGAATGAAAATGCCAGACCGGACAAGACCGGCACCGTGAACCAGACTGGCGCCGGCCACGCAGCCGTTCCGGCATCCAGAGGCGACCCGCTGGAGCCGCCCGCGTCCGGCTCGCACCGCGACGACGCGCGCAGCCAGCAGCCGCTTGGCCGCGAAGCCCTGGATGTGGTCGTCGCCTGGTCGGTGATCGGCATCTTCCTCATCATGCTGATGGCGGTCATCCACGAATTGTCGCTCATCCTCATTCCCGTGGTGATGGCGATCGTTGTTGGCATGATCCTTGGCATCGCCGCCGAAAAACTCGGCTCCTACGGCATTCCCGGCTTCGGCGTCGCGCTCATTCTGTCTAGCCTGGTGGCGGCGGTGATGTTTTTCGTCATCAATTCGCTCACCGAGCCGCTTTCGCTGCTGGCTTCGGAAGGCCCGGCGCTGGTGGAACGCAGCATCGACCGCTTCCTGCCCTATCTGCAAAGTCTCCGATGGCTGAATATTTCGGCGGCGAGTTTCAGCATGGGATCGATGTCGATGGAATCGCTGATTTCGCGCAGCGGCGAGATCATCTCCGTTCTCGGCTCCAACATCACCCCCGCCGTCATTCAGGGGCTGATCTTTCTCGCCGCGCTGCTGATGTTCCTCTATAGCCGCTTGAGGCTGCGCAAGGCGATCATCATGGCCTTCCCGGCCCGCCACCAGCGGCTCAGAACCATCCGCATCATCGGTTCGGTGGAAGAGGTGCTCGGCACCTATTTCGCCACCGCGGCGCTGATCTATGCCGGGCTTGGCGTGACGATGGTGGTCATCGCCTATTTCGGCGGGCTGGCCATGCCGCTCCTGTGGGGGCTGTTCGCCTTCCTCTCCAGCTTCGTGCCGTTTCTCGGCATCACCGCCATGACGATTGCGCTGACGGTGGCGGGCATCATCACCCATGACAACATCATTCTGGCGCTCCTGCCGGCGGCGATCTTCTTCACCATTCACCTGCTAATGGAAAATCTCGCCTTCCCGGCGGTGGTGGGCCGCAACATGGAGATCAACCCCTTCCTCGTCTTCGTGATGATCATCTTCTGGACCTGGATGTGGGGGGCGGCCGGCGCCATGCTGGCCCTGCCGCTGTCGCTGATCGCCATGACGGTGACACGCGAACTGTTTCCGTCGCGCCGGGTGATGCCCAAACTGCCGGATTAAACACCGGCTTTCCGGGTGGGGTTTACCCCCCTCTGCCCTGCCGGGCATCTCCCCCTCAAGGGGGGAGATCGGCAAGAGGCGCTACCGCCACTTCATTCGTAAACGTTGATATGGGTGAGACCCAACCACGAGTCGATCTCCCCCCTTGAGGGGGAGATGCCCGGCAGGGCAGAGGGGGGTAAACCCCACGCACCCACCATCAACGGACAACCTCCTGAAACCAGCCCCCCGGCCGCTCAGCAAGCGAGCGGCAGTCCCTGCACCTTCCCCTGCGCGCTCGCCATCCGGCGCTCGTGCTCGATCAGCCATTTCTTGCGCCACAGGCCGCCGCCATAACCGGTGAGGCTGCCATCCGCGCCCAGCACCCGGTGGCAGGGAACGACGATGGCGATCTGGTTGGCGCCATTGGCACGCGCCACCGCACGCACGGCCGACGGTCTTTCCATGGAGGTGGCGAGCGCGGAATAGCTGACGATCTTACCGGCCGGAATGTCCCGCAGGTTGCGCCAGACATCGCGCTCGAAGGGCGTGCCGTGGCCGGCAAGCCGGGTTGCGAATATGGCCGAGCTGCCGGCGAAATAGGCGGCAAGTTCCGCTGCGATCTGGCCGGTCACCGCCGTTCTGCCCAGCACCATGTCCGCGCCGGTACGGGCCTTCAGGCGCTTCAGCTCGGCGGCAAGCGCCGGCCGGTCGGCAAATTCGAGAAGATGCAGGGCGTGATCGTCGGCGACGGCGAGCATCGGGCCGATCGGCGTATCGATCCAGTCGCCCTTGAGAAATCCCCTGCCCTTCATGGCGGCGGGCGAGGCGCCGAAGAACTGGTTGATGGCGGCGCGGAAGCCGCTGCCGGATTCATAACCGGCATCGATCTGCGCACCGATCACCGCATCGCCGGAAGCGATGCTTTCCGCAGCGCCGCCTACCCGCCGCAATCTGGCGATTTCCAGAAAGCTCATGCCGAAACGGCGCTTGAACGTGCGGCGCACGGTGGATGGATCATGGCCGAGCGCCACCACATCCTCCTCACGCCAGCGGCGCGCCGGCTCGTTTTCCAGCGCTGTCAGAAGCGAAGAGACGGTTTCGTCGGCGGTGCCGTAGGACAACATCGGCTTGCAGCGCTTGCACGGGCGGAAACCCGCCTCCAGGCATTCGGCGATGGTTTCGCGGAACCGGCAGTTTTCGATCTTCGGTTTTCGCGCCGTGCAGGTGAAGCGGCAGAATATCCTGGTCGAGGTCACGCAGACATAGGCCACGCCTTCATAGGCGGGGTCCTTGTTCACAAGGGCGGAATAGAGGGTTTCGGTGTCGGGGCGTTTGAACAGCATCATGAAAGAATGCTAGCGCAATTTTCCGGCCCGCGCCGCCGAAAAACGGGCGTGGATGTGGCTCATTTCCCTCATTCCTGTGCTCGTCACAGGAATGAGGAAAGCTTCCCCGTCAATTCCCCGGCGGCGCGAAGGACGGGTCGTCCAGCCGTGCGAAAATCACGCCGCGCGCCTTCAGCGCCAGAAGGCCCTTCACCACACCCTCGCCCGCCTCATGGGTGGGCTGGTTGATGTGGGAGATGATGACATCGCCATCCTTCGCCGCAGCGATGTGTTTTGCCGTCGTGGCCGCTCCCAGAAGCGAGCCGCCGTCGCCGTTGACGGAATAACCGGCCACCCGCATGCCCAGCCGGTTTATGGTGGCCATGGAGGAATTCGTATATTTGGCCGTTGCACCCCGGAACCATTGCGGCTGGAGGCCGGTGGCGGCGACGATCGCCTGACGGCCGCCTTCCACCTCCTGCTCGACCGCCGCCTCAGAACCGGCGGCGGCGATGCCATAGATGGAAACCGGCCTGTCCACCGCCGGCACATGGTTTTCGCCGTGGTTTTCGATCTCGAACAGATCCGGATGCGCCAGAAGCACGGCGAGCGCCTCGCCATTGTGCTTCAGCCAGCGGGCGGTGACGAAGATCGTCGCAGGGATGCGCTCACGCACCAGCGTATCGAGGATGCGGTGATCGGTCTTTCCCATGCAGGCATCGAGCGTCATCGCCACCCGCACCTTGCCGTCACGCTGCGGCGTCATCTTCAGCGTCGGCTCGACAAGGCCATTGCCCGCAAGCGCGGCCGACGCGGCAGAGGCAAACAGGGCGGCAAGGAGGAAGCGACGCATCATTTTGATTTTCCGCAGGGTGGCAGAGTTTAATCCCGTGGCAATCCGCCCGCAAAGCGCCCGAATTATGGCGCGGTCTCCAGCGCGGAGAGCGCCTCCAGCGCCTCTTCCACCCGCTGGCGTTCCGCACTGGTGAGCGGCAGGATCGGCCGGGGCGGTTCGCTGACCGTCAGCGACAGGATATTGGCGGCGGCATACACAACCCGGATGCTGCCGAATTCCTTAAACAGCGCCCAGAGCGGCTGGAAGACCGTATCGATCCGTTTGACCTCCTCCGCATTGCCGGCCTGAGCCGCCCGCATCAGCCGCAGGGCCGGAACCGGCAGCAGGCCGGCAACCACGCTGTACCAGGTGTCGCCGCCGGCAAGCGTGGCGTCGGCGCAGCCCCAGTCGCCGCTGTAACCGATGGCGACATCATCCGACAGCTTGGGGCGCAGCCGTGCAAGCTCACCGGCATAATCGGCATCGGCCGGCAGCGGCATCTTGATGGCGCGGATATTGGGGATATAGGCAAGCCGCACCAGAAGCTCGTCGCTGAAGGTGAAGCGGGTGGTCGTGGGATTGTTGTAGATGGCGAGCGGCAAGGCCGTTGCGCCCGCCACGGCGGCGAAATGGTGATAGGCCTCTTCCTGCGTCAAAGGCGTGTAGGAGACGGGCGCGAGCAGCAGCGCATCGGCGCCGGCCGCTTCCGCATCCTTGGCCAGCGCCACGGCGTCATCGGTGCGCAATGCGCCGACGCCTGCCATCAGTATGCGCTTGCCCCTGAGGATCGCCGCTGCTGCCTCGACGGCGCGACGCCGCTCTTCGCGCGTGAGATACATGTAGATGCCGGTACTGCCGAGAATGCCGACGGAATCGACCGCCGCCGCATTCAGCCGCGCGATCAGGGCGGAAAAGGCCTCGACATCGATCCGCCCGGCCTCATCGGCCGGCGTGATCGGAAAAGCCGAAAGTCCCTTGAATCGCGCCGCCATGTCCGTCTCCCTCGCTGTGATCGGCAAGCAGGGTTACAGAGCCGCCGGCCAAGCGGCAAGAAAAGCGGAGGCTAAACCGCGTCCGGACACCGAAAATTTCGGCGCTCAGTCATAAAGATACAACTTCTTCCACTGCTCCTCGGGAATCCTGTCGCCGACGCGGTAATCGAAGGACTGGATGCTGAGGCTGTCGCTCTTCAGCTGGCACTTGTATTTGAGCTTGTACCATTCGCCGGCGCTTCGAAAGACCGCGCCCGGCGCCTTGATGGAGTTCTTGCCCACCTCGGGATCGCCGAAAGTATAGGCGATGACCTTGTCCGGCCGCATGCCCTTCTGCTCCGTCGCTATCCTTTCCATCGCCTCGATGTCGCAGCGCTGTTCCAGACGCTCTTCGGGGGCAAGCGCGTTCAGCTGCCGCATGACGCTGGCATCGATCGCGAAAGCGGGGGTGAAGGCCTGCAAGCCGAGGAAAAAGGCTAAAAGGGCAGCGGGAAGAAACTTTCGCATGGGATCCTGTCAGTTTTTTCGTTTGTTCTTGGTGATTGCGGCAGGCCGGGCGGCCTGAGCGCATCATCGCCGATTTGCCGGATATTGCCAAAATGTGATCGAAAGCTGACGAAATTGTGCCCGAGCTGCATTCCGCCTGTGGAGATTTGAAACTTGATCGGCCGCAAGGCCCGCTCTACATCTTGGTGCGCATATCGATTTTCATACGAAAGCGAGTTTCCCTTGCCGATTTTCAAGAATCTCCCCGCTGCCCCGACCGCCGAAAAACGGCCCGTTCAGGACACGCATCACGGCATTACCCGCACCGACGATTACGCATGGTTCCGGGCCGACAACTGGCAGGCCATGTTCAAGGACACCTCCATTCTCGACCACGCCATCCGCGCCCATCTGGAGGCGGAAAACGCCTATATGGAAGCAGCGATGGGCGATACCAAGGCGCTTCAGGAAAAGCTGTTCGAGGAAATGAAGGGCCGCATCAAGCAGGATGATTCCTCCGTTCCGGTCCGGGATGGGCCTTATGCCTATGGCACATTGTTCGTGACCGGCGGCGAGCAGCCACATTATTTCCGCACGCCGCGCGACGGCGGCGAAAAGCAGGTGCTGCTGAACGGCGACAGGGAAGCCGAGGGCAAGGATTATTTCCGCCTGTCCGGCCTCGACCAGTCTTCCGATCACAGTCACGGCATCTGGGGTTATGACGACAAGGGTTCGGAATATTTCACCCTGCGCATCCGCGACCTTGAGACCGGCGAGGACCTTGCCGATATCGTCGAAAATACCGGCGGCGGCGGGGCCTGGGCGCCGGATGGCAAAAGCTTCTTCTATACGCTGCAGGATGAGAACCACCGCCCCTCGAAAGTCTTCCATCATATCATCGGCGAGCCGCAATCGGCCGACCGGCTGGTCTATGAGGAAAAGGACCCCGGTTTCTTCATGGGCGTCGGTGCGTCGGTGCTCGACGATTTCATCTTCATCGACATTCACGACCATGAGACCAGCGAATATCGCATTCTCTCCACCAGCGACCTGACGGCCGAGCCGAAGGTGGTGGCGGAACGCGAAGAGGGCATCGAATATTCGATGTGCGAAGGCGGCGATGTCTTCTTCATCCTCACCAATGACGGTGACGCCAAGGATTTCCGCATCGTGGAAGCGCCGGTCTCAGCACCGGGCAAGGAAAACTGGAAAGAAGTCGTGCCGCATGAGCCGGGCCGTCTCATCCTCTCCGTCGATGCCTATGCCCGCCATCTGATCTGGCTGGAACGCCGCGACGGCCTGCCGCGCATCGTCATCCGTGACCGCCGCAGCGGCGACGAACATTCCATCGCCTTTGCCGAAGAGGCCTATTCGCTCGGCCTGCACGGCGCGGCGGAATATGACACCGACGTCATCCGCTTTTCCTACTCCTCGATGACGACGCCGAGCCAGCTGTTCGATTACGACATGGTGACGCGCGAGCGCACGCTGCTGAAAACGCAGGAAGTACCGTCCGGCCACAATCCGGATGACTACATCACCCGCCGCATCATGGCGCCTGCCCATGACGGCGAGCTGGTGCCGGTCTCGCTGCTCTATCGCAAGGACGTGGCGCTCGATGGCTCAGCCCCCTGCCTGCTTTATGGTTATGGCGCTTACGGCATCACCATCCCCGCCTCCTTCTCCACCACCACCCTGTCGCTCGCCGGCCGTGGTTTCATCTATGCCATCGCCCATATTCGCGGCGGCAAGGACAAGGGTTTCGAATGGTACGAAACCGGCAAGATGGAGCACAAGCAGAACACGTTCAAGGATTTCATCGCCGCTGCCGATCATCTGGTTCAGGAAGGCTTCACCTCCTATAAGGGCATCATCGCCGAAGGCGGCTCGGCCGGCGGCATGTTGATGGGGGCCGTCGCCAATATGGCGCCGGAGAAATTCGCCGGCATCATCGCCGCCGTTCCCTTCGTGGACGTGCTGACCACCATGCTGGACGACACTTTGCCGCTCACCCCACCGGAATGGCCGGAATGGGGCAATCCGGTGGAATCGGCGGAGGAATATCAGTGGATCGCCGCCTACAGCCCCTATGACAATGTCGGTGCGAAGCCTTACCCGCCGATTCTGGCGCTATCAGGCCTCACCGACCCGCGGGTGACCTATTGGGAACCGACCAAATGGGTGGCGAAGCTGCGTGAGAAGACGACGGGAGAAGCGCCCATCCTGCTGAAAACCAACATGGCGGCCGGCCATGGCGGCAAGTCCGGCCGTTTCCAGCGGCTGGAAGAAATCGCCTTCGAATATGCCTTCGCGCTGAAGGTGGCCGGCAGGGACACCGTTTGACATTCTGATCGCGGCACGGGCGGCAATAGCGCTGCCGCCCGTGCCGAAACAGTATAAAAATACCATCAAAAAACCTCTTTACGAATATTTTTTCCACAAAATCGCAACCCCGCTTCTTCTTTAAGCACCTCTTTTCAACTACACGGATTTTTGTTTCCAGTTACTGAATTACAAAGTATATTCATGTAAAATTCAAATACATTAAAAGCATTACGCCAGATCGGAAAATGTTCCTGGAATCGAACGCATGGCTGCGATGCGCCATTTCGCGTTGCAATATCACCTTTTGGCCGTATTATGCCGGTCGTTGACATATTCATGCGCCTTTTCGTCGCACTTCCCGCGGCAATCCTGCAGCACGTCCTGCGGATAATCTTTATGCCGTCCTTTTTCGGCTTTCCATGCGCCATGTCAGTTCGCCCTTGGCAATCCGGGCTTTGCAGTGCTCCCGCTTTGCCAAATGATAACACTGCATCAGACTTGGGGGTCTTACACCATGAAGAAACTCCTGGCCTCGACCATTCTCGTAACGGGCTTTACCATCGCTGCCGGTGCAGCATCTTCCGCCAATGCCGCCGATGGCTGCGGCAGCATCTCCATCGCCGAAATGAACTGGGCATCCGCGGGTGTCGCGGCTTATGTCGACAAGTTCATCATGGAAAACGGCTATGACTGCACGGTCAATGTCGTCAGCGGCGACACCATGCCGACCTTCGCCTCCATGAACGAAAAGGGCCAGCCGGACATGGCGCCCGAATTGTGGGTGAACGCCGTGCGCGAGCCGCTCGACGCCGCCGTCAAGGACGGCCGCATGATCGAAGCTTCCAAAATTCTTTCCGAAGGCGGTATCGAAGGCTGGTGGATCCCGAAATTCATCGCCGATGAACATCCCGACATCAAGACCGTCGAGGATGCCCTGAAACATCCCGAACTTTTCCCTGCCCCGGAGGACGCCAGCAAGGGCGCCGTGCACAATTGCCCCTCCGGCTGGAACTGCCAGGTGACGACGACCAATCTCTACAAGGCGCGCGAAGGCGACAAGAAGGGCTTCACGCTGGTCGATACCGGCTCCGCCGCCGGCCTCGACGGCTCGATCGCCAATGCCTTCGAAAAGAAGCAGGGCTGGCTCGGCTATTACTGGTCGCCCACCGCCATTCTCGGCAAATACGAGATGGTGAAGCTGGATGACGGCGTCGAACTCGACCGCGCCCATTTCGACGACTGCACGGCCAAGGTGGATTGCGCCAATCCCAAGGTCAACGCCTATCCGGTCGCCGATGTCTTTACCGTCATCACCAAGGACTTCGAAAGCAAGGCCGGGGTGACGCTGGACTACATCAAGGCCCGCAACTGGAACAACAAGGTGGTCGCCGAAATCCTCGCCTGGATGGATGAAAACCAGGGCACCAATGAGGACGGCGCGGAATATTTCCTCGAGAACCACGAGGACATCTGGACGAAGTGGGTTCCGGCCGAGGTGGCGGAGAAGATCAAGGCTTCGATGTGATTGGCTGATGGGGGAGCCGGCGCAAGCCGCTTACCCCCCTCTGCCCTGCCGGGCATCTCCCCCTCAAGGGGGGAGATCGGCAGGGCGCGCTTTCACCGCTTCATCCTCAACCATCGAGATGGGCGAGACCTTGCCGCAGATCGATCTCCCCCCTTGAGGGGGAGATGTCCGGCAGGACAGAGGGGGGTGCCCCGCGCTCCAACCTCCGCCGCCCATCCCCCAACCCAAAGGGAAAACAACAATAATGGCCCTCTGCACTTACCTGCCGGACATGCTCTGCAAGTTCCCGGCCATCGACAACTCCACGATGCGTGTGGCACGCAAGACCATCGATGACGGTTTTCGCGACATCGTGCGCAATTACGGCGATGCGATCGACGTCATCGTGCATCCGCTGCAGCTCTTCCTCAACGCCTCGGAACGGCTGTTCATCCAGACACCCTGGATCATCACCATGCTGGTCATTCTCGCCATCGTGCATCTGGCCGGTCGCAGCATCAAGATCACGGCCGGCACGGCGGTGTCGCTGCTGATGATCGGCGCCGTCGGCCTCTGGCGCGACGCCATGACGACGCTGTCCATCGTCGCCATCGCCACCCTGATCGCCATCGTCATCGGCCTGCCGCTCGGCATCCTGATGGGACGTTCCGAACGCCTGCAACGCCTCATCAATCCCGTGCTCGACGTGATGCAGACCCTGCCGAGCTTCGTTTATCTCATCCCCGTGGTGGTGATTTTCGGCATCGGCAAGGTTCCGGGCCTGATCGCAGTGGTGATCTACGCCATTCCGCCCGTCATCCGGCTGACCAGCCTCGGCATTCGCCTCGTCGATCGCGAAGTGCTGGAAGCGGCCGACGCCTTCGGCTCCTCCAATGGCCAGAAGCTGTTCAACGTGCAGCTGCCGCTGGCGCTGCCCACCATCATGACCGGCATCAACCAGACCATCATGATGGCGCTCGCCATGGTCGTCGTCGCCTCCATGGTCGGTGTCGGCGGGCTCGGCAAGAACGTGCTGCAGGCCATCAACAACCAGTTCTTCACGGTGGGCTTCCTGAACGGTTTCGCTCTGGTCGCCATCGCCATCATGTTCGACCGGGCGAGCCAGGCTTTCGGCAAGCGCCTGCAGAAATACCGCGAGGTCTCCCATGGCTAAAAGCATCGAAATCAGGAATCTTTACAAGATCTTCGGCAAGCATCCCGAGAAATATCTCGAAGCGGTGCGATCCGGCATGGACAAGGCCGAGCTGAACGACAGGCACAACCATGTGCTCGGCCTCAACAACATCAACATCACCATGCCGGGCGGCAAGATCACCGTCGTCATGGGCCTTTCCGGCTCCGGCAAGTCGACACTCATCCGCCACATCAACCGGCTGATCGACCCGACGGCCGGTGAAGTTCTCTATGACGGCGAGGATATCTGCGGTATGAGCGCCTCGGCGCTCAGGAAATTTCGCCGCCACAAGACGGCGATGGTGTTCCAGAAATTCGGGCTGTTGCCGCACCGCACGGTGCTGGAAAACAGCGTCTACGGCCTCGATATCCAGGGCGTGCCGCGCAAGGAAAGCGAAGAAAAGGGCCGTTACTGGCTGGAGCGTGTCGGCCTTGCCGGTTATGAGGATTATTATCCGAACCAGCTTTCCGGCGGCATGCAGCAGCGTGTCGGCCTTGCCCGGGCGCTTGCCAATGACGCCGATATTCTCCTGATGGACGAGGCCTATTCGGCGCTCGATCCGCTGATCCGCGTCGACATGCAGACCATGCTGCTCGACCTGCAGCAGGAGCTGAAGAAGACCGTGGTGTTCATTACCCACGATCTCGACGAGGCGCTCAGGCTCGGCGACCATATCGCCATTCTGAAGGACGGCGAAGTGGTGCAGCAGGGCGACGGCCAGAGCATCATCCTTTCCCCGGCCGATGGTTACGTCACCGACTTCGTGCGCGACGTCAATCGCGGCCGCGTGCTGCAGGCGACCACCGTCATGGAGCCGCTCGAAAGCCGCCCCGAGGGCATGCCGGTGCCGGAAAACGCGACGCTGGAAACCATTGCCCGCGACATGTCGGAAGCCAACGAGACGCAGGCCCATGTGGTGGACGAGGACGGCAAGCCGGTCGGCAGCATCGGCCTCGACACGCTGGTGGCGGCCATGGTGACGCCCGCGCCGCAGGAGGCGGACGCCTCGCAAGGGGTGGAGGTGAAGGCGGAAGCGGCGGAGGAGCCGGAGAAGCTCCAGGAAACGGTTGTGCCGGTGGAGAAGGAAACGGCATAATCCGACACCGGAACGGATTGGCCGCGTCCGCGAGATTTCCTCTTTCCGTCATACCGGCCTTGAGCCGGTATCCAGCCAGCCCAAGTCCTTGGGCTGAAAGGACTCTCTCGCCGCGCAGACGCGCGTCGGCTGGATTCCGGCTCAAGGCCGGAATGACGGGAGTGAGGTGTTTACGGTGCCAGAAATTTAAACCGGACTGCAATGCCGCGAGGGACAAAGCTGGCAATCTCCTCCTGACCCGTCTTCATTAGGCAAAAACGAAGCACCCCTTCGCCGGCTGTCAACCCTCGACCGTCGCTGCAGCGCAGCAAGCGCAAGCTTCAGACAAGTCGCCGCCGTTAACCATTCGTTAACTTTTGAACGCGGAATCACCGACATGCAGATCGAAAGCAATATTGGCGGATATAATTATCAGGGTCGCATCCGCGACATCGAAAAAGCCGGCGGGGCGCAGACCACGCCGGAAGAGCAGGCCGTCAAACGCGGCCCCGGCAATCCGACCGTTTCCAGCACCATTCTTTCCCATTCGCTGGCCAATGTGCTATGGGCCGTCGGCAATGGCAGCGCGCCCGCCTATCAGGACATGCAGGCCGCCTCCGCCGAGGACAAGGCCGAAGCACAGGCTGAATGGGTGCGCAGCGCCTATTCGGAATATACCGAATAAGAAATTTCCGTCAGCCCCTTGCCGGGCTGACTTCCACCGTCACATGCGACAGCTCATGGATGGCGGCAAGTTTCTGCTTGTAGAAAGCCGGCGCTTTCGGCGCCTGTGACTGGATGGCCACGATGGCGGCGTGATGCCCCGGCCCCACCTGCCAGACATGCAGGTCGGTTATCTGATCCTCTTCCGTTTCCACGCTTTCACGGATTTCCTGCGGCAGATCCTCCGCCTGCGGCACCGCATCGAGCAGCGTCGTCGCCGTGGAGCGGACCAGCCCCCATGACCAGCGGGCGATGACCAGACCGCCGACAATGCCCATCAGCGGATCGAGGAAGGACCAGCCGTTCCATTTGCCGAGCAGCAAGGCGACGATGGCGAGGACCGAGGTCAGCGCATCCGCCAGCACATGCAGATAGGCGGCGCGCAGATTATTGTCCCTGCCGCCCTTTGCGCCATGGCCTCCATGATGTGCGTGCGCGCCGTGATCGTGATGGGCATGGCTGCCATGGCCGTGATGGGCATGCGAACCGTGGCCGTGATCGTGGTGGTGGTCATCCTTCAGAAGCACGGCGCTGACAAGATTGACGGCAAGGCCGATGACGGCGACGAGGATCGCCTGGTTGAAGTCGATCTCGACCGGGTTGACGAGGCGCATGGCGCTTTCGACGGCAATCAGCAGCGCCACCACCGCCAGCACGACGGCACTGGCGAAACCCGCCAGATCGCCGAACTTGCCGGTGCCGAAGGTGAAGCGCGGGTTGCGCGCCTCACGGCGGGCGTAAAGATAGGCCAGCGCCGAAATCAGCATCGCGCCGGCATGGGTGGACATGTGCCAGCCATCCGCCGTCAGCGCCATGGAGCCGAACCAGTGGCCGGCGACGATCTCGGCCACCATCATCACGGTGGTGAGCGCAATCACCATCCAGACGCGCTTTTCATTGCGTTCATGGTTCCGGCCGAGAAAAACATGGTCGTGGGCGGCCGAGGCGGGGAATTCGGATGTCGTCGTCATGTCGCTAATCCTGTTCGATCTTCAAGGTATTTTGTTCCGCGCATGTCTTTTCCCCGACACCGCGGACGCTTCGGCAGAGGTGCTAGCGGATGTAAGTCTTCAGCACCTGGGCCAGCTCCTCCGCCGCCCGCGCCCGCTCGCCTTCATTTTCGGCATGCACCACATGTTCGTGCAGATGCTCCTGCATCACCTCCCCCGTCAGCCCGGACAACGCACCGCGCACCGAGGCCAGCAGCTGCAGCACCTCGCCGCAGGGCTTGGCATCCTCCAATGCGCGCTCCACCGCCTCCATCTGCCCCTTCAGGCGGCGGATGCGGGCCAGAAGCTTGTCCTTGTTGCGGATCGTATGCGACATGAGCACCTCATATAGTATAGGGGGGTATACTATATGAGGACGATTTTGCCTTCAAGCCCCGTGCGACGCAATCCTCGCGAATGTTTCGGTTCTTAAATTACCCATCAGAACTCAGGGGGACTCAGTCATGACGACTATCGCAGCAACCACCAGCAGCCTTTACGCTGCTCCCATCCGCAGCCTCGCGCCGGCGAGGGCAAAGGAAGCCCACTCCGCCACCGAGGCCCTGCTGGAACTGACCCAGGCAGCGCATCGTGCCATTTCGAGCGCCGAGACCATCGCGGCGGCCGTATCGCCCGCCGCCAGCATGTCCGCCGGCCTTGCCGCTGCGCTGTGGAACCTCGACAGCGGCGCAGCCACCACCAAGCCCGCGCTGGAAATGACCGCCACCGCGCGCCCCGAGGCCGCATCCAGCATCGAGGACCAGGTCCTCAAGGCGCTGGCTGAGGCGCTGGGCGTGGAAGACGCCGCCTGAGACCCATTGAACAGCAGGCGAAAAAGCCATATCTCTAGAAACTAGAGCATCGGACGACGAAAGGCGGGGGATCCCGCCCTTCCGGTGTGTGCGGGATATGGAGGAAGCCATGCTGTCCATCGGTGAACTGTCGAAACGCACCGGCGTCAAGGTGCCGACGATCCGTTATTACGAGCAGATGGGCCTCATCCGCGAGGCGGACCGTTCGGACGGCAACCAGCGCCGTTATGAAAAATCCGATCTCGAAAGGCTGGCCTTCATCCGTCACGCACGTGATCTCGGGCTGAACATCGAGGCCATCCGCGAGCTGATCGCGCTTAGCCAGCACCGGCAGATGCCGTGCGAGGGGGCGGATCGAATCGCTGCCGAACATCTGGCCGATGTGCGCGAAAAAATCGCCAAGCTGCGCAAACTGGAACACGAGCTGGAACGCATCGTCGCCCATTGCGACGGCCATTCCATCGAGGATTGCTATGTCATCCGCGCGCTTTCCGACCACGGCATGTGCGGCGGGGATCACTAAGGCCCAGCCGGAACGGGGCTGACATCCCACTGTCATCCGCGCCCTGTATGCGCGCTCTCCTGCTTGAAGAAGGGATTGCCGGATGGCCGAAATATTTCCCGGGGCCAGCCCGTTCGACACTGTTTTCCTCGAGGTTTCCGAAGGCCACAGGCTGCATGTGACGATTGCCGGCAATCCGGCGGGACGGCCGGCGATCCTGCTGCATGGCGGCCCCGGCTCCGGGCTTTCGGCGACGGCCAGACGCTATTTCGATCCCGCCCGCTATCGCATCATCCAGTTCGACCAGCGCGGCTGCGGCAAAAGCACCCCGAACGCCGCCGAGAGCCTGGCGCACAACACCACACATCACCTGATCGACGATATGGAGACCATCCGCTGCGCGCTTGCGGTGGATGACTGGCTGGTTTACGGCAGCTCCTGGGGCGCGACGCTCGCGCTGGCCTATGCCCAGCGCTACCCAAAAAGGGTGCGTGCGATGGTGCTGGCCGGCGTCACCACCACGCGGCAAAAGGAGATCGACTGGCTTTACAAGGGGCTGGCGATGTTTCTGCCGCAACAGTGGCAGCGTTTCATCGCCGCTATCCCGGATCACCTGGCGACAGACGATCCCGTCGGCGCATATCTCCAGCTTTTGAACGATCCTGACCCCGGCATCCGCCGGATGGCGGCGCTTGAATGGCATTTGTGGGAGGCGGGTTCGATCAGCGCGGAGGCCAGCCCCGCCTTTCCAGAGAAATGGCGCGACGGCGATTACATCCTGACCCGCGCCCGCCTCTGCGCCCATTATTTCCACCACGCGGCATGGCTGGAGGACGGCGTGCTTCTGCGCAATGCCGGCCGGCTTGCCGGCATTGCCGGCGTGCTCATCCAGGGCATGCGCGACCTGCAGGGACCACCCGTCACCGCTTACGAGCTTGCCGCCGCATGGCCGGGAAGCGAGCTGATCGCCATTGACGGAGCCGGGCATTCCACAGGGGACACGGGAATGGAAGCCGCGATTGTTGCCGCCATCGCACGATTTGCCGATTGAAGCCGCTTGACAGATCACGGATTCGGGCGCATTGCATTCGCCATGATCAACGAACGCGCACCCATCTCCTGCTCGTACTTTTGGGCCTACCTCTAAGGGCGGCTCGACAGATCATATTGTCAACAAGCCGCCGTCAGGCGGCTTTGTTGTTTTCAAACGTCCTGACGGCACCGATAAGACCAAAGGACCGAAAAAATGACCGAAGATAGCTCCCTTACACTGGAAAGACCTCCCGTCGTCATCATTCGCGGCGCGCGCAAGACGGATTTGCCCGAGCTCAACGAGATGATCACGCTGCTTGCCTCCTACCACGGCGATGCGGCAGCGATCACCCCGGCCAAGCTTGAGCGCGACCTGTTCGGCCCCCTGCCCTGGGTGCATGGTCTTGTCGCCGAAGCCGATGGCGCGCTGATCGGCTACGCGCTGCTTCTGCCGCTCTACAGGGCACAGGAAGGCCGGCGCGGGCTTGAACTGCACCATCTCTTCGTGCGCGACGGCCATCGCGGCCACGGCACGGGCCAGCATCTGGTGTCACGCGCCCGCGATATCGCCAAGCGGCTGGGTTGCGACTATCTTTCCGTCAGCGCCACGACCGGCAATGTGGCGGCGCATCGTTTCTACGAAAACATGGATTTCGCGCCGCGTCCGGTCACAGGCATGCGCTACATGCAGTCGATTGCCTGACCGAAACCGACGGAGACGGCCATGACACGGATCGCCATTGCGCTGGCGCAGGATTTTGCGGACTGGGAACCGGCGCTGCTTGCGGCGGCGGCACGCAGCTATCTCGGCGTCGAGATCGTTCATGCCACCCCGGACGGGCGGCCGGTAACCTCGATGGGCGGGCTGAATGTGACGCCCGACGCCTCCTATGACGCGCTCGATCCCGTTGATTTCGATGCGCTCGTCATTCCCGGCGGTCTCAGCTGGGAAAAGGGCACGGCCGCCGATCTTGGCGGGCTGGTCAAGCGGTTTCGCGAAAAGGACCGGCTGGTTGCCGGCATCTGCGCGGCGGCAAGCGCGCTGGCGGGCACCGGTATCCTGAACCATGTAGCCCATACCGGCAATTCGCTCGCCTCACACAAGGCCTATCCGGCCTATCGTGGCGACGGCCTTTATCGCGACCAGCCGAAGGCGGTCAGCGACGGCGGCGTCATCACGGCCGCCGGCAGTGCGCCGGTCAGCTTTGCGGTAGAAATTCTGAAAAACCTCGGCCTCTTTGGTCCGGAAGCCGAGTCGGAACTTCAGGTTTTTGCGGCGGAGCATCGGTGAGGCGGACCGGCCTTTGCCGTCTTTAATATGCTCTCTCCGTCATTCCGGCCTTGAGCCGGAATCCAGCCGACGCGCGTCTGCGCGGCGAAAAGAGTCTTTTCAGCCCAAGGACTTGGGCTGACTGGATCCCGGCTCAAGGCCGGGATGACGGAGGTGAGAACAGCGATGACTACCGCCGATCAAGCACCCGGCACACACGCGCCGCAAACTCCGGCTCCTCGCCGGCAATCGCACGGCGAATATCGCGGCTGTTCAAATGCAGGCTGCGGCCGGCGGGCAAATTCGAACGTTTGATCTTGCCGAGCGCCGCAGCGATAAAAGCAGCCTCGTGTTCATGAAAACAGGCGAGGGCCGCCTCGCGACCCGGTGTTGCCCCAAGAACAGCCTTGAAGGCAAGGCGGTGCACGGCGCAGAAAGCGCCGTGACCGGGAACGGCAAAACGCAGCGCATCGAGTTCCTCACTCCATTGCGCTGCGTCCTGCATGGTTTCAAGCCTGCTGGAAGCGCTTCAGGAAAAACGCGCTCAACGTACCGATCAGCGCCCAGAAAACGAAGCTGGTGATGGTGGCGGCAACGATGAACTGTCGCTCCAGCGGCAGCGGCGCCAGCGCATGTTCGCCTTCCGGCGGCAATGGCGCGCCCACCACATGCGGCGCGACGATCAACACCAGAGCCAGAATGATGGCCCAGGGTTCGCGGCGAAACGCGATCAGCGCAATGCCGCCCGCGGTTGCGGCGACCGTCGAGAGCCACCAGATCTGCCGCGCCTCAAGGGCTGCAGCCGGGCTGCCCGGCAATTCCGGCGGCAGGCCGATCATCGGCGCCAGCATGACGGCGGCGAAACCGGCGACACCCCACAGAAGACCCTCGCGCCAGCCGGCATCGGCGCCGCGCAGCGAGATGAGGCCGGTCAGCACCAGCGCATAGCCGATGGCGGTCAGCACATTGGCGGCAACGGTATAGGCGGTGCGCTCGAAGCCATCGGCCGGAGCCCAGGCCTCGTCATTATGCTCATGGGCAGGAGCCGCAGCACCGGGCGCCGTCGCATCGTGACTGTGGGCCGCTTCGCCGCCGGCGCTTTCATAGGTTTCCGCCTGAAGGATGAGCGGCGTGGTGCCGAAAGCCTGCATGGCCGAGACGGCGAAACCGCCGACGATGCCGACGAGAACGGCGGTAAAGACGATATTGCGAAAAAACGACATGCCGCGCCCCTCAATGGCAGGGGAAGGCATTGGCATGACGCGTGTCATGCGCGGCATTGTGAACGGCTTCCACATGCGAAAAGCCGACAAAACCGACGACGAACAGGCCCAGCACGATCGCCGTCAACGATTGCGCGACGCTGGCTGTTTTTGCGGAAACGGCGGCATTGGCCGTATTCTGCTGGATTGACATGGTGACCCCTCTCCCGGCGCGACCCCGCGCCATAAGATGCGGCCGAATGGCCGGAGCCACGAGACCACATGCGATACACTTCACCACGGGGATACGAGACTGACACAGGGGCATCGAACCGACGGCCCTGACATTCCGCTCTTCCGGACACCCCGCCGGCATGGACATTTCCGTGATGGCAGGTCTCCTGGCTTGCGGGTCAAAACCTGAAACGCCTTCCCGGTATCGCCCTCGTCTTATTGGAAACCTCGGTTTCCGACGGGATGGCTTGCCAGTGGCATTTCGTTTCAGGCTCTCCGCTCACAGTTGCGGGGGCAGCCACGAATGAGGATTCTCCCTATCGTGTTCCCTTTTCACCTTCCGGAACGTCCGGAAGGAACCATCACAAGGTTGTTATCCGCCGGGCGCGAACGGGAGTCAATGGCACGGTTGGTTTGATCTGCTGGCGGGGGCCGTTGGGCCGCCGTGCTCTCGTCCGTCATCCTCGGGCCTGTCCCGAGGGTTCAATCACGTATCTTACAGTCGATCGGTTGCAGATGCTCGGGACAGGCCAGAGCATGACGTGGAGCGCGTGGCGAGTGCAACTCAGCCATGCCCTTTTATCGCGACGGTATCGCCTTCAGATAGGCAGCAATCGCATTGCGGTCTTCCGCCGTCAGATGCGCCATGTTCTGCTGCACCTTGACCATGGAGCCGCCGACGCTGTCGAATTCCGGGGTGAAGCCGGTTTCCAGATAGCCGGCAATATCGGCCGTCGTCCAGGCGCCGATGCTGTCGGAGCCGGGCGTGATGTCGGGAATACGGCCCTCGCCTTCCGGGTTGGGGCCGCCGGCCAGCCACTTGTCGTTCAGGAAACCGCCAAGCGCATCACGCGGCGTGTGGCACTCGCCGCAATGGCCCGGCCCTTCCACCAGATATTGGCCGCGCAGCAATTCGGCATTGGCGTTGGCAAGTTCAACGCGGGCCGGCGCCGCCGTGTCGAAATAGAGGAATTTCCAGCCGCCCAGCGCCATGCGCAGGTTGAACGGGAACGGCAGGTCGTGATCCGGCGCGTCGTTCTGGCTGGCCGGCAGGGTTTTCAGATAACCGAAGAGGTCGTTGACATCCTTCTGCGTCATGCGCGCATAAGAAGCGTAGGGGAAGGACGGATAAAGATGTTCGCCGTTCTTTCCCACCCCGCGCGTCATGGCATCGCCGAATTCCGCCAGCGTCCAGCCGCCGATACCGTGCTGCGGATCGGAGGAAATATTGGGCACATGGAAGGTGCCGAAGGGGCTTTTGAGCGCCTGTCCGCCGGCGAGCGTCAACAGCGCATCGCCGGTGGCATCCGGCGCGGCATGACAGCTTGCGCAGCCGCCCGCCCAGAACAGCGTTTCGCCATTGGCCAGATCCGGCTCGCCGAGGCTCACCCAATGGCTGGGGGCCTGGCGCTCGGGCGCCGTGACCCAGGTGAAAATTCCGTAGCCCGCAATGGCCGCGACCACGGCCCCGCCCAGAAGCTTCGTCCAAATGGAGGACATACTCCTCTCCCCATTCTCACCCGACCTGACCAGGTGTCTTTCGAAAAGAAAAACGCCGCCGGGAAGCGGCGTTTTGACATTCGCGATTTATTTCTTCAGACGATAGGTCTGGTGGCAGGTACCGCAATCGGCGCCAAGCGTCTGCATGGCGGTGGTGACGCCCGCCTGGTCGGTGGGGAGATTGGCAAGAACCGTGTCGGCATCGGCGCCGAGCTTGGCCGCCTTGGCCTTGAAGTCGTCGAAATTTTCCCAGATGGCGGGAGCGGCGGCGCTGCCGGTCTCGGTGCCGGCGGGGAACTGGTCGGGGAAAGCCTTGGCATTGGTGCTGATGGTCGTCACGGCGGCTTTCACGGCTTCGGCATCGAAGGGCTTCTGGCCCTTGGAGATGGCGGCAAGCGCCCCCATGGAGCCGCCGATCTGCTTCATCATGCCTTCACGCTTTTCGACTTCGCCGGCAGCATAGACCGCTCCGGCGCAAAGACAGCCGAAAAGCATGGCCGCCGCGATGGTTTTCAGTTTCATAAACTCTCTCCTTGATTCCGGCCGGGGCCGGAGGCTTGATGGAACAGCGCGAGGATGCCCTGTCCGCAAGGCGAAAAGAAGTCACATTGCGGTGAATTTTATCGTGAAAACAGAAGTCTAGGACAGGGCCTCCCAAAGTGTCAGCAGGGCTGCGGCAACCAGCATGAAACCGGCGGCGCGGCCGATGAAGATGGTGGCGCCGGGCGAAGACACCAGCCATTGCCGACTTTTATCCGCCGTCAGCGCCAGCGCGCCATAGACGGCAAACTGCGTCGCCGCCACCATCACGCCCATGACCAGCCCCTGCATCCAGATCGGGCCATAGGCCGGTTTGAGGAATTGCGGATAGACGGCCATCATGAACAGATAGGCCTTCGGGTTGGAGAGGCAGGTCAGCACCGCCCGCCAGAACGCCGTTCTCACCGAAGCGCCCGCCTGCGCCTCGCCGCCATTAACGACGATGGCGCTGCGCATCAGGCCGATGCCGATCCAGACCATATAGGCAGCCCCGGCAATCAGAAGCGGCAGGAACAGCGACGGCATCCAGGCGGCGAGCATGCCGACGCCGGCCGCGCCATAAAGCGAATGCACGATGCCGCCGGCGCTCATGCCGCTTGCAGCCGAGAGGCCGGTTTTCCTGCCGCCCGTCAGCGCGCTTGCCAGCACGAACAACATGTCCATGCCGGGCAGGATGATGATGCCGAACAGGACGAGAAAGAAAAGCCAGAGATTTTCGGCGTAACTCATGTCAGTATCTCCCCAGACGATCCATGACACATTCGGGAAAACCCCTGTTTCTCAATGTGTTTTTCCGTTTATAAGAAAACCCAACTGACAGCGTTATGTCAGTTGCCTGGCGGGGCCACAGGGAAAGGCGGCAATGCGCAAGGCATCGAGACTGTTCGAGATCATCCAGATCCTGCGGCTGGCGCGCCGGCCCGTTACCGCCCAGACGATTGCCGAAACGCTGGAGGTGACGGCACGTTCGGTCTATCGCGACATAGCCGCGCTTCAGACCATGCGCGTGCCCATCGAAGGCGAGCGCGGCGTCGGTTATATCCTGCGTCCCGGCTTCAGCCTGCCGCCGCTGATGTTTTCCATCGAGGAAACGGAGGCGATCGTGCTCGCACTCGCCATGGTCGACCGCATCGGCGATACCGAATTGCGGCGGGCGGCAAAAAAGGCCGGCGACAAGATCGTCGCCTCCCTGCCCGAACCGCTGTCGAAGACGCTCTGCGCCAATGCCCTGCACGCCTGGGGCATCATCGCGCCGGCGCCGGCGGGCGTCGATCTTGCCACGGTCAGGCGGGCGGTGCGCGACGAGGAACGGCTGGATATCGGCTATCGCGACGAAACCGGTGCGGAAACGCAACGGCGGATTCGCCCGATTGCGGTGATCTATTATTCGCAGACGGTGAACATCGTCGCCTGGTGCGAGCTGCGGCAGGCCATCCGCAACTTCCGCTCGGACCGGGTGCTGAGCTGCGAAACGACCGGCAGCTTCTTCAAGCTGGAAGGCGAGAAGCTGCGGCAAGTGTGGATGAGCGGCTGGCAAAGCAACCAGTTGGGAAACAGAACTCCGGAACGCGCGGCAGATTGAGCTGGCGGTGCGACGAGCACGAGATTTAGTGCAGCGCGCAGCCTCTGTTATGTGTCGGAGCACCCCTCTCTGCCCTCATTCCTGTGCTTGTCACAGGAATCCAGTCGACGCGCGTCTGCGCGGCGAGAGGACTCTTTTCAGCCCAAGGACTTGGGCTGGCTGGATTCCTGTGACAAGCACAGGAATGAGGGCTTCGAGAGAGGTCCGGCATCACAGCAAGGCAGCACTTCTACCGCAAATACTCCAGCACCCGATCCTCCTCGCGTCCAAAACCGCGAATGACGATCCGGTCCGCAAAGACATCGGCGATGGCGAAGGTGTTCTGGTCGGGCGTATCCACCATGCCCTTGAAATTCACGAAGTGGGTGGCGCCCAGCAGGCCGTAATTGCCCTCGTGATTATGGCCGTTGAACCATGCGGCGACCGACGGATGGCGGCCGAGGAGATCGAGGATGCGCGGCGCGTCCCACATGTTGTGGGCATTTTCCGGATAGACGGGATAATGGCACAGCACGATCACTTTTTCGCCCGCCGCATCCGCCTTTTCCAGAACAGTCCGCAACCATTCGAATTGCTCGTCGCTGAGCGAGGCGTTCCACTCCTGCGCATTGATCGCATCCGCATCCTTGAGACCCTTCAACCGGTCCTGCGCGATTGCGCGGCGCGGATCGCCGGGCGGCGGGGCAAAAAGGCTGACCTCGTTACCATCAAGCACCACGAAGCGGATATCCCCGATGGCGAAATCATGCCAGGGAGCGGACATGCCGAGACGGGCATGGATATCAGGCAGATGCTCGGCGGCGACAGCGAAGTCGTGATTGCCCGGCAGCAGCACCGAGCGGTGTCGAAGCCCATCGTAAACGGCAAGGATTGCATCGAAATTTTCAAAGCCGCGGTCGATGATGTCGCCGAGCGTCACCACGAAGGCGAGGTCTTCTCGGTTGAAGCTTTCTATCGCCTCCGAGAGCTTTTTCGGGCTTTCGGCGTAATAACGGCCCATATCCGGACGGGGATCGGCATCGGCATATTGGGGATCGGCGACGATGCCGAAGGAGAAGAGAGGGAAAGTTTTTTCAGTCATGATGCGCCGCGATAAACCCGGCTGATGACAGGCTTGTGACAAGTGGAGGCGCAGAAAGCAGAACACCCGGCGTAACCGCCGGGTGTTCGAAAATTCCGTTCCGCAGGCCTTACTTCACAGCGGCTTCGTAACGCTCCAGGACGTAGTCCCAGTCGATGAGGTTGTCGACGAAGGCTTCGAGGTACTTCGGACGCAGGTTGCGGTAGTCGATGTAGTAGGAGTGTTCCCATACGTCGACGCCGAGGATGGGATCAGCGCCATGAACCAGCGGGTTTTCGCCGTTCGGGGTCTTGGAGATTTCAAGCTTGCCGTTCTTGACCGAAACCCATGCCCAGCCGGAGCCGAACTGGGTGGTGCCGGCAGCGATGAAATCGGCCTTGAACTTGTCGTAACCGCCGAGATCGGAGGCGAATGCCTGTTCCAGCTTGCCCGGCAGCTTGTTGCCGCCGCCGCCCTTCTTCATCCACTTCCAGAAATGGACGTGGTTGTAGTGCTGGGCCGCATTGTTGAAGAGACCGGCATTGGTGCCAAAGGACTTCTTCACGACTTCCTCGAGCGACAGGTCGGAAAGACCGGCTTCGGCCGCAAGCTTGTTGCCGTTGTCGACATATGCCTTGTGGTGCTTGTCGTGATGGAACTCGAGCGTCTCGCGCGACATGTAGGGTGCAAGCGCGTCGTAGTCGTAGGGGAGTTCGGGAAGTTCGAAGGCCATGGTTTTTACTCCTTTTTGCAGCGGGTTACCGCTCCTAGAAACCGTGTGAGCGGACCATAGGAGCGAACCTCAATTTGGGCAACCTGCGAAATATCAAAATGTTCCGACAAAAGAGAAAATTCCTCTCAACAGCGCCGCCACCATATTTGTTTCACAACCCTGGCGTACCGTTTTCCACCCTATCGGTTCTCTTTTGCCGAAATTGCAGGAAGGAAATTCCATGACCCGTCTCCTCCCACGCCTCGCGATCCGCTCCGTCATCCTCGTCGGCGCCTTGTCATCGCTTGCGCTCCCCGCCGCGGCGTCCTCCGATGAGGCGTGGAAGGAATTCGTGGCCGATGTGCAGACCGCCTGCCTTGCCGGAGCAAAGGACATGATCGAGGACTCCAAGGCGGTGGTCGATCCCGTCGGCAGCGAGAATTACGGTCTGGCGATCCTTACCGGCAAGGCGAAAGGCACGGATGCGACGGTCAGCCATATCTGCGTCTATGACAAGAAGACCAAGGCCGTGGAGCTGGGCAGCGAGCTTGCCGGCGATACGCTGAAGGTTGAAATCCCCGGCTCCACAAAGCCCTGAGCCATCAGGTGACGGCGACATTTCAGGTGAAACCTTTCGCGTTTTTCGCCGTCCCGCCCGGGATTCAGAAACGCGGCGTGGTGTCGCCCTCGCCGAGAGCGCGCTGCATCAGCACCGTATCCAGCCATTGACCGTGTTTCCAACCGATGGACCGGAAGGTGCCGACATGCTCGAAACCGGCGGCGCGGTGGACGCCGACTGACGCCGCATTGGCGCTGTCGCCGATGACGGCGATCATCTGGCGGAAGCCACGCGCGGTGGCCGCCGCGATCAGCGCCTCGAGCAGCTTGCGGCCGATGCCCAAGCCTTTCATGGCCGGATCGATATAAACGGAATCCTCGACCGCCGCGCCATAGGCCGGGCGGGCACGATAGGCACCGGCATAGGCATATCCGGCTACCTTTCCGTCGCATTCGGCGACGAGATAGGGGTAATTGCCCTCCACCAGTAGGCGGCGGCGCTCGGCCATCGTCTCCACCGCCGGCGGATCGATCTCGAAGCTGGCGCGGCCATAGAGTACGGCATCCCGGTAGATTTCGGTAATGGCTGGAATATCCGCCTCTTCACAGGGGCGGATCAAAAGGCTGGAGGCGGTGGAAAGGGTCATTCTCTTGTCCTGCGGATCATTCACGCCGTTATTGTGCATTGCGACGCAGCCAAAATAAAGATTATCTGTCTTATACAAACGATAAGGTTTTCTTTGATGATGGACCTCGATCTCAGGCAGGTGCGCAGCTTCATGGATGTGGCCGATCTCGGCAGTTTTTCCGCTGCCGCCGACAAGGCCGGGCTGACGCAGCCGGCCATCAGCTTGCATATCAGGCTGCTTGAAAAACAGCTCGGCGTGCGGCTGATCGAAAGGGTCGGCAGGCGTGCGCAACCGACGGCGGCCGGCCGGGATTTCCTCATCCATGCAAGACGGATTGCCGAAGAGGTGGCGCATGCCATCGAGACCGTCGCGCCGCATCGCAGCGGCGCAACCGGACGGCTGCGCATCGGCACGGGCGCCACCGCCTGCATCTATCTCTTGCCGCCGGTGCTCAGCCGCATCCGCCAGGCGATGCCCGGCATCGACATCGTGGTGCAGACCGGCAATACCCACGATATACTTCGGCTTCTGGAGGCCAATACGATCGACGCGGCGGTGGTGGCCCTGCCCGCCAGCGGCCGCAGCCTCGATATCCGCGAAATCCACCTTGACGAGCTCGTCGCGGTCTTCCCGCGCGGCGAAGGCGAAAAGACGCTGAATGCCGAGACGCTGTCGACACAGCCGCTATTGCTCTACGAAGGCGGCAATACGCGCCGGCTGGTGGACCAATGGTTTTCAGGGAGCGGCCGAACCGTGCAGCCCGCCATGGAGCTTGGCAGCGTCGAAGCCATCAAGAAACTCGCGGGTGCGGGGCTTGGGGTCGCCATCGTACCGCGCATGGCGATGGAGCATGAAGGCGCGGCATCCGGGCTTGAATGGCGCGCGCTGGAGCCGCCGCTGGAGCGCCGGATCGCGCTGGCGATGCGGCGTGACAAACATATGACGGCGCCGCTCAGGGCACTTGCCGCCGCGCTGCCGGATGTGCGGAAAGTCTGAGGCCGATGTTTCTGAAGGCCGCCAGCCGCCGTTGAACGAGACTGACGCCATTGCGGGGAAGCAGGGGGAGCACGGTCCGTTGTCACCACCTCCGCCGTCTTCCTCGGGCTTGACCCGGGGATGACGGCGGAAAAGTTTCCATACACCGCCTTTGGAAGCGAGGACGGCGAGTGTGGCGAACCCGCGCCATCGGATGACGGGGGCTGGATTTGCGAAGTCAGAACTCCGTCCAGTCATCACCCTTCACGGCCAGCGCCGCATTGCCATGCTTGGCCATGGGGCGGGGCCGCGGCGGCGCGGCGACCGGTGCGGCCGGAGCGCGCACAGGACTTGCGGCGCGCCGCATCTGCCGGGCCGTCTCCCGTAACGTCAAGGTCTGCTGGCCGAGCTGGAATTGCGCCAGCAGCGCCTGCAGGTTGGCGCATTCCTGCGCAAGCCCCGCTCCGGCGGCATTCATTTCCTCGACCATGGCGGCATTCTGCTGCGTGGCCTGATCCATGTGATTGACGGCGGTGTTGACCTCGGAGAGACCTGCCGACTGTTCCTGCGCCGCCGTGGCGATGGCGTCCATGTGGCTGTTGACGGAGAGCACCAGCTGCTCGATCTCGGAGAGGCCGATGCCGGTATCGGCGACCAGCTTCACGCCTTCGCCGACGGCGACCGCCGAGGCGTTGACGAGCTGCTTGATTTCCTTTGCGGCATTGGCGGAACGCTGCGCCAGTTCGCGCACTTCCTGCGCCACGACGGCAAAGCCCTTGCCGGCCTCGCCCGCCCTTGCGGCCTCGACGCCGGCATTCAGCGCCAGCAGGTTGGTCTGGAAAGCGATCTCATCGATGACGCCGATGATCTGGCCGATCTGGCGCGACGAATCTTCGATGCGTTCCATGGCGGAGACGGCGTTACGCACCACCTTGCCGGAAAGGTCGGCCTTGGTGCGCGCTTCACGCACCGTGTCGCGCGCGGCGCTCGTGCGCTTCGAAGTGGCGGTGACATTGGCGGTGATCTCCTCCAGCGCCGCGGCGGTCTCTTCCAGCGAGGCGGCCTGCTGCTCGGTGCGGCGGGAAAGGTCGTCGGATGCGGACGACACTTCGTGCGCGCCGCCATTCACCGCCTGCACGGAGTTGCCGACGCTGGCCAGCGCCTCGCGCAGCTGCACGACGGAGCTGTTGAAGTCATGCCGCAGCGTCTCGAATTGCGGCGCCAGCGGCGTGGCGATCTCGCAGACCATGTCGCCGGAGGCGAGACGGCGCAGGCCGCCCGCCAGCGAAGCGGTTGCCTGGTTGAGCCGGTCCTCGGCTTCGGTCTCGGCACGTCGCTGCAATTCGAAACGGTCACGCTCGGCCCTGTCGCGATTGGCATCCGCCTGCGCCTCCAGCTCGCGGTTGCGAATGGCAGCCTCGCGGAAGACTTCCACCGCGCGGGCCATCTCGCCGATTTCGTCGCCCCGCCGGGCGCCGGGCACATCGATGGTGAGGTTGCCGCTGGACAATTCCATCATCGCCCGGGTCAGATGGCTGATCGGGCGGGTGACGCGGCCGATAATGACGCCGAGGCAGAGAATGCAGACGCCGAGGGTCAGGAGGAAGGCCGCGAGATAGATCAGCGCGCCGACAAAGGCGTCCTGCCTGGCCTTTTCGGCATTGGCATTGAGAATATCCATCGCTTCGGAGGCGATCTTCGCAACCGTATCGAGATTGGCCGTGACGGTATTGCGCCAGGTGTCGATGGTGAAGGCCGGCGGGCGGCCATTATTCAGGTCGTCGATCAACTTCGCACGCTGCGTGACGAAATCGCCTTTGAAATAGGTCCGGTCGGCCACGGCATAGATATCCTTCAACGCCTGCGGCGTCGATTCATGCGCGACGAGGTCGCCGGTGGCTTTCCAGGCAAAGGCCGCACCGGCATCGAAATTGCCGAGCTGCTGGGTTTCCTGCGGGGTCAGCGGCCGCTGCTGGGCCACGACCGCATTGATGACGACGGTGGCGCTGCCGCCGAGCGCGCGCGCCGACCAGCCGTAAGACCGCAACTGGATGAGCCCGGTCAGGCCCTGGTCCAGCGAACGGACCTCGCCTTCCACCGCCGTCGATCCCGTTTCAAGCGCGGTGAGAAACTCCTGACCGAGTGAAAGCACCGTCTTGTCCAACCCGTTCTCGCGACGGTCGAGCGGCAGGGTGACGTTAGCGTCGACCTTTTTGCGCAGCTCCAGGAATTGCGCGTAAATATCCTTCACGCGGCCGAGCGGCGTCTGAAGGCCGGTCTGGTCGAGCGCGGCGGACTGTTCAAGGAAGGCCTGCATGGCCGCATCCACCTTCTGGCGCGACGCCTGGACGCTGGCGATGGTATTGGCCGTCTTGGCCGGATCGACGGTCAGCGCCGAGGCGCTGTTGCCGCGCTCGCTGCGAAAGTTCAGCAAGGCGTTAAAAAGCAGCCTGTCGAGCGAAACGAGCTGCGCCACCTCTGAAAAACTGCGGGCGCGCTGCACGGATTGCAGCATGCCGTTGCCGACGAAGCCGGCCAGCGCGATGCCGACGAGGAGAAAAAAGCCCACAAGTATATTGCGTATGCTGAAAGACATTTGGCGGCCCCCACTAGCCCAAATCGATAATGCCGCAAGCTAGCGCGTGGTCCTCTAAAATTGGATTAAATTCCCCCTCGATTTTTACGGGAAATCATGGACTCTCCAAACGAGAGGCCGCGGCAGGCAAGCCCGCCGCGGCCTCTCGAAAAACGGATTTACCCGACCTTAAACGTCTGCGCCGAGACGCGCCCAGTCCATGTAGAGATCGAGCGCCTTGCGGGCGACGGGGCCGGCCTGCAATTCGCGGTCATCGAGCTTCACCACCGGCGACACCTTCGAATAATTGCCCGAGCAGAAGATTTCGTCCGCCTCGCGGAAATCCTCGACCGAAAGCGTCGCTTCCCGCACTTCGAAACCGGCCTGGCGCAGGAGGCCGATCACGCGCGAACGGGTGATGCCGGCCAGAAAGGTGCGGTTCGGAACCGGGGTCAGGACGACGCCGTCCTTGACCATGAAGATGTTGGCCGAAGCGGATTCGGCGACATTGCCGTTCATGTCGCGCATCAGGGCATTGTCAAAACCGCGCGAGCGGGCTTCCAGAATGGCGCGGCCGCTATTGGGGTAAAGGCTGCCGGCCTTGGCGTCGGTCATGGCGGTTTCCGGCGACGGACGGCGCAATGGCGACACCGTCAGCGTCAGCGGCTTGCCGGCATCCATCGGCGCCTCGAACAGGCACAGGGCAAAACGCGTGGAATTGGCGTCCGGCGCAACGACGCTGCCGGGCATGCCATGTTCGGCCCAATACATCGGCTTGATGTAGATCGCCATCTTGCCGTCGAATTTCTTGACGCCTTCCAGCGCCAGCGCCTCGATCTCTTCCGCGGTCATGGTCGGCTTCATGCCCATATTGGCGGCCGAGCGGTTGATACGCTGGCAATGCAGATCGAGATCGGGCGCCACGCCATCGAACCAGCGCGCGCCGTCGAACACCGTGGAGGCCAGCCACATGGCATGCGAGGTCGGGCCGATGAGCGGCGGATTGCCGGGCAGCCATTGACCGTCAACATAGGTCCAGGTGGTTGATCGGGGGGCGGTATCGACGCTCATTACGGTCTCCTGTCTTCAGCGTTTGCGCCTGGCGAAAACGCTCCGTCTTTTTCTCTGGTCGCATTTCCGGGCGCAAAACGGTTTTACACTTCTGCCGGAAATGGGTTGTTTCTTCCCTGCGCATCTCCGGACGTAAAACCGTTTTACACTTTGCTGGACATGCTTTGGAAAATCGGCCGGAGTGAATGCCTCCGGCCGGGCGAGGTCAAGTTTTAATTGCCGCGATTTCTGATTTTGATGGAAAATAACAAAGTGACGCCCCGGAAAAGATGTTTTATGAGGCGAAACAAAAGGTTGATGAATAGGTTCATCACAATAATTCATGCGTCGGATGATGGCGGGTAGATTTCGCCCATGCGATGCTTGAGGGGCCGCAACGCTTCGGCGCATCTCCGCTTCAAGCGGAATCGCCGGCCGTATTGCGGTTTTTATTCTTACGCATTGTCCGGACGTAAACCGCCGCGCCGATTTACCCGACATGCTCTGGCAGGAGGAAATCATGGCATGGTCGGCCCAGCAATATCTGAAATTCGAGGACGAGAGGACGCGTCCCGCGCGGGACCTTCTGGCCCAGGTGCCGCTGGAGCGGGTGCTGAACGGTTATGATCTCGGCTGCGGGCCGGGCAATTCCACCGAGCTTCTGACCGACCGCTACGGCGTCAATGTCATTACCGGCATCGACAGCGACGACGACATGCTGGAAAAGGCGGCGGACCGGCTGCCGAATACGCGCTTCGGCAAGGCCGATCTTTCCGACTGGCGGCCGGCGCAGAAGGCCGACCTGCTTTACGCCAACGCGGTTTTCCAATGGGTGCCCGATCATCTTGCCGTGCTTGCGCAGCTGATGGACCAGCTGGAAAGCGGCGGCGTCCTGGCGGTGCAGATGCCGGACAATCTCGACGAGCCGACACATCGCGCCATGGAGGAAACCGGTGCGGGCGGCCCGTGGAAAGACACGTTTGCCGGCGGCAGATTGCGGCGCAAGCCGCTGCCCGCGCCGTCCGACTATTTCAACGCGCTGGCGCCGAAATCATCCCGTGTGGATGTGTGGCACACCATCTACAATCATCCGATGAAGGATGCCGGAAGCATCGTGGAATGGGTGAAGGGCACGGGGCTGCGCCCCTATCTGGCCGCCGCCGGCGAGGAAAACCGTGACGCTTTCCTCGCCGATTATACGCAGCGTATCAAGGCGGCCTATCCGCCCATGGCCGACGGCCGGCTGCTGCTGCGCTTCCCCCGGCTTTTCGTGGTGGCGGTGAAGGCGTAAGGCATAAGATGCGGCAAGCGATTGTCGCATTCGGGTGCATCCCACCCTCATTGCGGTGCGCGTCGGCCGGCGCGCGCCTGCGACATCCTTAGACTTGTTGCGGGGAACAGCGATGAGGAGCGCGCGGAGGCCTGCCCTGGATCTGGCCGAGGCCTGAACTCAGCCTGCCTAGCCAGCGAAAGCATAGACCCGGAGGCGATGGCTGTCGGGGTCGGTCGCGGTGAAGGTGTAACCGAATTCCATGCGCGTCGGCTGTTGTGGAATGGCGATGCCTCTAGCCTTCCAGTCCGCAAAAATCCTGTCCACCTGCGCATCGTTTTCGACCCGGAAGGCAAGCTCGCCGCCGCCGCCCGTCACCGCCGCCTTCGGCTCCACCGTGTGCCGCGACCAGAGGCCGAGCTTCATGCCATTGGCAAGCACGAACAGGGAAAAGGTCGGGGAGGATTCAACGGGATCGGCCCGCAGAAGAGCCTTGTAAAATTCCGTGCTGGCCGGCGGATTGTCGACATAGAGAATGGTGAAATCGGGGTGGGTCATGGTCGTTCTCCTGTGTTGCGAATGAACGGTTTCTAGACCCCTATGCTGTCAGTTTTTGTCAGCATGACCGCGTCGCCGCTGTTTTTCGCGCTCGCGCCATTCTTTCAGCAGGGCCTGGCGGCGGCGGCCGTAGCGGGCGTCCAGAGGACGGAAGCTTTCAATGCGGTCGGCCCGGAAGCTGCGGAAATCCTGCCGTGTCTCGCACCACGCCAGCACCACCCGCACCAGATCAAAAAACGCGAGCGCAAACGGCCAGATCACCCGCTCCGTCAGCTCTCCCTTTTCATCGCGATAGGTCATCGCCACCTTGTCCTGCCTGCGGATGGTCTCGCGAATGGCCGCCAGGTCGACATGGACGGCCACCGGACCCTGTCCCGGCCCGACGAGAAGCGTGGAATTGTCGAGTTCCTCGCGCAGGCCATCGGGCAGAACGGCGGCGATCTTGACGAGCGCGGCGCAGGCGGCCTCGGCCAGCCCGGCATCGGCGCGGCCCGCGACCCAGCGCGAGCCCAGCACCAGCGCCTCGATTTCCTGCCCGGAAAACATCAGCGGCGGCAAAAGGAAGCCGGGGCGCAGCACATAACCGACGCCCGCCTCGCCCGCGATATCGGCGCCCTGCGCCTGAAGTGTCGCTATGTCACGGTAGAGCGTGCGCAGGCTGACACCGGTCTCGGCGGCAAGAACCGCGCCGCTGACCGGCATGCGGCGGGAGCGCAGGACCTGCAACAGGTCGAGAAGCCGTTGTGAGCGCGACATGCGATATCTCCTCCCGTCCGCCTGTTCAAATCCACACCGCACTATGATCTTCTGCATCCGACTGTTATCGCCGCGCAGCACCGCCCGCAATGGCACGCCTGGACAATTGCGTCGAAACGCTTTGAAACCGATCGCTTCGATACCAGTTAATGGAAGACGGCTTCCCGCCCGGCATTTTCCACCGGCCATGTTTTCAGCAAGCAGGAGAGACATCCCATGTATGACGTCAGCGCGAATGGCGCGAATATTCCCGCCCTGGGTTTCGGCACCTTCCGCATTCCGGAAGATGATGTGCGGCGCATTTTGCCGGCAGCGCTGAAACTCGGTTTCCGCCATGTCGATACCGCGCAGGTCTACAAGAACGAAGGCGCCGTCGGCGAGGTCATCGCACAGTCCGGCATTTCCCGGCACGATATCTTTCTCACCACCAAGGTCTGGGTGGACCGCTTCCGCCACGACGATTTTCTCGCCTCCGTCGATGAAAGCCTTGCAAAGCTGAAGACCGACCATGTCGATCTGCTGCTTTTGCACTGGCCGAAAAGCGAGGTGCCGCTTGCCGAGCGGATCGGCGCGCTGAACGCGGTGCGCAAGGCCGGCAAGGCGCGCAATATCGGCATTTCCAACTTCAATGTGGCGCTGACCGAAGAGGCGGTGACACTGTCCGATACGCCGCTTGCCACCAACCAGATCGAATATCACCCCTATCTCGACCAGACGAAGGTGATTTCCGCCGCGCGCAAGCACGGGCTTTCGGTGACCGCCTATTATCTGATGGCCGACGGCAAGGTGCCGAACGATCCCGTGCTCAAGGATATCGGCGCGAAACACGGCAAGACCGCCGCGCAGGTGACCCTGCGCTGGGCGGTGCAGCAGCCCGATATCGTGGCGCTTTCCAAGACGGCGACGGAAAGCCGCCTGAAGGAGAATTTCGATATTTTCGACTTCGCGCTGTCGGACGAGGAAATGCGGGCGATCCATGCGCTTGCAAAACCGAATGGCCGCATCGTCAGCCCGGGCCACCTCGCGCCCGATTGGGACGACTGAGGCGGCGGGGCCATTCGGTCCCGTTTATCTCTCGATCAGGGCCAGCTTCGCACCCAGCGCCACGAAGGCGGCGGCGAAGCTGCGCCTCAGCCAGGCGAGGACGGCCGGGCGGGATATCACCTGACGCCGGACCGAGGCGGCAAAACAGCCATAGAGCGCAAAGACCAGAAACGTCATGGCCATGAAGATCAGCCCGAGATCGATCATGCGCCCCGCCGGCGAAACCTCGTCAGGCGCGATGAATTGCGGCAGGAAGGCGAAAAAGAAGATCGACAGTTTCGGATTGAGGAGGTTGATCAGGATCGCCTCGCCGATGACGCGCGCGGCTTTCCGGGGCTCCCCGGTATCGTCGATCGTCAGCGCGCCGTCCTGCCGCAGCGTGTTCCACGCCATGTAGAGCAAATAAGCGACCCCCAGATATTTGACCACGCCGAAGGCCAGCGCACTGGTGTGCAGGATCGCGGCAAGGCCGGTGATGGCGGCGAGCAGATGCGGCACGATGCCGAGCGTGCAGCCGAAGGCCGCGATGACGCTCGCCCTCGCCCCCTGCGAAAGACCGGCGGCCAGCGTGTAGACCACGCCGGTGCCGGGAGAGGCGGCGACGATGAAGGAGGTGATGAGGAATTCGGGTGTCATGATGCGAGATTGTCCTTTTGGGGTGAAGGACTGGAGCATGATGATGCGCCGGGCGGGTGTCTTGGATGAAATTGCAGCATTGGTGCTTGGAAGCCGGTGCCAAAGTGGCAGGCTACGGTGCCGACCTAGTCCGGTCCCGTCCGGTTCCGTTCATTCCAGCTCACTCCTCTCCCCCTCATTCCTGTGCTTGTCACAGGAATGAGGGGGAGAGGTGCGTCCCGCGCTTCCCTTGGAACCCAAGGCTGCTGCACAAGGCCGTTCCCCTTTTGCCTAACCTGCCTTACGAAAGCGCCGCCCGATAAACCGCCGGCGTCACCCCGAATTGCCGCACGAAAACCCGGTTGAGATGGCTCTGGTCGGCAAAACCGGCGGCAAAGGCTGCCTCGGCGGGCGGCGTGCCGCCGGCCAGCGCGTGGCGCGCCAGATGGATGCGCCGCTGGAGAAGATAGCTGTGCGGCGTGAGCCCGGTGGTCCTGGCGAAAGCGCGCAGGAAGCGGAACTGGCTCATGCCGGCCTGCCCGGCCAGATCGGTGAGCCGGAACGGCCGGGCGGGGTCGTCATCGATACTGCTTTTCGCGCGTCTTATGGGGTCGGGCGCAGCCATGGCAGGCGATTTCGCCACGGTCTCCATTGCTCCCGCCAGAAGCATCAGCAGGGTCTCGTCGCCATGAAGCGTTTCACCCGGCTGTTCCTTTGCCGTCATGGCTGAAAACACAGCGTTGAACCGCCTTGCCAAAGGCCTTGCATCAACGGGATAGGGAAATTCGAAAGAGCCGTGATCCTTCTCGCAGACATCGGCAATGGCATCGCGGACGATATCGATGTCGAGATAGAGCATGCGCCAGGCGCGGCCACCCTCCCCGAGCGGAATGCCGTCATGGACCTCGCCCGGATTGACGGTGATGACATGGCCGGCGCCCGCCTCCACCATGCCGCGGCCGGACAGCGATTTCTGCGCGCCGCGTTCGATGAGGCCGATGCCGAACTGATCGTGCATGTGGCGCGGAAAGGCGCGATCGCTATCCGCCGCCACGGCGGCGACGCCGGGCATGGTGGTTTTCGGCATCAGGAACCGGCCTTGGGCCATGAAAGCGCGCGCTCCGCGGATAAGAGCGCGACGCTATCACAGGATGTACCTATGCGACAGATGCCGGCGCTCAAGGATGCATATGGTTGATCATGGCGAAGACCTGATCGAAATTGCCGTTCTGCGCGGCAAAACGCAAAGGCTTGCAACGTTCGACCACCACTTCCTTCTCATCCGGGCGGTTCTTGAGAATATCCATCACTTCGGCAATGAAGGCGTCGAGCGGCATGGCCCTTTCATCGCTCGCCTGGCCCTCGCCCATCAGCGTCGTCTGCACATAGGGCGGCACGATTTCGATGACCTCCACCGGCGTCTCCCTCAGCTGCTCGCGCAGCGCGACCGAATAGGCGTGGATGGCCGATTTGGTGGCGCTGTAGGTGGGGGTCAGCACCATGGGCACGAAAGCGAGACCGGAGGAAACCGTCAGCACGGTGGCGGCGGGCTGTTTCAGGAAATGCGGCAAAAGCGCCGCCGTCAGGCGGATGGGTGCGAGGAGATTGGTGGCTATGGTTTCTTCGGCTGTCTCCAGATAGTCCGGCGCGGCGGCGATGTCTTCAGGCCGCATGATGCCGGCATTGTTGATGACGGCGTTGAGGGTGGGATGGGCCTGCACCAGAGCTTCGGCGAAAGCGCGGATGCCCGCGGCATCCGTCGCATCCATCACCATCGAGGCCATGCCGGGATTGGCGGCCGTCACCTCGTCCAGCACGCTCTGGCGGCGGCCGGAAATGATGACCCTGTTGCCGGCCTGATGAAAGGCTTCCGCCAGCGCCCGGCCAATGCCGGAACCGCCGCCGGTGATGAGAATGGTGTTATCCGCGATTTTCATGGGAGCATCCTTTGCTTGTTGGCTGAAAGGAAGTTAGCTATTATACTCTCCAATCGAAAGTAGGCACCCAAAAGATTTATACTTACCCAATGGAGAGTGTAAGATGAAACGGCACGCCGCCGACCCGGCCATAGAGAGCCGGCGCAAGGTTCCGCCGCCCACGGATACCGATCCGGTGATAGAGGCGCTGGTTCAGGACATCATTGCGAAAGTGGCCGACAAATGGACGATGCTCATACTGGAAGTGCTGGAAGAGCACGGCACGATGCGTTTCACGCAGATCGGCAAGCAGGTGGGCAATATCAGCCAGAAGATGCTGACGAAAACGCTCCGGCAAATGGAAAGCGACGGGCTGGTGCGCCGCACCGTGCATCCCGTCATTCCGCCGCATGTGGATTATGACCTGACTGAACTCGGCCGCACGCTGGGCAGCGCCTTTTGCGGCGTGTGGATATGGGCGGAAACGCACCATGCCGAAATAGAAGAGGCGCGGCGGCGGTTCAACGAACAGCCGCCGCGCCCTGCTATTGAATAAATCGCACACGTGCGGGCGCGTCAAAGCGAGCCGCTGTAAACGACACAAAAGGTGGATACGTCAGCGCAGCCTCCCCCACCCTCATTCCCGTTCCCCGGAACAAGCCCGGGGATGTCACAGGGATGAGGGAAGTCGAAAAATACCTCAGGCGAACTGGCTGAGGCCCGGAACCGAGGCGATCACCTGATCGACAACCTCATCGCCCGCATGCTGGCGGGCCACCGCGATGGTTTCCTTGGCGAGCGTGGAAATCTCGCTCATGCCGAGGCCTTGGCTCATCAGCTGCTGGCCAAGACCCATGATGCCGCCGCCGCCGATGGCGCTCATCAGGCCGCCGAGCAAACCGCCGCCGCCGCTGCCCTCGCCATTATACTGGGCGACCAGATCGCTGGCGCCGGGGATGGCTTCGATCATCCGGGCGATCGGGCCGTCGGCCGCTTCGCGCTGGAGAAAACCGAGAATCATGCCAACGGCCTTTTCGGCCAGTTCAGGGTCAATGCCCGCCTTTGCGGCGATCTGATCCACGACTTCGTTCATTCTTGCCTCCTGTTGAAAAACGACGCCAACACCGAATAACTGACGTTAACGTCAACGTAAAACAATATGATGCCGCATTCAAGCGGCGGGCGGGCGGGCGCCGCAACTTTCATCCGGCGGTTTTTCTTCATCGCCATCAAGCAGTTGTTGCGCCTTGAAACTGTCCTTATAAGATCATCACAACCAAACTATGAAAAGGCCGCTTCCGCGAGGAAGGGTCACGGAATGCCAGTTACGCTTTTAATTGGGACATGGCCGTTGCGAAATCCACCGGGATTTTGAGGGTCATGCGTCAGCCGCAGGAGAAAATGGTCGATGTTGCAGGACGGACAGCTCTATATCGGCACCAGCCGCAATCCGGACGACAGCCTGAACAAGGGCGAATATCTGGAACTGAAATTCGGCAACCGCCATGGCCTCATCACCGGCGCGACCGGAACGGGCAAGACCGTGACGCTGCAGGTTCTCGCCGAAGGTTTTTCCAAGGCCGGCGTTCCGGTCTTCTGCGCCGATATCAAGGGTGACCTTTCCGGCATCGCGGCCGAGGGCGAAGCGAAAGACTGGGTGCAGAAACGCGCCGAGCAGATCGGCTTCACCGATTTTTCCTACGGCAAGTCGCCCGTCATCTTCTGGGATCTCTACGGCGAAAAAGGCCATCGCGTGCGCGCCACCATCGCCGAAATGGGGCCGCTGCTGCTCGCCCGGCTGATGGACGCCTCGGAAGCGCAAGAAGGCGTGCTCAACATCGCCTTCAAGATCGCCGATCAGGGCGGGCTGCCGCTGCTCGATCTCAAAGACCTGCAATCGCTGCTGAACTACATGGGCGAAAACGCCACGGAGCTTTCCAACCAGTTCGGCCTGATTTCCAAGTCCTCGGTCGGTTCGCTGCAGCGCGGGCTGCTGGTTCTCGAACAGCAGGGTGCGGCCAATTTCTTCGGCGAACCGGCGCTGAAGATCGCCGACATCATGCGTGTGGGTACGGACGGACGCGGCACGGTTTCGGTTCTCGCCGCCGACCGGCTGATGATGAACCCGCGCCTTTACGCCACTTTCCTGCTCTGGATGCTCTCGGAACTGTTCGAAGAACTGCCGGAAGTGGGCGACCCGGAAAAACCGCGTCTGGTGTTCTTCTTCGACGAGGCGCACCTGCTGTTCAACGACGCGCCGAAGGTGCTGGTGGAACGCGTGGAACAGGTCGTTCGGCTTATCCGCTCCAAGGGCGTGGGCGTCTATTTCGTGACGCAGAACCCGCTCGACGTGCCGGAAACCGTTCTCGCACAGCTCGGCAATCGTGTGCAGCACGCGCTGCGAGCCTATACGCCGCGGGAACAGAAGGCGGTGCGCACCGCGGCCGACACCTTCCGCCAGAACCCGGCCTTCAACACCGCCGACACCATCACCACGCTCGGCACCGGCGAGGCGCTGATTTCGACCCTGCATGACAAGGGCGCGCCTTCCATCGTGGAACGCACCCTCGTGCGCCCGCCATCGGGCCGTGTCGGGCCGCTCACCGATGCGGAGCGCAAATCGCTGATCGATGTGAGCCCCGTCGCCGGCCAATATGACAAGGATATCGACCGGGAATCGGCCTTCGAAATCCTCGCCGCCCGCGCCCAGAAAGCAGCCGAAGCAGAGGCCGCCAAGCGCGCCGAAGAGGAAAACGCCGCCAACCAGTCCGACAACGCTTCCGGACGCTGGCGCCTGCCCGGTTTCGGCGACGAAGAGCCCAAACAGGCCTCCACCGGCGCGCGCAATGGCGGCACGCGCAAGACCGGCTACCAGCGCGAAACGGTGATCGAGGCGGCGATGAAAAGCGCCGCCCGTTCAGTCGCGACCTCGGTGGGACGCGCGATCGTGCGCGGGATTTTGGGGAGCTTGAAGCGGTAAATATGGCTTGAAGCACCTATAAGGGTCGGGTGCGCGCCGCGTGTTTCCTCTCCCTGAGGGGAGAAGCCCGCGGCAGCGGGATGAAGGCGCCGAGCTCTGCGCATATCTCTGCCGTCGCCCCGTCATCCGACCCTTCCGGCCACCGTCTCGCCGGCGGGGAGAAGAAACATGCCGCGCCGTGGCGCCGCCCGATCACTCCGGCCGGCCGCAAAACCCATTGCCTCCCGTCGCCGCCGCTGCTAATCATCCAACAGTTCAACCCGTATCGGAAAGGAGGCTTCGCATGGATATTTCCTGCTTTTGGCGCTACCGCCAGATCCGCCACCTTTCCGCCCTGCAGATGCGTTTGCAGGGCTGACCGGACGGACGACATCTCTGGTTTGCCCTAAAGGCCGCGCGGAACGCAGCTCGTCTGCCATCGCGCCTATTTTCACGACGGATCATCGCGAACCGGTCGCCCCTGCCCGCACGGCGCAGGCGCGCCTTCGTCGATGGCCCGTGCCGCCAGAGATAAATCATGACCCTCATCACGCTTCGAAACCTCGGAATCATTCTGGGCAAACCGCTTTTTTCCAATCTCAGCCTCACCATTCATGCGGGAGACCGTATCGGCATCGTGGCCGCGAATGGCTGCGGCAAATCCACCCTGCTCAATTGCCTGGCCGGGGAACTGGATGCCACCAGCGGTGATATCACCCGGCTGCGCGGGCTGACGCAGTCCATCGTCCACCAGCACCTGCCCCCGGCCCTTCTGGAAACGACCATGCGCGAGGCGGTGCTGTCCGCCCTGCCGGCGGATGTGATCGACAGCGACAGCTGGCGCGCCGATATCATCCTCGACGACATGGCGGTGCCGGAAAGCTATCGCCACCGCCCGCTGCAGGCGCTGAGCGGCGGCTGGCAGCGGTTCGCCATGCTGGCGCGGGCATGGATCACCGCGCCGGATATTCTCCTTCTCGACGAGCCGACCAACCATCTCGACCTCGAAAAGATTAGGATGCTGGAAGGGTTTCTGCAACAATTGCCGCGGGATACGGCGGTAGTCACCGTCAGCCACGACCGCGCCTTTCTCGACAATGTCACCAAAACCACGCTGTTCCTGCGGCCGGACAATTCCTCGCTCTTCCGCTTGCCCTATGGCCATGCGCGAAGGGCGCTGGAAGAGGAGGACGCCGCCGATGAACGGCGTTTCGAACGCGACATGAAGACCGTGCAGCAATTGCGCCGGCAGGCGGCGAAGCTCAACAATATCGGCATCAATTCCGGCAGCGATCTCCTGACCGTCAAGACCAGGCAGCTGCGCGAGCGCGCCGAGAAGCTGGAGGAAAAAGCGCGGCCCGCCCATCAGGAGCGATCCGCCGGAAAGATCCAGCTCGCCAATCGCGGCACGCACGCCAAGGTTCTGGTGACGCTGGAGGATATCCCCGTCTCGACACCGGACGGAACATTGCTGTTGCGCACCGGCCGGCAGTTCATTCGCCAGGGCGACCGCATCGTCATTCTTGGCCGTAACGGCGTCGGCAAGACGCGGCTGGTCTCGCTTATGAAGGCAGCGGTGGCGGCTGACGGCGAGGCGGTCGAGGGCATCAAGGCCACGCCCTCGCTGGTGGCCGGATATATCGACCAGTCGCTCGCCGACATCGACGGCGAGCGCACGCCGCTTGCGCTCATCACACGCCGCTTCGACCTTGGCGACCAGCGTGCGCATGGCTTGCTGGCGGGTGCGGGCATCGACATGGAAATGCAGAAACGCCGTGTCGCGTCGCTCTCCGGCGGGCAGAAGGCGCGGCTCGCCATGCTGATGTTGCGCCTGACCGAGCCGAACTTCTATCTGCTGGACGAGCCGACCAACCATCTCGACATCGAGGGGCAGGAAGCGCTGGAGAGGGAAATCACCGGGCGTGAGGCCAGTTGCGTGCTTGTCTCGCACGACCGGAGCTTCGTGCGGGCGGTCGCAAACCGTTTCTGGCTGATCGACAAACGCCGGCTGGTGGAGGTCGATGATCCCGAAGCGTTTTTCGCCTCCGCCTGACGCGTCCCGAAACGATTGCCCCTCCCGCCGGCTGAATGGCGGGAGGGGCGGATATTCTTATTTCTTCTGCGATACCAGCGAGAAATAGGCGCCCTGCGGATCAATGCAGTTGACGATCCAGCTTTCGCCGGGAACCTCCATCGGACCGTTGAAGACCTTGCCGCCACCGGTGCTGACACGGGTAACGGCGTCCTCGATGCCATCGACATTGAAATAATAGCCCCAATGACAGACGGGCATTTCCGCCATGCGTTTCATCATGCCGCCAACGCCCTTGCCGCCATGGGCGAAGATGCGATACGGCCCCATCTCGCCCATGTCGAAATCATGGTCCCTGGTCCAGCCGAACACATCGGCGTAAAAGGCCATGGCCTCATCGACATTGTCGGTGAAGAGTTCGTACCAGCCGACATGGCCCTGCTTGGCCTGCATATCCTCGGGAAAACCGCCGGTGTCCATCGGCAGCGGCGTCATGATGCACAGCACCGCACCGAAGGGATCGGCTACCACGGCAAAACGGCCGATTTCCGGAATATCCTGTGGCGGGCGGCGGATGGCGCCGCCCTTTGCCGCAAATTGCGCCGCCGTCGCATCCACATCGTCGACATCGACATAGGCGGTCCAGTTCGGCGGGATGCCCTGCCCCTTGTGCTCCTCGATCAGTTCCATGACGCCGCCCATGCCTTTGCCGTCGGCCTCCAGCACCAGATAGGGCATTTCCGGCGAACCGAAATCCTTGGTCTGCCAGCCGACGACATGACCATAAAAGCGGGCGGCCGCCTCCATGTCAGGCGTCATCAGCTCGACCCAGATGAATTTTCCATGTGTATCGGACATTGTCGTCTCCTCCGGAGATTTGGGCGTCTCTGTTTGCGGCATCGCCCGCCGCGGGGTGCGGCGGCGCCTGCGCTTCCGGCAAATTCCGGCAGGCCCTATGCCTTGCGCCGGAATTCGGATGTCATGAAGGTCTTGAAGGTGCCGTCCGGCTGCCTGACGCTGCCGGAAAAGCTACGGTGATTGTCATCATGCAGCACCAGCACGTCGTGATAGGTGTCGGTGCGGCCGGAACCGTCGAAGGCCGGGCCTTCGGCTTCCAGCGTCAGGGTCTTGCCGTCCTCTTCGAGCCAGCCGCGGTAGACCCAGAGATTGGTCATCATCGAGCCGACCCAGCTGCCGACGAAATTGCCCTTGGCGGGATCGAAGCCGACCGTGATCACGGCCGTCATCTCGGTCCCGTCCGGCATCTTGCCGGCGCCGTCACCGATGATCCACAGGCCGCCGACGGAACGGACCGTCTCGGTGAAGCGCTGTTGCGGATCATCGGGGTCATATCCCTCATGGCCGGAGCTCGAAGTCATGACCCAGTCGCCGACGATCCTCGACAGGAATTCGTGTTCCTTCTGCGGCTTGGCGCTTTCCATTTCCATTGTTGTCTCCTCCTCTTGCGTCCGTTTCAGTGGCAGCAGGACGCAGCTTTCGGCGCATCCTCATATTGGTCGTGCCGGCGCACCCAATCCATTACGCCCTCTTCGTTACGGCCTTTTGGCACCAGATCGAGCAGCATCAGCGTGCCGAGCGTCTGCTCCGCGCCGCGGGCATAGGTGGAATAGGTGTGGTAGATCTTGCCGTCCTCGCCCCTGGCGAAAACGCTGATGCCGTGCAGGTCCTTCAGATCGCCCATCGGCTCGATCTCACGGTAATTATAGGTGATCGCCCCGCCCTCGATATCCTCGTCGCGGAACGAAGCCTGATAATCATAGTTGAAGTCGCTGTCCGCCGCCGAAACCCAGGGGAATTTCCAGCCCATGCGGTTTCTGTAGGCCTCGATCTTTTCAAGCGGCGCGCGGGAGACGGCGACGAAACCCGCATCGCCGTGGTTGAGATGGATCAGCGCGCCGTCGACATGGTCGGCGAAAAAGGAACAGCCGGTGCAGCCTTCCTCCCAGTCGGGCGCCAGCATGAAATGATAAACGATGAGCTGGCTGCAATTGCCGAACAGTTCCTTCAGCGATTTCGGGCCGGAAGGCGCGTCGAAGATATAATCCTTCGTCACCTCTTCCCAGGGCAATGCGCGCCGGGCTTCGTTCAGCCGGTCACGGGCGCGGGTCAGTTCCTTTTCCTTCACCAGCAGATCGCGGCGGGCCGCAAGCCACTCCTCCTTGGAAACGACGGGATGAGACATGATCTTTCCTCCTTGAATCCGTCTTTCACCGCGGCACCGCTCCGCTGTCCCGGTGGGCGCCGCCTATGTCTGCATTGAAAGCCAATAAACCGTCAGCAGAGCATCAAGTTCCTCTTGACTAATTAGGTTGATATCAACATATTTATCCCATGTCAAACGCCAGCGTGATTCCTTTTTCGACGACTCTTTTCGTGCGGGACGCCTGCCTCTGCCTGCATGCGCAGCGTGCAGCGCGGGCGCTGGCGCGACTGTTTGACAACGCGCTGAAGCCTGTTGGCATCAATAACGGCCAGTTTTCCCTGCTGATGTCGCTCAACCGGCCGGAGCCGCCGCCGATGGGGCCGGTGGCCCATCTTCTCGCCATGGACCGCACGACGCTGACGGCGGCATTGAAGCCGCTCACGCGGCGCGGGCTGGTCAGCATCGAACAGGACCCGAAAGACAAGCGCGGCAAGCGGTTGCGGCTGACGGCGGATGGCATGGCCGTGCTTGCGGCGGCCTTTCCCATCTGGGAACAGACCCATGCCGAAATCGAGGCGAAAATCGGCAGCGGCGACCCTGACCGGCTGCGCCGCGATCTTATCGATCTCGGCTGACAGGACGACGGCGTGACGCCACTTTTATCGGCCAGAATGTCATCAGGCCGTCGCGCCGGAGGATGAAACTATCCGAGAAGCGCAATCCAGGAGGAAAGATCATGCGTGCAATCGTTTTTGTAAAAGCCACCAAAAGCAGCGAAGATGGCGTCATGCCAACGACTGAACTCATGGAGGCAATGGGAAAATTCAACGAGGAACTGGTCAATGCCGGCATCATGCAGTCCGGCGACGGCCTGCACCCCTCCTCCAAGGGCAAGAGGGTCGTTTTCGATGGCGACAGCCGCACGGTCGTCGACGGCCCCTTCCCGCACACCAACGAACTGGTCGCCGGCTTCTGGCTGTGGAATGTAAAGGACATGGATGAGGCGGTGGCCTGGGTGAAACGCTGTCCCAACCCGATGCTGGAGCGCAGCGAAATCGAAATCCGGCCATTGTTCGAGATGGAAGACTTCGGCGATGCGGTGACACCGGAAATCGCAGCACATGTGGAAGAACTACGCGCCCGGGTGGGCAAGCAGTAGCGAGGCTCGGGCTTACGGCCGGACCCGAACAGGCCGAAGAATGCCGCTTGTTTCCTCTCCCGGGCTGGGGAGAAGAAACGAACGGCGGCCTCTGCTTAACCAGCGGCCGTCACCCCAGCAGGCTGGCCAGACGCGGATCACCGGCAAAATCCGAGACGGAAAAACCGGCCCGCCGCATCGGAAATTCGCACAGGGCCTGCACCCCGGTTTTCGAGAGGTGAATGCGCCAGCTCATTCTCTCCACCGGCGTTTTGGCGGCGAAGGCCTTCGGCGACAGGATCGCGATATTCAGGCCGCCTGCCGGATCGCGCACCGAGCGATAAAGGATAGCCTCCACCTTAGCCTCGCGCGCCTGTTCCGCAAGCGCCTGGCAGGGCTCGTAACGGGTGAGATCGGTCCACAGCCGTTCGTCGCGGTTCAGCTCCGGTTTCGTCAGATCAAGCGCCGCATCGGTGGCGACACGGGCGGCGAAGGCGGAATATTCGGCAGGATTGGCGGGCAGCGGCGTACCGGGCGATTCGGCATAAAACAGCAGCCGGTAAAAGGCCATTTCGGCGAGCGCCGTCTCCACTTTCGCCGCGGCATAATAAACACCTTCGGTGAAACCCGCCCGGCGGAAACGCGAACCGTGCGGATAGGCGGCGCCATAACGGAAAGGCGTGGCGAGAAGATAGTCGAGACCGGCGCATTCGGGCGGAAACGGCCGCTTGCTCGCCTCGAGAATATCTTCCAGCAGCGACTGCTCCTCCACCGTATCCACCAGCTTCATGGTGGAAACCTGATGCTGCGCTTCCACCAGCCGCCAGTATTTTCCCGATGCGACGCGTTTTTCAGACAGGAGCGCGTCGGGCGTCCAGATAGGAGAGGACATCGATCAATCCGGTAATGGTGGTCAGCTTGTCGGCAGGCACGGCGTTCAGCGCAACATTGTGATTGCGCAGCCAGTTCTTCGCAACGGCCTCGTCACCGCCGGCAATCGCGTCCAACGAGCGGAAAACCCGGATCAGCAGCACCGCCAGTTCGAACGATTTGGCGCCCGGCTCCAGCAGGAAATCCAGTCTTTTCATGCGCGAGACGGTAGGGGCGGAAACGCCGAGAATATCCGCCATGCGGGCGGCATTCAGGCCCAGCCGCTCGGCAGCGGCGATAACGGCCTTGGTGACGACCCTGCCCTGCGCTGCAGGATCCATGGCAGTATTGGCATGAATATTCATGGCACACATCCTTTCCTCAGAAAGAATATAGCATATTTATTTCCACAAACAAGAAGGCCGGGGATGAACCCCGGCCTTGCTTTTCATGTCTGCAATATCAGGCCACCGACACCGGCACTTCCGTGGAGGTGCGCATGGCGTGGCTGTAAGGGCAAACGATATGGGCGGCAGCCACCAGTTCCTCTGCCTTTTCGCGTTCCAGGCCGGGAATGTTGACCTTCAGCGCCACTTCGATGCCGAAGCCGGTGCCATCTTCGCGCGGGCCGATGCCGACGGTTGCCGTCACAGTCGTGTCTTCGGGGATCTTTACCTTCTGCTTGCCGGCGACCGCCTTCAGCGCGCCGAGGAAGCAGGCGGAATAACCGGCGGCGAAAAGCTGCTCCGGATTGGTGCCGCGAGCGCCGTCACCACCGAGTTCCTTCGGAACGGTCAGCGTGACATCGAGAACGCCGTCTTCCGACTTGGCGTTACCGGCGCGGCCACCGGTGGCGGATGCTTTGGTCGTGTAGAGAATGGGCATGGCATTTACTCCCTTCGGGTTGGTGTTGAATGTTTTATAGCGAACAATTAAATTGTGCGCAATATGATTTTGCGCGTTGAATAGAAATTTGTTTTTTGCGATAGTTTTCACGAAATTTCGCCGCGCATCCATGCGGCAGGAACCGAAAGCGGGGGCTGATTGTTCCCTCCCCGGTTTATTTTGGAGCAGGACAATGGGTGCAGAGGGCAACGACACGACGATGGAAAGCCTGTTGAGGCTGGACCAGCAGATATGCTTCGCCCTTTATGGCGCGGCGCACGCCTTCACGCGGGCCTACAAGCCGCTGCTCGATCCGATCGGGCTCACCTATCCGCAATATCTTGTCATGATGGCGCTGTGGGAAAAGCAGACCTCCACCGTCAAGGCGCTCGGTGAAATGCTGGGGCTCGATTCCGGAACGCTGTCACCGCTGCTGAAAAGGCTCGAACAGGCGGGCCTGATCACCCGCAAGCGCGGCACCGTGGACGAGCGGCAGGTGCTGGTGGCCATGACGCCAAAGGGCGCCGACCTCAAGAAAGAGGGTGTGAAGATCATGGCCGCCATCGGCGGCGCCACCGGCTGCGGGCTGGAGGAACTGGCGCAGCTGCGGGACCGGGTGAATGCGTTGAAGGACCGGCTGGCCCGCACCTGATCCTCAAAAAAGCAAAGGCGGCACGAGGCCGCCTTCGTGTATGCGAATGCTCTTGGGCTTATTGCCAGACCACCACGCGCGCCTTCTGCGGCACGCGGTCGTAGAGGTCGATGATGTCCTGGTTCATCAGGCGCACACAGCCGGAGGAAACGGCCTTGCCGATGGAATTCCATTCCGGCGAACCGTGCAGGCGGTAGAGCGTGTCCTTGCCGTTCTGGAAGATGTAGAGGGCACGTGCGCCAAGCGGGTTCTTCAGGCCCGGCGGCATGCCGCCATTCTTGGAGGAATATTTGGTGAGTTCCGGCTGGCGGGCGACCATTTCGTCCGGCGGGGTCCATTTCGGCCATTTCTGCCGCCACTGGATGACGCCTTCGCCCGACCAGGCGAAACCTTCGCGGCCGATGCCGACGCCGTAACGCATGGCGCTGCCGCCCTGCTCCACCACATAGAGGAAGCGCGAGCGCGTATCCACAACGACGGTGCCGGGGCGCTCGCCGGTCGGGTCGACGACCCGCTGGCGATAATAACGCCGGTCGATTTTCTGATAGGGTACGGCGGGAATGACGTAACCGCCGTCCTCAACCGAGCCGTACATGACGGCCAGTTCCGCATCGCTGACGCCGGGCGAGAACATCTGGCGGAAATCGCTGCCGATGGCGCTCGCCTGCTGGCGGATGGCATCCCCCGTGCCGGACGAGGCGCAGCCCGCCAGAAGCGAAGCGGAAGAGATGCCCAGCAGGGAAAGGAAAGTACGTCTGGAAAGATCTGTGTCGGTGCTCGTCATAAGTCCGGATTGTCCCACATTTCGAACGGCCTGGATCGCCGTTGTACGTCGTTTGTTCCACGTCTCAGGCGTATTGCGAAAATAGTTAACCAACCGCTAAAAGCCAGCGACAAGCCGCTGGAGAAGCCGCCCGTCACAGCGCTTTCTTTTAGAAAGTGGTCAGATAACCACAATCTGCGCCCCTTGCGGCACGCGCTCGTAAAGGTCGATGACGTCCTGGTTGAGCATGCGCACGCAGCCGGACGAGGTGGCCTTGCCGACCGATTGCCAGTCCGGCGTGCCGTGCACCCGGTAAAGCGTGTCCTTGCCGTCCTTGAAAATATAAAGCGCGCGCGCGCCGAGCGGGTTGTTGAGACCCGGCGTCATGCCGCCATTGGCGGCGGAAATCGAAGCGAGTTCCGGCTGGCGCTTGACCATTTCATCCGGCGGCGTCCAGCGCGGCCATTTCGCCTTCCACTGGATCTTGCCGCGGCCCGACCAGGCATAACCGTCACGGCCGAGGCCGACGCCATAACGGATCGCCTTGCCGTCGGGCTGGACCAGATAGAGAAAATGCTGCCTGGTATCGACCACGATGGTGCCGGGCGCTTCCGCCGTCCGGTAACTCACCTCCTGCCGCAGGTAACGCGGGTCGATGCGGCTATAGGGGATGGCCGGCAGCGACCGGTCCTCATCGCGGATCGGGCCGTACATGACCCGATGCAGCGGATTGGAGACCGGCAGGCCATAGGCCATCGTCTGGCCCTGCGGCTGCGCGGCGTTGGAACCCTGCACCTGCGGTGCGCTCAGGCCCTGCCCGCGCACCGGCGGGCCGTATTCCTGATGGAAACGGGTGCGGAACAGGTCCGGCGGGCGCGTCGAAAGCTGGCCCGGCTGCGGCGGCAGTTCCGGCTGACGGTTGGAACTGACGGAGTTGAAATTGAAGACCGGCGCCGTTTCCTGCACGAAGACATCCGGGTTCATCCGGCTCGTATCGGTCACGAAAAGGCAGCCGCTCAGCAGCGGCAGAACCGCAAGGCCCGCCAGAGAGGCCGCCCGGCGGCAGTGTTTCAAAAGGAGTGCTGTCATCTGAACCGCTTCATGGAATCCAATATGCCGGCATGATGAACCGCGCGGCTGGCGCGAAGCTGGCGTCGGTTTTCTTAAAAAAAATCGGGAAGCTGCATTTTTGCCCTTGAACCTCTAGTTGCTAGAGGTGCCAGATTGGCTGTCGACTGGAATTCAGGAGCAAAACCATGAATATTTCGACACGCGGCAGTTTGAACGGGGAATCGGAGGAGCTGACCTTTTCGGTCGGCGGCATGGATTGCGGCAGCTGTGCGGCGAAGATCGAAACCGCGCTCTCGCGCCTGCCCGGCGTTGCCGACGTCAAGGTCTCGGTAGCGCGCGAAAGGCTGAACCTGTCGCTGGCCGAGAACAGAACGTCGGTCGAAAAAATCGAGGACACGCTGCGCAAGCTCGGCTTCAAGCCCGCCTTGCTGCCGCGCGAAAAGGCTGCCCAGGCAAAGGTGGAAGCCGATCATCACGACCACTCCTGCTGCGACGGTCACCATCATGACGCGGCCGAAGCGGTCGCTGACAAGAATCATGCGCTGAGCTTTTCGGTCGGCGGCATGGATTGCGGCAGCTGCGCGGCGAAGATCGAAACCGCGCTCTCGCGCCTGCCCGGCGTTGCCGACGTCAAGGTCTCGGTGGCCCGCGAAAGGCTGAACCTCTCGCTTGTCGAGAACAAAACCCCGGTCGAAAAAATCGAGGATACGCTTCGCAAGCTCGGCTTCAAGCCCGCCTTGCTGCCGCAGGAAAAGACCGCCCGCGAAAAGACGGCCGATCATGATCATGACCACGCGACATGCGGCGGCCACGATCACTCTGGTCATGACCACTCCGGGCATGACCATTCGGGACACGATCACCCGTCCTGCAAGGGGCATGACCATGACCATTCCGGCCATGATCATTCAGATCACGATCATTCAGGCGGCGAGCATGCGGGCCATTCCCATGGCCCGGCCTCTGCCGCCGCAAGCCAGGGCGCCGATGCGGGTCATGCCCATGGCGCCGATGAAAAAGGCGCCTGGTGGCGCACGGCCAAGGCCCGCAACACCTTTACCGGCACCATTCTGGTCGCGGTCGCCTATGCGGCGGAACTGGCCTTCCCGGCCTGGGGCGGTTACGCCTTCATCATCGCCACGCTGGTGACGCTGTTTCCGATTGCGCGCAATGCCGTCAACGCCGCCCGTTTCGGCGCGATCTTCACCATCGAGATGCTGATGACCATTGCCGCCATCGGCGCGATCTTCATCGGCGAGGCGGAAGAGGCCGCCATCGTCGTGCTGCTCTTTTCGATCGGCGAACTGCTCGAAGGCTTTGCGGCCGCGCGGGCACGTTCCGGCATCAAGGCCCTCGGCTCGCTGCTGCCGAAAACCGCGCTGGTGGAAGAAAACGGCGCGCTGCGGCAGGTGCCGGCCGATCAGGTGCGCATCGGCCAGGTGGTCGTGGCGCGTCCCGGTGACCGCATCGCCGCCGACGGCGTGGTGATGGAAGGCGAATCGAGTGTCGACGAATCGCCGATGACCGGCGAGAGCATCCCGGTCGCCAAGGAAAAGGGCGCCCGCGTCTTTGCCGGCTCGATCAACCATGACGGCTCGCTGCGCATCCGCGTCGACCGCGCGCCGGAAGACAACACCATCGCCCGCATCATCACGCTGGTCGAGGAAGCGCAGGATGCGCGCGCGCCGACCGAGCGCTTCATCCAGAACTTCTCGCGTTATTACATGCCGCTGATCGTGGCGATCTCCGTGCTCACCATCATCGTGCCACCGCTTGCCGGCCTCGGTGACTGGGATACGTGGATTTACCGCGGCCTGGCGCTGCTGCTGATCGGTTGCCCCTGCGCGCTGGTCATCTCCGTTCCCGCGGCCATCGCCTCCAGCCTTTCGGCCGCGGCCCGGCACGGCATGCTGGTGAAGGGCGGCGCGGTCATCGAGATGCTGGCGCGCACAGAAACCGTCGCCTTCGACAAGACCGGCACGCTGACACTCGGCGAACCCGTCGTGACGGACGTGGTGGCGCTGGACGGCAACGAAAACGGACTGATCGCCGCGGCCGCAACCATCGAGCACGAATCGAGCCATCCGCTGGCGCGAGCAATCGTCAATCATGCCGTAAAGGCGGGTGTGAAGCCTCTGCCCGGTTCCGATATCAAGGCCATTGCCGGCCGTGGCATGCAGGGCACCGTTGGCGGGAAGAACCTGTTCATCGGCGCGCCGCGCTTTGCCACCGAGGTGGGCACGGTTGCGCAGGATGTGGCAGACCGCATCACGGCGCTTGAAAGCGAAGGCAAGACGGTGGCCGTGGTCATGGCCGGCGGTGCGGCAAGCGGCCTCTTCGCCATGCGCGACGAACCGCGCAAGGATGCAGCCGAGGGCGTCCGGGCGCTGAAGGAGATGGGGATTTCCTCGCTGATGCTGTCGGGCGACAATGCCCGCACGGCGCGTGCCATCGGCAACGCGCTGGGTCTTGAAGCGCGCGGCGAACTCCTGCCGCAGAACAAGGTCGAGGAAATCCGCAAGCTTGCAGCGAAAAAGACCGTGGTGATGGTGGGCGACGGCATCAACGATGCGCCGGCCCTTGCCGCCGCCAGCGTCGGTGTCGCCATCGGCTCGGGTACGGATGTGGCGATGGAAGCGGCGGATGCGGCGCTGATGCGCAACAATGTCGGCGATGCCGCCCGCCTCATCGGCCTGTCGCGCGCCACCATGAGCAACATCCGCCAGAACGTGACCATTGCGCTCGGCCTGAAGGCGGTGTTTCTGGTCACCACCGTCACCGGCCTTTCCGGCCTGTGGCTCGCCGTCTTCGCCGATACCGGCGCGACGGTTCTCGTCACCGCCAATGCCATGCGGCTGCTCGGTTATTTCAAGAAGAGCGCCTGACCCCGGAAGCGGGCTGAAAGCCGCCGGCGCGGTTTTCAGCCCTTTTATGCAAATTGGTTGAAGAAGCGGACGCTTTCCGCCACCGCGCCCGGGACGACGCCGTTATGCGTGCCGGGCAGGAGTTTTTTGTCGACCCTGAACCCCGAAGACAAGGCGCGATCGACGAAAAGCTGGTGATCGGCGTCGAAAGGCCGCTCCTCTTCACCGCGCAGCAGCAGGGCCGGGCATTTGAGGCTCGGGCCGAAACAGACCGAGGAGCGCATGATGAATTCGCGCTCGTCGGTCTCGTCGAAACAGATCTCGTCGGTATAACGGTTGAAATAACGCCAGGAATTGACGCCGGCCGAGATGGGGCTCGCGGCACGGAACCTGCGGCTCATGGAGGCCAGAAGCGTCAGCGTGCCGCCATTGGAATGGCCGGCGATGAAGAAGCGCTTGCCGTCTATGCCCGGCAGGCTTTCCAGATAGGCGGCCGCCGCCAGCGCATCCGCCGTTTCGTCGTAAAAGCCGGAATAGTTACCGCTCTGGCCGTTTTCGCCACGGAAGGACGGCAGGAGCACGACGAAACCGGCGTCCCAATAGGGCTTCATCAGCGCCCAGTGGCCGTCGCCCGTGGCATTGCCGCCATGGAGAAACAGGACCGCAGGTTTCAGTGTCTTCGATGGCTGATAGTGCGAGAGCCAGGCCACCAGCTCGATGGAACCATCCGGCCCGCCGGGATAGGTCACGCGCTGCGCCCCTGGCGGTGTGCCGAGCGCGGAGGATTTCTCCGGCGCCGCCATTTTTCGCAACAGGCGCGTATGGAAGTGCCGACGCGCCTCCGCATAATCCTGCCGCTCCAGCGGCAACACCTCGGGCGTGACAATGCCCGCTCTTGCGCCCTGCGACAGGATGGCCGCCGCCGACAGGCCGACGGCGCCGGCCAGCAGGCTGCGCCGCGTCAGGCCGGGGAAATTCATATCGCTCTCTTCCTGTCCGAAGGCTGAGGAAGGAAAGCGCTTGTCTGCCATGGGTGCACCTGACGACGGAGTAGGAATAATAGCAGTTCAGCACTGCGGCGGGAGGCTGTCCAATCACGGATTCGCGAATGACACCAATGTATTCGCAGCATTCATGGCAATTTCTGGACAATGCCTTTTTCTGCACCGGCAGCCGCGCCGGCGCACGATTGCTCCCCTGCCCTATCCTTCCGAGCCATCGATCATCGCAACCAGCGTCGAAAGCCGGTCCGCTTCGACCGGCAGCTTGTCGGCCCTGAGCCTCGCAATGCGCGGGAAGCGCATGGCGACACCCGATTTATGGCGGGTGGAGCGGTTGATGCCTTCGAAGGCCACTTCCAGCACGAAACCGAAATCCGGCGTGGCGCGCACCGCCCGCACCGGGCCGAAACGCTCGACGGTATTGTCGCGCACGAACTTGTCCAGGACTTCGAGTTCCGCATCGGTGAAGCCGAAATAGGCCTTGCCGACGGGCACGAGCTGTTCGCCATCCTCGCCTGCCGCCCAGACGCCGAAGGTGAAATCGGAATAATAGCTCGATCTTTTGCCATGGCCGCGCTGGGCGTACATCATCACCGCATCGATATTATAGGGATCGCGTTTCCACTTGAACCATGGTCCCTTGGCGCGGCCGGCCTGATAGGCGCTGTCGCGGCGCTTGATCATCACGCCTTCGATCACCGGGTCAGGCGGGGCGGCACGCAGCGTATCGAGTTCGGGCCAACTGGAAAAGCCGATCAGCGGCGACAGGTCGAAACGGTCATGCGGGGCATGTTCGATGATGTCGGACAGCCGGCCGCGGCGTTCCAGATAGCTCTTGGCGCGGATGTCGCTTTCGCCGTCGAACAGCAGATCGTAAGCGCGGATGAAGGCCGGGTAGTCGTCCAGCATCTTTGCCGTCACCGTCTTGCGGTTCAGCCTCTGTTGCAGGTCGGAAAAGGTGCGGGTGAGATTGTTGGAGCGCACTGTCCCGCCAATCAGCAATTCGCCATCCATGACGCCTTCGAAATCGATCGCCTCCAGGACATCCGGGAAAGCGCCGGAAATATCGTCGCCGGAGCGGGAATAGAGTTTGCGCGTTTCGCCGGCGCGCGACAATTGCACACGAATGCCGTCCCATTTCCACTCCGCCGCGTAATCGGCCGGGTCCAGCCCGTCGAGATCGCCATCGGCCACCGGCGTGGCCAGCATCACCGAATGGAAGATCGCCGGCGTCGCCAGCACCGGCCGCTCGGACCTGCCCTCCAGCCAGGCGAAAAGCGGCCTGTAGGGCGGTGTGAGCCCATGCCAGAGAGTCTCGATTTCGGTGATGTCTTTCCCCGCAAAATCCGCCAGCGCCTGACGCGCCAGCCGGGCCGAAACGCCGATGCGCAGGCTGCCGGTGGCGAGTTTGAGGAAAGCGAAACGCGAGGAGGTGTCCAGCCGGTCGAGCAGATCGCGCACCGCGCCGCGTACCTCGGTTCGGCCGAGCGAATTCATCAGCGTCACAACATCGCCGAGGCGTGGATCCTGCGCTTCCGAATCGTCGGCGCCGCCGATATTGCCCCAGACCAGCGAGATGGTTTCGGCCAGATCGCCGACATAGTCGTAGGAGTAACGGAACAGCACCTCGTCCATGCGCTCCAGCACCAGCTCGCGCAGCATGGCCGGCTTGACGCTTTTCAGGTCCAGCGTGCCGGCAATCGCCGCCAGCCCGTAACCCCGGTCGGGATCGGGCGTATCGCGGAAATAATCGGTGAGCAGCTTCAGCTTGCCATTGCGGGACGGCGTAAGGACAAGGCGGTCGAGAAGAGTGGCGAAGGCTTTCATCTCAATCCCCCTCATCCTCGTAACCGACGAGATGCAGCGGCTTGGCGGCGATACCCTGCAATTCGCACCAGCGCACCAGCGCCTCTTCGCGGCCATGGGTGACCCAGACGGCCTGCGGGCCGATTTCCCGGATGGTTTCCAGAAGTTCCGGCCAGTCGCAATGGTCTGATATGACCAGCGGCAGTTCGACACCGCCCTGCTTGGCGCGCTGCCGCACCATCATCCAGCCGGAGGCGAAGGCGATCAGCGGCTCGTTGAAGCGCCGCGCCCAGCGCTCCTGAAAGGCGGATGGCGGACCGACGACGATGGCGCCCTTGAAGGCGGCGGGATTGCTTTTTTCGAGCGTGGCGGGTCTGAGATCACCGAGATCGATGCCCTGCGAGACGTAATAATCGCAAAGCCGCGCCAGCGCGCCGTGGATGTAGATCGGATCGGCATAACCATTGTCGCGCAAGAGCCGGATAACCCGCTGCGCCTTGCCGAGAGAATAGGCCCCGACCAGATGGGTGCGTTCGGGAAACTGGCGGATGGAGATCAGCAGCTTGCCGATTTCAACCCGCGGCAGCGGGTGGTGAAACACCGGTAGGCCGAAGGTTGCCTCGGTGATGAAGACATCGCAGGAAACAGCCTCGAAGGGCGCGCAGGTGGGGTCGATACCGCGCTTGTAATCGCCGGACGCGACGATGCGCAGGCCGTTCGTTTCGACGGAGATTTGCGCGGAGCCCAGCACATGGCCGGCGGGATGGAACCCGACAGTGACGCCGTTCACCTCCACCGTCTCGCCGAAGGCAACCGCCTGCTCGCTGCCGCAGAAATCCTCGCCGTAACGGATACGCATGATATCCAGCGTCTGGCGCGTGGCCAGCACCGCGCCATGGCCGGCGCGGGCGTGATCGGAATGGCCGTGCGTGATGAGCGCCCGCGCCACGGGGCGGACGGGATCGATATAAAAATCGCCCGCCGGGCAATAGAGGCCCTTGGGCGTGGAATTCAGGAGCTGTTCCGGCTTCATATTCATTGAGATAGGGCCGCCCGCGCGAATGTAAAGTGCTGCGAGCATAACGCGGAACGGGCGTTAAATTTCCAGTGGGGGCGTTTTTGTTTGGCCCCCACCTCCCTGTCATTTCGATTTTGGGCCGGGCCTGTATCAGCGTTGCATTACAAAGTTCGCAGGCGCAACGCCCGCGCGCGGCCGGCTGGAGGGTGGCCATGGGATTGGTGCTTGCGGAAATGTATCCAATCGGATACATTTCATGACGAACAGTTTCGAGAAATCGACAGAGTTCGACGAATGGCTAAAGGCTTTGAAAGATCGCACCGGAAAGGTACGGATTCTTCATCGCCTCACGGCAGCCGAGCATGGGAATTTCGGCGATTGCGCGCCGGTGGGTCGAGGCGTTTCAGAGATGCGCATCCACTGTGGTCCGGGTTATCGGGTCTATTTCACGCGTGTCGGAAGGAGGGTTTACTTCCTTCTGATCGGCGGGAATAAGTCGTCGCAGAAGTGGGACATAAAGCGCGCAATCGCGATGGCGCAAACAATAGGAGGGGATGGTCATGACGGAATTTAGCAAATTCGATGTGTCGGACTATCTTGATAGCGACGAAGCCATGATCGAATATCTGGCAGTGGCGATGGAAAACGAAAACCCCGATGTGTTCATCGCCGCCCTTGGCGCAGTTGCCAGGGCTCGCGGAATGTCGCATGTCGCGGATGCCTCGGGTCTCGGCCGGGAGAGCCTATATAAAGCGCTTAAACCTGGTTCGAAGCTCCGCTACGAGACCGTGCAGAGAGTCCTGCATGCGCTGGGCTTCCGGCTGGCTGTCGAAAAATCACTGAGCGCCGCGTGAGGCTGGCATTCGCGCCAGCCTGCAGACTGCACTTCCCTACTCCCCCGCCCCTTCGGCCGGCTTTGCCTGCACCGCCGCCGGCAGGCGCACGGGCTTCAGCATCAGCGCCGCCGCAAGGCCGATGGCGGCGGTTGCGGCCGCGGCGAAGAACAGCGGCGTGAACGCATCCGAATAGAGCGAGGCGACGGCGGCCTGTGAGGCGGCGGGGAGTTCCGAGAGCATTTTCGGCGTCAGTTCCTCTATTCTGCCGACGCCGGGAATGTCGACCGTCACGCCCTTGAGGCTCGACGATACGATGGCGCCATAGACCGAAATGGCGATCGCCGCGCCGCCCATGCGGGTCAGCGTCACCGCGCCGCTCGCCGCACCGATATCGGCCTTGGGCGCGGAATTCTGCACGCCGATGATCGGCGCCTGCTGGCCGAGGCCGACGGCGAAACCCTGCGCCAGCATCAGCGCGGCAATAAGGGGAAGCGGCGTTCCGGCATGCATCTGCGTGAAGAGCAGCATGGCGATGAGGTTGATGGAGAGACCCGCCACCGAGAAGGGCTTGTAGACGCCGGTGATCGAAATCAGCCGCCCCGCCGAAAGCGAGCCCATGACGATGCCGCCGGTGACGGCAATGAAGAACAGGCCGGCATGGGAGGGTGAAAGCCCGGTCGTCGTCTGCAGGAACAGGGCGTAATAATTGACCATGCCGATGCCGATGCCGCCGCTGGTCAGCGAGACGATCATCAACAGCGGAAAGGTACTGTCCTTGAACAGCCTGAGCGGCACGACGGGTTCCGGCGCGCGGCGCTCGACCTGTACCCACAGGAAAGCGGCGATGACGGCAAAGGCGATGATGCCGAGGCTGGGGCCTGCGATCAGCGAGCCGAACAATTCGCTGCTGTCGGCCCAGAAGACGACGCTCGCAATGGTGGCCGCGAGAAGCACCGCACCGAGATAATCGATCTTCGGCTGGCGTGCAGGACGGCGATAGGGCAGCAACAGCGCCAGGCCGATGATGACGATGAGCCCGAGCGGCAGGTTGATCAGAAAGATCGACCGCCAGCCGAACAGGTCGCTCATCGTGCCGCCGAGGATCGGGCCGACGCTGCCGGACGCCATGATGGTGAGGCTGGAATAGCTCTGGTAGCGGGCTCTCTCACGCGGTTCGAACAGATCCGCATTGACGGAGAAGATCGACACCATGATGCCGCCGCCGCCAAGACCCTGCAGTACGCGGGCGGCAATCAGGCTGTCCATCGACCAGGCCAGGCCGCAGGCAAGCGAGCCGAGCGTGAAGATGACGACCGCCGCGATCATCACATATTTGCGCCCGAACAGGTCGCCGAGCTTGCCATAAACCGGCATGACCGCGCTGGTCGCCAGAAGATAGGCAGAGCCGATCCAGCCGAAGCGTTCCAGCGCGCCGAACTCGCCGACGATGGTGGGAAGTGCTGTCGATACGATCTGGTTGTCGAGGGTCGCCATGAACATGGCCAGCATCAGAAACAGAAAGACGATGAGCCTGCGCCGATGATCCGACACAAGCGGCGCCACGGGGGCTGCGGACATATCCATGAAAATCTCGTTGAGTTCCGGCGGTTTTGCTGCGACAATTTGTGTGCCATCAGCACATATATGTCAATGGCAAGTTTTTGACATCCATGCTACTGGACAAGCGCGGCCGGTTAAATCGAAAGGTCGGGCGCGCTCTATGTTTTTGTTTTTGCGCATTGTCCGGACGTAAAACCGCTACGCACTTTTACGGGAAATGCTCTAAATGTGATCGCGAACTGGCAATGAAAGGAACGGCAAAGCGTGACGACTGAGGAAGACTGGAACGAGGATCTGCCGGAAAACATCAAGCGGATCGGCAATACGATGACGCGCATGCGCATCATGATCGGCCGCCGCATCATCGGCCGCATGGCGCTTGCCAAGCTCGCTCCGGGTCTGGAACTCTCGCATATCGACGTTCTTGACATTCTGCGTCGCACCGAAGGCGATGTCACGGTTGGCGCGATTGCCGAAGGCATGCGCATCGATCCTTCCCGTGGCAGCCGTGTGGTGGCCGATATGGTGGGGCGCGGCCTGCTGAAGCGGGGCGTCTCCCAGGAGGATGGCCGCCGCAGCATCGTCGAGATCACGCCGCTCGGCACCAGTCTTTTGCAGGAGATGCGTCGCACCAAGATGCGTGTCGTCGAGGACGTGATGGATGGCTGGCCGGCGGAGGATGTGGAGACATTCGCCCGCCTGTTCGAGCGGTTCATCGACCGTTTCGAATACCGGCTTTCGCCGGATACGGACTTCTTCACGGATCAGAAAAAATCATAGTGGCCCCGGCGATCCGCAACTTCACTTTAAAACGACGAGACCGTAACGTGCCGCCATCGAACAGGTTCAAGGGGTAATTTCGATGTTGACGATTTACGGTGTCTACCGCTCCCGCGCCACGCGCACGCTGTGGCTGGCAGGAGAACTCGGCATAGAATTCAAGCATGTGCCTGTCATACAGGCCCGCCGCCTTGCCGATCCGCTCGCCACTGATGCGCCGCTCAACACGCTGTCGCCCGCTTTTCTCGCCGTCAACCCGATGGGCACCATTCCCTGCATCGAGGATGACGGCATGGTGCTTTACGAATCCATGGCCATCAATCTCTATCTGGCGCGCAAATATGGCGGGCCGCTCGCCCCGGCCGATCTGAAGGAAGATGCGGCGATGCTGCAATGGTCCTTCTTTGCCGCCACCGAGATCGAGACCAATTCGCTGAAGATTTCCTCCGCCATTGCCGAGGGCCTTTCGGAAAGCGACAGCGGCAAAGCGGTGATCGATGTTGCCGCCCGCCTGCTGAAGCGCCCGTTCCGGGTGCTGGAGCAGCATCTCGCCACCCATGATTACCTGGTGGGCGACCGTTTCACCGTGGCCGACCTCAATGCAGCGGAAATCGTCCGTTACGCGCAGGGTCACCAGCCGCTGTTTGATGCCCATCCGGTGGTAAAGGCCTGGCTCACCCGCTGCCAGGCGCGCACGGCTTTCAAGACCATGTGGGACACGCGCGCGGCCGAGGCGGCTTGAGCGCGTAAGCGCTGATTGGGATGACCACTCTCACTTCCGTCATACCGGCCTTGAGCCGGTATCCAGCCGACGCGCGTCCGCGCGTCGGATAGAGTCCTTTCAGCCCAAGGATTTGGGCTGGCTGGATTCCGTCTCAGGGCCGGAATGACGGGAGTCGCGATCTACTCAACCCCTCTCGCCCGCCAGCGCCCGCTGCACCGCCGGGCGGTCGTTCATGCGCCTGAAATGGTCGTGCACCTTCGGGAAGCGGGCAATATCCACACCGTCGCCTTCCAGCCAGCCGGACATGACGAACAGATAGGGATCGGCCACCGAATAGGCCGTGCCTAGGACCCACGGGCCGTGCAGCATGCCGTGCTCTATCAGCTCGAAGCACTCGCCCATGGTCTGCGGCACCTTGGCTTTCATATCCGCAAACGAACTGTCCTCGTTCGCCCAGCGGCTGCCGCGCCGGCCATGGGCGTGGGCGACATGCACGGTTGAGGAGATGAAGGCGTTGAAGGACTGCATGACGGCGAATTCGAAGGGATCGTCAAGCGGCGCGAGCTTCTTCTCCGGGGCCATCTGGGCGATGAAGGCGAGGATGGCGGGCGTCTCCGTCAGCACGCCGCTTGCGGTGGCGAGCGCCGGTACGCGGCCTTTCGGATTGATCTTCAGAAATGTCTCGGAGCGCTGCTCGCCCTCGGCGAAATTGACGCGGTGGGCCGTGTAGGGCAGGCCCGATTCCTCAAGCACGATATGGCTGGCGCGCGAGCAGGAACCGGGGGAGAAAAACAGGGTGAACATGAATATGCGACCTCCAGGACAATGAAGGCGTCCACCTTTTCCTGTCGCGGACGCCGGGCCTTGCCGGCGGCCGGGGGTCGGCCATCACGCACAGGGCGCACCATCATCGTGCCGGCGACCGGCCACGTCAAAGGTTATTTAGAGGCCGACGACGCGGATGTCGCCGACATGGATGCCGTTCCAGTTGCGCATCTGCCGGTTGGCGATGCCGCCCAGCGCCTGCCGCTCGGTGCTGCCCTCTTCGAAATAGCGGGCGAGCAAAGCCGAGACCATGGCTTCGGCCGCACGCGTGGTGCCATCCTCGCATTTCACCGCCATGGCGATGCCCTTTTCCGGCAGGGCCGCCACGAAAACGCCTTCGGCGCCGGTCTTGGCGAAAACCCTGCCCGGCGCGATCTGCATCAGCCTGGTGCAGGCCCGGCCCGTGCCTGCCACATAAAAGGGTTCCGCCATGCAGGCCTCGATAAGACGGCGCGACGCCGTCGCACGCCCCGCTTCCAGCCCCCTGCCCGTCGCCATCTTCGCGAAACCATGCGCCAGCCCCTTGAGCGGCACGGCATAGGTGGGGATGGAGCAGCCATCCACGCCGCAATTGTCATGGCCGAGCGCCGCCCCCGTCAGGCTTGCCATCGTGGCGCGGATTTCCCGCTGCAGCGGGTGATCGTAACCGACGTAACCCTTAGGATCGGTGCCGGTGTGGCAGCAGGCGCAGATGAAGCCGGAATGCTTGCCGGAGCAATTATTGTGAAGCGCCGTCGGCTGTTCCAGCGTGCGGGCCTGATGGATGATGGTTTTCTGGTCGGATGACCAATGCGCGCCGCATTCCAGCGTATCGACATCCCGGCCCGCTTTGGCAAGCATGGCGGCGGCAAGCTCGACATGCGCGTCCTCGCCGGAATGGGAGGAACAGGCAAGCGCCAGTTCGCGGTTGCCGAAACCATAGGCATCCGCCGCGCCGCTTTCCACCAGCGGCAGCGCCTGCATGGCCTTACAGGCGGAACGCGGGAAGATGCCGCGTTCGACATCACCGGCGGAAAACACGACGCCGCCCTCGCCGTCCACCACCACGGCCAGCCCCTGATGGCGGCTTTCCACGAGATTGCCGCGGGTGACTTCGACGGTAACGGAATTGTTCATGTTCGCAGCCTCAAAAAATTCTGATTTCATGCCGTTGATACCGCAATTGATTTTTCGATGCACGGGGCTGTTCGTGAAATTTGCAAAACGTCTGTTGCTGGCGATCGCCGTCATCTACCTGCTTCCCGCGCTGGCATCGGCCGGTTTGTGGGCCATGAAGGACCATCCGCGCGGCTGGAGCGCCGCAAGATGGTCGTCCTCCGGCATGCTGCCGGCTGCGTCCAGCAACGGCGAAGCCGCCGTCTACGTCTTTTCCGCCATGACCGGCGGTTTCAAGGGCTCCGTCGCCAGTCATGCCTGGATCGTGCTGAAAAAGCCGGGCGCCGCGACCTATGACCGTTATGACAAGGTGGGCTGGGGCACGCCGATCCGGCACAATGGCTATGCGGCGGATGCCTATTGGTATTCCAACATGCCGCGCCAGGTGGTGGCCATTCACGGCGCGGAAGCGGAAAAACTGATCCCCAAGATCGAAAAGGCGATTGCCGATTACCCCTATGGCAGGCCGGGTGGCTACCGCATCTATCCCGGTCCCAACTCCAACACCTTCGTCGCCCATGTGCTGCGCAGCGTGCCGGAACTGGGCGTGGTGCTGCCGCCCGATGCGGTGGGCCGCGACTACCTGCCGAACGGGGCGTTCTATCACATTGCCGACGACTGGAAGGATGCGAGCGTGTCGCTCGGCGGGCTGTTCGGCGTTTCGGCGGGTGCACGCAGCGGTTTCGAGATCAATTTTCTCGGCCTCGTCGCCGGCATCGATTTCGGCCGGCCGGGCGTGAAGATACCGGGGCTCGGTTATTTCGGCGTCGCCGGTATCCGGGCATAGAATGATTATGTTTCGGTGGCCGGCGCGGCGCGTCTGGCGCGGATGCTCTGGGCGATGAAGACCCGCGACAGGCCATGATAGAGCGGCTCGCGGGAGAAGAACCGCGAGGTGAGATATCCAAGCATTGCCGCGACCATGATGGGAATGACCCCCTCGTGATTGCCGGTCATTTCGAGAATGATGACGAAGGCCGTCATCGGCGCCTGCACCACGCCGGCGAAATAACCCGCCATGCCGACGATCGCGCCAAGGCCGATGCTGGTGCCGAGCAGGCTTGCCACGGTGCTGCCGAAACCCGCGCCTACCGACAGGGATGGCGCGAAGATGCCCCCCGGGATGCCAGACATCATGGCAAGGAACGTCGCCGCCAGCTTTTCGAGGAAGAAGAAGGCCGGCGCGGCCTCGCCCTCAATCGCGGCGCGTGCCTGTTCGTAACCCGTTCCGAAGGTCGCGCCGCCCGTTGCAATGCCGATGACAGCGGAGGCAAGGCCGCAGGCGGCCGCCACCGCCAGCATCCGCTTCAACGGCATGGTGTGGGCAAAACGCCGGATGCGCGCGGACAATCTCAAGGCGCCGGCGCTGAACAGCGCCCCCAATGCGCCGCCGCCGACGCCGCAGATCAGCACCAGCAGCCAGTCCATCGTGGTTTTCGCCATGACCGAACTGGCGCCGAAATAGGTATAGCTGCCGACCAGCGCCAGCGACGCAAGACCGGAGAGGATGACGGCAGTGAGGACAAGGCCGTTGGCTCGGGATTCATAGGTCTTGCTCATTTCCTCAATGGCGAAGACGATGCCCGCGAGCGGCGTGTTGAAGGCCGCCGCAATGCCTGCCGCCGAGCCGGCGAGAATGAGCCCCTTGGCCTGCGCCATGCCGCCCCAGCGGGCGGCCTGCAGCATGATGGAGGCTCCGACCTGAACCGTCGGCCCCTCACGCCCGATGGAAGCGCCGGATAAAAGACCGGCCACAGTCAATACCACCTTGCCGAAAGCGAGTTTCAGCGACAGAAGCCGAGAGCGGTCCGCATCATCACGCAGGTGCCGCGCCGCAATGGCCTGCGGAATGCCGCTGCCGCCGGCATTGGGGAAGACCGTGATCGCAAGCCAGGCGCACAGCGTGAATCCAAGCGGCGCGATGATGAGCGGCAGCAGGAAGGCCCATTCGCCCGATGAGGTTGCCGCAAAGAAAAGGTGCTGGGCTCGATCCGCAAGCCATGCAAAGCCGACGCTGATAAGGCCGACCGCAATCGCGCCGATCCAGAAAACCGCCCTCGGTTTCCACACCCGCCACGAACCCCACACGACACGGGAACGGCGGAGCATCTTCAGCTTTTTGTAGTCGACGGGCATGGCGGTCCAGATCGGTGATTTTGATGTTCGTCATCAGGCGGGAAGCCCGTTTATCGGACTCCCGGGCAGGGATTGCAAGGTTTTGCATTTGACAGGCGGATCGTATCGGCGCACTCTGCATCGCAATTGCAACGCACGGAGACCTAACATGAAAACGGCAACGATCCCTTCGCTGCGGGTGACGGCGGATTTTCGCGAAGCTGCTGAAAGCGTGCTGAAGGAAGGCGAGACGCTCTCTTCCTTCGTTGAGGATTCTGTGCGCAGGCAGGTGGAAATCCGCAAATCGCAGGCGGAATTTATTGCGCGCGGGCTGGCCTCACTCGACGAGGCCGAGCGTACGGGCGTTTATTATACCACCGACGATGTTCTTTCGATGATGCAAAGAAAACTTGATGCTGCGAAAGCCGCGAAGCGGAAATGACGTATGAGCTTCGTTATACCGAAGAAGCGCTAGCCGATTTTGATCGCATCTATGACTTTCTGATCGCCTACGACATCGATGTGGCTGAGAAAGCAATCCGCGCCATAAGAGCAGGACTGGAGATTCTCAGCGACTTTCCCTTCAGTTGCCGCAAGGCATCTGCGGAAAACAGCCTGATACGCGAACTGCTCGTTCCTTTCGGCTCCTCCGGATATGTCGTGCTGTTCCGTATCGACAGCCCGGAAACCGTCACCATCGCTGCCGTCCGCCACCAGCGCGAGGACGATTACCACTGATCCTCACCGGTCGCTGACGGCCGCGCGCGGGTTTATCCACGGTTCCTGGTTGGAGCGCGGCAGCGGTGTTTTGCCGAGAATATGATCCGCAGCCTTTTCGCCGGTCATGATCGACGGGCCGTTGAGGTTGCCATAGGTCACATGCGGGAAGATCGAGCTGTCGGCGACCCGCAAACCCTCCACCCCGATCACCCGGCATTCGGGATCGACGACGGCCATCGGGTCGTCCCTGTCGCCCATCCGGCAGGTGCCGCAGGGGTGATAGGCGCTTTCCAGATGCTGCCGCAGAAAGGCGTCGATCTCCTCGTCCGTCGCCACCTTTTCGCCCGGCTGGATTTCCGGCCCACGGAACTCGTCAAAGGCGCTCTGCCTGAAGATTTCGCGCGTCAGGCGCACGCAATGGCGGAATTTTTCCCAGTCTTCCGGATGGCTCATATAGTTGAAGCGTATGACGGGGTCGTCTTTCGGATCGGCCGAGCGCAGCGTGACATTGCCGCGCGATTTCGACAGGTTGTAGCCCACATGCACCTGAAAACCATGGCTTTTCGCGGCCGCCTTGCCGTCATAGGAAATGGCGACGGGCAGGAAATGATATTGGATATCCGGTTGTTTCAGACCAGGCGCGGAGCGCAGGAAGGCACAGGCTTCGAACTGGTTGGAGGCGCCAAGCCCGCCTTTCGAGAGCAGCCATTGCGCACCGGCAACCCCCTGCCAGAACCATGGCAGCCAGGAATAAAGCGAGACGGGTTTGGTCGAAACCTGCTGGAAATAAAACTCCATATGGTCCTGAAGGTTTGCGCCCACGCCAGGACGATCCGCCTTCACCTCGATGCCCATGTCTTTGAGATGCGCGGCAGGCCCGATGCCCGACAACATCAGCAGTTTCGGCGAATTGAAGGAGGATGCCGAAACGATGACCTCGCGATTGGCCGCGATCGTTTCGACCACGCCCTTGCGCTCGATCTCGACGCCAACCGCCCGGCCGTTCTCGATGACGACCTTGCGGGCGAAACCGTTGACCAGCGTGACGTTACCGCGCTTCAGCGCCGGTTTCAGATAGGCATTGGCGGCAGACCAGCGGCGGCCATTGTGGATGGTCTGCTCCATCAGGCCGAAACCCTCCTGCTTGGAGCCGTTATAGTCATCCGTCAGTTCGAAACCGGCCTCAGCGCCCGCCTGAATGAAGGCGTGGAACAGCGGATTGTCGACCGGCCCGCGCTGCACATGCAGCGGCCCATCCGTGCCGCGCCAGCCCTCCTCGCCGCCATGGCTGTGTTCCATGCGCTTGAAATAGGGCAACACATCCGCATAGGCCCAGCCATGCGCGCCAAGCTCCTCCCAGCGGTTGAAGTCCTCGGCATGGCCGCGCACGTAAACCAGCCCGTTGATCGAGGACGAGCCGCCGATGACCTTGCCGCGCGGGGCCGTGATACGGCGATTGTCGAGATTGGGTTCGGGCTCGGAGAGATAACCCCAATTGTAGCGCTTCATGCTCATCGGCCAGGCGAGCGCGGCCGGCATCTGGATGAAGGGGCCGAAATCCGACCCGCCCGCCTCGATGACGATCACCGAATAGCGGCCGTCTTCCGACAGGCGATAGGCGATGGCGGAGCCTGCGGAGCCTGAGCCGACGATGACGTAATCTGCTTGCATGATTTGCTCTCTCCGATGAGCGATTGTTCAAAATGATTGTCGGCGGTTGGGGCTTTACCCCCCTCTGCCCTGCCGGGCATCTCCCCCTCAAGGGGGGAGATCAGCAGGAGGCGCTACCACCACTTAATTCGCTGACGTTGAGAGGTGCGCAACCTCGCCGCAGATCGATCTCCCCCCTTGAGGGGGAGATGCCCGGCAGGGCAGAGGGGGTAAAGCCCCACCCACCGCGTCTCAATAAGGCGCGTCCACCGTCCCCGTGCTCACATAAACCGTCTTCAACTCGCTATAATGTTCCAGCGCCGCGGCCGAATTCTCCCGTCCGAAGCCGGATTGTTTCGAGCCGCCGAAGGGGATTTCCACCGGGCAGAGATTATAGGTGTTGATCCACAGCGTACCCGCCTCCAGCTGATCGACCACGCGGTGGGCGCGGGCGAGGTCGGTGGTGAAGACGCCGCCGGCCAGCCCGAATTCGGTGGCGTTGGCGCGGGCGAGAACCTCGTCCTCATCCTCGAAATCCAACACGCACATGACGGGGCCGAAGATTTCCTCGCAGGCGATGGTCATGGCGTCCGTTACGTCCGCAAAAACCGTCGGCTGCACATAGGCGCCCTCGCCCGACACATTGTTGGGAATGCCGCCGCCGGTGACGAGCGTGGCGCCCTCCGCCTTGCCCTTTTCGATATAGGAGAGGACCTTCTCCTGCTGCGCCTTGGAAACCAGCGGGCCGAGATGGGTGGCGTAGTCCAGCGGATCGCCGAGGATCATCGCCTCGGTGCGGCGCTTCAGACTGTCGAGGAAGCGCGCCTTGGCCTTTTTCTGCACGAAGACGCGGGTGCCGTTGGAGCAGACCTGGCCGGAAGAATAGAAATTGCCGAGCATGGCCCCGCCGACAGCGCTTTCGATATTGGCATCGTCGAAGACGATCAGCGGCGACTTGCCGCCGAGTTCCATGGTAACGTGCTTCAGATGCCCGGCAGCGGCGGCGGCCACCTTGCGGCCGGTCGGCACCGAGCCGGTGAGCGAGACCTTGGCCACATCAGGGTGGTTGACCAATAGCGGGCCGGTATCGCGATCCCCCTGAATGACGTTGAACAGGCCCTTGGGCAGGCCGGCCTCGATGAGGATTTCGGCGATCTTCAGCGCGCCGAGCGGGGTGTTTTCCGAAGGCTTGAAAACCATGGCGTTGCCGGCGACCAATGCCGGCGCGGCCTTCCAGCAGGCGATCTGCTGCGGATAGTTCCACGCGCCGATGCCGACGCAGACGCCGAGCGGCACGCGCTTTGTATAGGCGAAATCGCCGCCGAGCGGGATATAATCGCCGTTCAGCGCGGAAGGCGCGATACCGCCGAAAAATTCGAAGGCGTCCGCGCCGGACGTCGGGTCGGCGACGATGGTTTCCTGGATCGGCTTGCCGGTGTCCAGCGTCTCCAGCGTCGAGAGCGCGTCGTTGCGCTCGCGCATGATATCGGCGGCGCGCTTGAGGATGCGGCCGCGCGCCGTCGGGCTCATCGCCGCCCATTCCTTCTGCGCGCGCCTGGCCGAGGCGATGGCGCGCTCGACGATGGCGGGCGTTGCCGCATGCAGCCTGGCGATCACCTCGCCCGTGGCCGGGAAGACGCTCTCGATCACTGTGCCGGCGGTGTCTTCGACATACACCCCGTCGATGAAATGCGAGGCTTTCGGCTGCGCCCTAAGCGGCGTCGCGATGGTCATGTCGAAGTCTCCTTAAAGAACGCGGATGGACGGCTTCTGGCGCTGTCCATCGGGAAAAGATTTGAGCTGCATGTCGAAATAATCCTCGACGAGCGCCGGCGCAGACGCGAGGCCAAGCGGGGCGGAACGCAGGCTGTGGCGAATATAAAGCCCGTCGATCAGGGCCGCCGCCCCTTCCGCGATCCGCGCCGCATCATCTGGCGGGCAAAGCCGGTTGAGGCTGGCCATGAGATTGGAGCGCAGGCGGCGCGAATAGAGCACGAGGAGACGCCGGGTTTCCTCCGAGCGCTGCGCCTCGACATAAAAGGCAAGCCATGCCGCCACCGTTTCGGGCGTGAACTGGTCGCTCTGGAACGAGACATGCACGATGGCGCTCAGCCTTTCACGCGGGCCGGAAGCGCGGGTCAGCGCCGCCACGGCATCGCGCCTGAGATCCCGCAGCAGGCTGCGGATGGTCTCCAGAAGAAGCTGCTGCTTGCTGCCGAAATAATGATGCGCAAGGGCCGCCGACACGCCCGCTTCGCGGGCGATGTCCGACATCGTCACGTTCAGCGAACCGTGGTGACCTATGGTGCGAAGGGCCGCATCCACCAGCGCCTTGCGGCGCAGCGGCTCCATTCCGATCTTGGGCATGAGCGTCTCCTTGATGAAGGGCAAAATATTCTTGATTGATTGATCAATCAATAAAAAACGCGCCATTTCATGTCGTGGATGTGCGATGCATCACTTTTTTCGCCCTCGCATTCCGACAATGTCAGAGATATCCGCCAGCATGGCGAAGCCGATGCTGCGTCCCGGCTCACACGGGAAAAACTAAACCGTGATATACTGCGAATTGGGAATGGAACGCGTTTCGTGCTACTATTCGTAATGCTACAAATTTCGCTGGAAGCGGCGCCAGACGAAAAACGATAAAAACGCCCGCCATAGACCGCGACGATACCCGGTCCGTCACCTGGACATCAAGGATCGCTCGCAGCGTTTAAAGAAGGGAGTGATATCATGCCAATGGTAACAGTATCGATTTCCCCGGAACAGGCAGCCCGAATGCGCGAGGCCGTGAATTGCGGCGCTTATGCATCCGGCAGCGAGGTCGTCAGGGCAGCGCTGAGATTATGGGCGGCCTCCGCCCCGTCCAGCGCCGAAGCAAAGACGTCCGCGCCCATGGAAGCAGACCGGGAACGCATGAATGTGGCGGAGCTTTACGCCGCTCACACGGGGCATGCGCGCCGGGCCTGAAGACCTCATCCGCCACCCCGCATATCGAGGGGTTTGTGATAAAAGGTTCATCAAAGCTTCATAGTCGTGAAAGCTTTTGTTGACCTGTCATCTGCAATTGTTCGCCGTAAAAGAAACGGCTCCCCGCATGGCGCGTTTAACGCCATGCAAGCGAAGGGACCGTCAATAGCGGAGAACGAAATGCAGGCCGTCACGATGGAGAACGATGTCATAAGGCGATTTGCCTCCGGACACATGTTTCCCATGGCGAAACTTGTGCTTGAAACCGCGTTTCAGCCGATCGTCGAGGCGACGACGGGCACGATTTTCGGTTATGAATCGCTGATGCGCGGCCATGACAGGCTCGGTTTTTCCAATCCCCTGGCGCTTCTCGACCAGGCAGCCGCAGATGGCGAGCTGAAAGCCTTCGAGCAGATGCTGGCGAGCCGCGCGCTGGCGAAATTTTCCACCCTGCCCGATTTTTCCTCCGCCACCCTGTTCCTCAATCTGGATGTGCGGCTGATACCGCATGGCGACGCCATTCTCGACAAGCTCGTCGGCCATCTGGCGCGGGCCGGCATTCCGGCCTCGTCCATCTGCTTTGAACTTTCCGAACGTTTCGACAATACCAGCGTGCCGGAGTTCACGGCGCTGATCGCCCGCATGCGCAAGGAAGGTTTCAAGCTGGCGATCGACGATTTCGGCGCCGGCCACGGCGAAATGAAACTTCTGTGCGACTTCCCGCTGGATTATCTGAAGATCGACCGGCATTTCATCACCGGCGTCGACCATCTTCCGCGCAAGCAGCATCTCGTCCGCAACATCGTCAACATCGCCCATGTTCTCGGCGTTCGGGTGATTGCGGAAGGTATCGAGACCGAAGCGGAATTTCTCGCCTGCCGCGAATATGGCGTCGATCTGGTGCAGGGCTGGCTGATCGCCAAGCCGACGGTCTTCACCAGCGAACTGCCGGAGAGTTTCCCGCATCTCAACCGCATGGGCGTGGCCCGGCGCAGCAGCCAGACGCTGGATGAAATCCTGATCCGCCGGGAAATCGAGCGCCTTCCGACCGTCTTCGAGCATGACAGCGTCGACAGCGTCTTCGAACTGTTCCGCAGAAACCCGCAGCAGGCGTTTTTTCCGGTTCTCAACGCCAATGGCGAACCGCGCGGCGTCATCAACGAATATCATCTCAAGGAATATATCTACCGGCCCTTCGGCCGCGACCTGCTCAAGAACAAGATCTATGAGCGCACCATTTCCCATTTCGTCGATCCCGCGCCGATCGTGGGCCTTGATGCGGATGCCGACCAGCTGATGAGCATGTTCGCCAGCATGGGCGGCAGCGCCTGCATCATCCTGACCGAAAACATGCGTTATGCCGGCATCGTCTCCGCCGCCTCGCTCATCAAGGTCATCAATGAAAAGCAGCTGAAGATGGCGCAGGACCAGAACCCGCTGACCGCGCTGCCGGGCAACCGCGCCATTGGCGGCTTCATTGCCGACAGCTGCAGCGACGGCGACGAAACGCGCTTCTTCTGCTATTGCGACTTCGACAATTTCAAACCCTTCAACGATACATACGGCTTCAACGCCGGCGACCACGCGATCACCCTGTTTTCAGCGCTGATGCGCCGTTATTTCTTCGCCGGCGACTGCTTTCTCGGCCATATTGGCGGCGACGACTTCTTCATCGGCGTGCGCGACTGGACGGTGGAGGAGCTGACGGAAATCCTCGAGCGGCTGCTCAGCGATTTTCACGACGATGTCGCCGAGCTCTATTCCGACGAGGACCGCGCCGCCGGACGCATGAAAGGGCAGGATCGCCTCGGCAACGAGCGCGACTTCGCCCTGCTGCGCTGCTCCATCGGGGTCCTTACTTTGCCGAGGGGATCGATCATCGCCAATCCCGAGCGGATCGGCAGCGAGATCGCCGGGGTAAAAGCCGCCGCGAAGGAAAATGAAGACGGCCTGGTCATCCGGGTGTTCGGCGAGACAAATTGACACTGGCGACAAAGGGCCTTCTTCCCTCACGCGCAAATCTGACCTACATCTTCAGGTGACGCCGACAAGTGAGGAGTTGTCCCTGGCCATGCCCGATACCATGACGCTGCCCGCAACGATGCGCTTCATCGACCTGCCTTCCCATGGCGGGCCGGAGGTGATGCGACTGTCCCAAGCGCCTTTGCCGATACCTGCAAAAGGCGAGATATTGGTTAGGGTCGAGGCCGCAGGCGTCAATCGCCCCGATGTCGCGCAGCGGCAGGGCACCTATCCGCCGCCGAAGGATGCAAGCCCGATCCTGGGACTTGAAATCGCCGGCGAGGTGGTTGCGCTGGGTGACGGCGTTACCGAATTCAAACCCGGCGACAGGGTCTGCGCACTCGCCAATGGCGGCGGTTACGCCGAATATTGCACCGTGCCGGCCGGGCAGGCCCTGCCCTTCCCCAAGGGTTACGATGCCGTCAAGGCGGCAGCGCTGCCGGAAACCTTCTTCACCGTCTGGGCCAATCTCTTCCAGATGGCGGGCCTGACCGAAGGCGAAAGCGTGCTCATCCACGGCGGCACCAGCGGCATCGGCACGGCGGCGATCCAGCTCGCCAAAGCCTTTGGGGCTGAGATCTATGCGACGGCCGGTTCGGCGGAGAAATGCGAGGCCTGCGTGACGCTTGGCGCCAAACGGGCGATCAACTATCGCGAAGAGGATTTCGCCGCCGTCATCAAGGCCGAAACCGGCGGCAAGGGCGTGGACATCGTCCTCGACATGATCGGCGCGGCCTATTTCGAAAAGAACCTTGCAGCCCTTGCCAAGGATGGATGCCTGTCCATCATCGCCTTTCTGGGCGGAGCGGTTGCCGAGAAGGTCAACCTCACCCCCATCATGGTCAAACGCCTCACCGTCACCGGCTCCACCATGCGCCCCCGCACGGCCGACGAAAAACGCGCCATCCGCGACGATCTTGTCGAACAGGTCTGGCCGCTCGTCGAAAACGGTCAGGTCGCACCTGTTATCAACCGGGTCTTCACGCTGGACGAGGCCGTGGAGGCCCATCGGCTGATGGAAAGCAGCAATCATATCGGCAAGATCGTGATGCGGGTGGCGTGACGTCCTGAGCGGGATCGTTGTTTTCATTGACAACACACTAAACTGTTGTCAAAAATAACAACATGAAGGCTATTCTGCTCGAAAAGACGCGCAAAGTGATCGATGAGACGGCCTTCTTCGAGGTCGTCCTGTGGCATTTGCCCGAGCCTGTTCCCGGAAGTCTCCACCCGTTCAAATATCGGCTGGCGCTGGTGATCAAAGGGGAATGCGTTCTACGTTATGACAATGAACGCGGCAAAGGCGATCATCGTCATATGGGACGGCGTGAAGACACCATCGCCTTCACCACGCTCGAAGCCCTGTTCGACGCCTTTCAGGCGGATATGGAAAGGATTTTGTCATGACCGTACTCACCGTCCGTCTCAGCACGCTCAAGGATATCAAGAACCGCTTTATTGCAGCCGGCAGTCTGGCAATGTCCGGAAAGCCGGTGGAGGCGAAACCATCCGTCGAATTTTCAAGTTATGAAGACCTGCACCGCATTCTCGCGCCGCTTCGCCTTGCCATCGTCAAGGCTCTCGCTGGACAGGGGCCGCTTTCGATCCGAGAGGTTGCCCGTCGGGTCGGGCGGGATGTGCAGGCGGTTCACCGCGATGTAACGACGCTTCTCCACGCCGGCATTATCGACCGGAACGAGGACGGCATCGTGTTCTCCTACGACCGCATTCACTTCGAATTCGACGTAACGGCCGCAGATGCGGCATAAGTGCCGGGCGTCCTCTAAAAGTAATCCCTCTTGCATTACTGACGAATCGTACTACCTTCTATGTATGTTCAACGTATCGGAAGGAGGTGATCCAATGTCTAGTGAGATTTCGGTCTCTGGTGCAGGCAATGGAAAGGGTGGTTTTGCGACGGGGCAGCCCTCGGCGTAAATAGCCTTGCCTTCGGAACGTTGAGAAACAGTCCCGGGTCTGTAAACAGGACCAAACTCATGGAAGGGTCGCCTCTAGCGGCCCTTTTCCGTTTTTGCATATTGCTTCGACTATTGGGGAAATCTGCGCCTCGAGTGCCGGTGCGGCAAGCTCGACGCTCTATATTAATCGTGGCACCTCTCTCCCGTCATGCCGGGCTTGACCCGGCATCCAGCCGTCGCGCGTCTGCGCGACGAGAGGACTCCTTTCAGCCCAAGTCCTTGGGCTGGCTGGATTCCGGCTCAAGTCCGGAACGACGGCAAGCTATGAACAGCAATGGGCGGCTGCCACCGCCGCAACCTGTCTCACTTCTTCCCGAACACCTTCCACCGCGTCGGCCTGAACCGCAGCTCCGCGCCCACGGCCACGGCGGCGTTGAGCGGCACCTCGATTTCGAGGTGATAGGGCTCGTGGCCGTTATTGGCGATATCGATTTCGGCGATGCGGGTGCCGGCAAGGCGGCGACAGGTGGTGACCTTGCCGTAAAGCGCGTCCTTCTCTTCTGTCAGCGTCACATCTTCCGGACGGAAGAAAAGCTCGCCCTCGCCAGAACCACCCTCATCGATGCCGATGCTTTCGCCCTGGAACAGCACATGGCCGTCGCGGATCGTCACTGGCAGGCTGGAGGATTCGCCGATGAAGGAGAACACGAAGGGGGAGTTGGGCGTGTCGTAGACATCGTCCGCCGTACCGACCTGCTCGATCTTGCCCTGGCTCATGACGACCACGCGGTCGGCCAGTTCCAGCGCCTCTTCCTGATCGTGGGTGACGAAGACGGTGGTGTGGCCGGTGCGGTCGTGGAATTCGCGCAGCCAGCGGCGCAACTCCTTGCGCACCTTGGCGTCCAGCGCGCCGAAGGGCTCGTCGAGCAGCAGCACCTTCGGCTCGATGGCGACGGCGCGGGCAAGCGCCACGCGCTGGCGCTGGCCGCCGGAAAGCTGGGTGGGATAACGCTTTTCAAGGCCGGAGAGATGCACCATGTCGAGAAGCTCGGACACGCGCTTGCGGATCTCCGCCTTTGGCGGGCGCTTGGCCGAAGGGCGCACCTTGAGGCCGAAGGCAATATTGTCGGCCACCGTCATATGCCGGAACAAAGCGTAGTGCTGGAACACGAAACCGACATTGCGCTCCTGCACGGTGCGGTGCGAGGCATCCTCGTCGCCGAAGAAAATCTGGCCGGTGGTCGGCTGTTCGAGGCCGGCGATCAGACGCAGCAACGTCGTCTTGCCGGAACCGGAAGGACCGAGCAGCGCGATCAGTTCGCCCGAACGGATGTCGAGCGACACGTCGTTCAGCGCCGGAAAACGATCGAACTGCTTGGTGATGCCGGAAACTTTCACTTCCATGAAGATGCCTTTCAATGCTTGCCGGCTGCGTTGCCCGCGCCAAAGCGTATTTCGAGAATGGTTTTGAGAACGAGCGTCACCAGCGCCAGACCGGCGAGCAGCGTCGCCACGGCGAATGCCGCGCCGATATTGTACTCATTATAGAGTATCTCCACATGCAGCGGCATGGTGTTGGTCTCACCGCGAATATGGCCCGACACCACCGAGACGGCGCCGAATTCGCCCATGGCGCGGGCGTTGCAGAGCAGCACGCCGTAAAGCAGGCCCCATTTGATATTCGGCAGCGTCACATACCAGAAGGTCTGCCAGCCGGAAGCGCCGAGCGAAATCGCCGCCTCCTCGTCGCCATTGCCCTGATCCTGCATCAGCGGGATCAGTTCACGCGCCACGAAGGGAAAGGTGACGAAGATGGTGGCGAGCACGATGCCCGGCACGGCAAAGAGGATTTCGATGCCGTAACTCTTCAGCCACGGACCCAGCACGCTGTGGGAGGAGAAGAGGATGACATAGACCAGGCCGGAAATGACCGGCGAGATCGAGAATGGCAGGTCGATCAGCGTTATCAGGAACGCCTTGCCCTTGAACTCGAATTTGGCGATCGCCCAGGCGGCGGCAACGCCGAAGACCACGTTGAGCGGCACCGAAATGGCGGCGACCAGCAAGGTCAGGCGAATGGCGGAGAGCGCGTCGGGCTCGACGATGGCGTCCCAGAAGGCGTCCGCGCCCTTGCGGAACGCTTCGAAGAAGACCGAGACGAGCGGCAGCACGAGGAAGGCCGCCAGAAACAGGAAAGCGAGGGCGATCAGCGCCAGCCGCGCGGAAAGGCTTTCGCTGGCGGGATCGCGGAACGGCCGGGCGGAGGTGCGGGAAGAAACGTCAGACATAACCGTACCTCTTGCGGCTCCAGGCCTGGATGAGATTGATGAGGAACAGCATGGCAAACGAGATGATCAGCATGATGGTGGCGATGCCGGTCGCGGCCGCATAATTGAACTCCTCCAGCCGGATGACGATGAGGAGCGGCGCGATTTCCGAGACGTAGGGAATATTGCCGGCGATGAAGATGACCGAACCATACTCCCCGACGCCGCGCGCAAAAGCCAAGGCAAAACCCGTGAGGATGGCGGGCGTCAGGCTCGGCAGCAGGACGCGGGTGATGGTCTGGAAACGGTTGGCGCCAAGCGTCGCCGCCACTTCCTCCACCTGCCGGTCGATCTCTTCCATGACCGGCTGCACGGTGCGGACCACGAAGGGCAGGCCGATGAAGATCAGCGCAATGACGATGCCGGTCGGCGTGAAGGCGATCTTGATGCCGAAGGGTTCGAACAGCGAACCGACCCAGCCGCGATTGGCATAAAGCGTGGTGAGCGCGATACCCGCCACCGCCGTCGGCAGGGCGAAGGGCAGATCGACGATGGCATCAACGAAACGACGGCCGGGAAAGCGGTAACGCGTCAGAACCCAGGCGACGATGACGCCGAAAACGGCGTTGACCAGCGCGGCAATGAAGGCTGTGCCGAAACTGACCCGCAGCGCATTCAGCGTGCGGCTATCGGTGGCGATCGCAATGAAATCTGCAAAACCAAGTTTCGCCGTGGACCAGACAAGGCCGCCAAGCGGAATAAGAATGATGAGAAACAGATAGGTGACGGTGTAACCAAACGTCAGGCCGAAGCCGGGTATGACGCTCGACTGCCGCCATTTCCACCTGTTTCCGGATATATTATTGCTCATCAAGGCTCCGGATAATCTTTAGTTTCGGCGCATTTCCAGACAGAAAACCGGGGTCCGCTTTTCCTGGAAATGCCCTCTGGGAGCCGGTGTTCCCCGGCGTTAATTATAAAGTATCGACCGGCACGGCGTCCGGTCGATGAATTTCCGATTGTCTTGTCCCTTGGGACGGGGTGATCCGTATTTCACCCCATCATCCGCTTACTTTGCGGGCTTGTAAATCTGGTCGAAGATGCCGCCGTCACCGAAATGTTCCGGCTGCGCCTTGGCCCAACCGCCGAAGATCGGGTCGTCGATGGTGACGAGCTTGATGTCCGGCAGCTGCTTGAGCAGGTCCTTGGAGACCACGGCGGGATTTGACGGACGGTAGAAGTGTTTCGCCGCGATATTCTGGCCCTCGTCGGAATAGAGATATTGCAGATAGGCTTCCGCCGCCTTGCGGGTGCCCTTGGCGTCGACATTGGCGTCAACCACGGCGACCGGCGGTTCGGCAAGGATCGAGATCGGCGGCACGACGATATCGAAGGCATCGGCGCCGAATTCCTGGCCGGCGAGATAGGCTTCGTTTTCCCAGGCCAGCAGCACGTCGCCGATCTGGCGTTGTGCGAAGGTGACCGTGGAGCCGCGGGCGCCGGTATCGAGAACCGGGGCACGTTTGTAAAGTTCGCCAACATAGGCCTTGATCTTGTCCTGGTCGCCCTTGAACTCTTCATTCGCCCAGGCCCAGGCGGCAAGGTAGTTCCAGCGTGCGCCGCCCGATGTCTTCGGGTTTGGCGTAACGATCTGGATATCGCCCTTCACCAGGTCGCCCCAGTTGTGGATGCCCTTGGGGTTGCCCTTGCGCACCAGGAAAACGATGGTCGAGGTGTAAGGCGAGGAATTGTGCGGCAGACGGCTGCGCCAGTCCTTGTTGATCTTGCCGGAATTTTCGACGATGGCGTCGATGTCGCTCTGCAGCGCCAGCGTCACCACATCCGCTTCCAGACCGTCGATGACCGAGCGCGCCTGCTTGCCGGAGCCGCCATGCGACTGCTGGATGGTAACGTCCTCGCCGGTGTCGGCCTTCCACTTCTTGGCGAAGGCCTCGTTGAAATCCTTGTAGAGTTCACGGGTCGGATCATAGGACACATTGAGAAGCTTGGTCTGCGCAACTGCTGAACCCACGCCCCCCAATGTCAAAGAAAGGCCGAGAGCGACAGCGCTCAAACCGGACAGAAACTTGGACATCGGTATTCCCTCCTGATTGCGATGGCTTAACTCTACCGGTTGAGTAGAGTTGGTCAATGAGGCCGAATACGATCGAAAAAGTGTTTCCCGAGAGCGTTTTCCCGGGCAACAAATACAGCGCAGCATAAGCGAAAGGCGCAACAAGCGTCGTGTAAAACTTTGCTGAATGCAAAACCGTTTCACATTTTTGCCGATTTTTTGCCTCGATCACGAAAAATATTACGGGGTTTTAGACGATTTTTTCGTTTGGAATGGCATGAGGCAAGTGGACCATGACAATCTCCTCATCTGTCATTCCGGCCTTGAGCCGGAATCCAGCCAGCCCAAGTCCTTGGGCTGAAAGGAGTCGTCTCGCCGCGCAGACGCGCGTCGGCTGGATTCCGGCTCAGGGCCGGAATGACGGACAGGTTGAGGGCCTCGTTGCAAACTCTCGACAGCGAAACGTGAAAAAAGATGAGTGTCAGGCCGTCAAAAGCTCCGGCACTTCGACACCGGCCACCGCATCGGCGATGGTGGTGTTGAAGAGGATGTTGCGCGTCGCATCGGCCACGCGGGCAAAGACGTGGCGGATCTCGCACTGCTTTTCGCCGTCGCAATCCTCGCAGCGGCGATAGGCCGTCTGTGACAGGCAGGGCAAGGGCGCGAGCGGGCCGTCTATGAGGCGCAGCACCTCACCGAAGGTGATGTCCGAAGCCGGGCGCGCCAGAAGATAGCCGCCCTGCTTGCCCCGCCGGCTTTCGACCAGGCGTTCCCTCTTCATTTCGAGCAGGATCTGTTCCAGGAATTTTTTCGGAATGGCCTGTTCGCGGGCAATGTCGGAAATCTGCACGGGACAGGCCCCGTCAGTCTTAGCCAGCGAAAGGAGCGCCCTCAGCGCGTATTTTGCCTTCTGCGAAATCATCGTAAAACCAATAGACCACAAGCCCGGGAACCCGGCAATTCCGGATTAGCGCAGAAGTTGTCACAATTCAAATCCAAGCTGCAAAGAAGGTGAACGGGTATCTTTTGCTCATACTACGCGCGCGTGAGGCATTTTTGCTCTCAAGTGCAGCGCACAAAGACTGTCATTTCTGTTCGCAAGGCCGCGTTTCAACGATAATCGGCCATGGAAATCCCGGACGTGACAATGACCATCAATTCAGCAAATGCCTCTGCCGATGCCGCTTCCCTCGACGCCACGCTTGCCGGGCTCGATCTGGCGGGTCGGCTTTCGTTTATCGCCGGCCTTGGCGGGCGGGCGGTCTTCACCACCAGCCTCGGCATCGAGGATCAGGTCATCACCGCCGCCATCGGCACGCACCGGTTGCCGATCGATGTCGTGACGCTGGAAACCGGCCGACTGTTCAAGGAAACCGTCGACCTCATCGATGAAACCGAAGAGCGCTTCGGCATCGACATACGCCGCTTCCGCCCCGAACAGGACGATATCGACGCCTATGCCGAACAATACGGCCTCAACGGCTTTTACGAAAGCGTCGAAGCACGTCACGCCTGCTGTCATGTCAGAAAGCTGATCCCGCTCGGCAAGGCGCTGGACGGCGCCGCCTTCTGGATCACCGGGCTGCGCCGCGGCCAGTCGGGCAACCGCGCCACGACGCCCTTCGCCGAATTCGACGCCGAGCGCAATCTCATCAAAATCAATCCCCTGGCTGACTGGGATATCGACCTTATCCGGGCGCATGTCGCTGCGGAAAACATTCCCGTCAATCCGTTGCATCAGCGCGGTTACCCGTCCATCGGCTGCGAGCCGTGTACGCGCGCCATCAAGCCCGGCGAGCCTGAGCGCGCCGGACGATGGTGGTGGGAAAATGACGAGAAGCGCGAATGCGGTCTTCACGTCGCCGGTGCGGAGCAGACATCCGCCATTTCCGCCATCCCGCAACGATAATCATTCAGTACATCTCCCGGAGTTCACAATGTCCAACGCAGTCCACGAGACGGACAGCAAGAATACTGTCGCATCCAAGCCGCCGCTCGATCCGCATCTGAAGGCGCTTGAAAACGAAGCCATTCACATCTTCCGCGAAGTCGCCGCCGAGTTCGACAAGCCCGTGATGCTCTATTCCATCGGCAAGGATTCGTCCGTGCTGCTGCACCTGGCGCGCAAGGCGTTTTTTCCCGGGCGCATTCCCTTCCCGCTGCTGCATGTCAATACCGGCTGGAAGTTCAAGGAAATGATCGAATTCCGCGACAATATCGTCAAGGAATACGATCTCGACCTGATTTCCTACACCAACCCGCGCGGTGCGGCGGAAAACGTGACGCCCTTCACCCATGGTTCGGCGCTTTATACCGACATCATGAAGACGGAAGCGCTGCGCCAGGCGCTCGACGCCGGCCAGTTCGACGCGGCCTTCGGCGGGGCGCGCCGTGACGAGGAAGCGAGCCGCGCCAAGGAGCGCATCTATTCCTTCCGCACCCCGGACCATAAATGGGACCCGCGCAACCAGCGCCCGGAACTGTGGAACATCTATAACGGCATGGTCCGCAAGGGCGAAAGCGTGCGCGCCTTCCCGCTCTCCAACTGGACCGAAGTCGATATCTGGCGCTACATCGAGGCGGAAAACATTCCGCTGGTGCCGCTCTATTACGCCGCCGAGCGCCCCTATATCGAGCGCGACGGCATGATGATCCTCGCCGAGGACGAGCGGCTGGAGCTGTTGCCCGGCGAAGAGATCAAGCACGGCTCGATCCGCTTCCGCACGCTTGGCTGCTTCCCGCTGACCGGCGCGATCCGTTCCGAGGCGGCAACGCTTCAGGAGGTCATCGCCGAGCTGGAAATCGCCACCGTTTCCGAACGGCAGGGCCGCGCGATTGACCGCGACCAGTCCGGCTCCATGGAGAAAAAGAAGCGCGAGGGCTATTTCTGATGAGCGCTGCCGCCGCCAACACCCCCTCCTCCGCCACCATTCTGCCGTTTGCCGAACATTCGAAGGCGACGCGCGACACGCGTCCGCTGCGCCTCATCACCTGCGGCAGCGTGGATGACGGCAAGTCTACCCTGATCGGCCGCCTCCTCTGGGACACCAAGGCCGTCAAGGAAGACCAGGCCGCCACCCTGCATCGCGACAGCGGCAAGCAGAACGATCTCGGCCTGCCCGATTTCGCGCTGCTGCTCGACGGTCTTCAGGCGGAGCGCGAACAGGGCATCACCATCGATGTCGCTTACCGCTACTTCGCCACCGACCGGCGCGCCTTCATCGTGGCCGACACGCCCGGCCACGAGCAATATACCCGCAACATGGCGACCGGTGCGTCGACCGCCGATCTTGCCGTGCTGCTTGTCGATGCGCGCACCGGCATTCTGGAGCAGACCCGCCGTCACGCCACCATCGCCGCGCTGATGGGCATCCGGCAATTCGTGCTGGCGGTCAACAAGATCGACCTGACCCATTACGACAAGGCCGGTTTCGAGCTGATCGCCCACGAATTCCGCGATTTCGCCTCCAATCTCGGCATCAAGCAGATCATCGCCATTCCGATGTCGGCGCTGAAGGGGGAAAACGTCGTTCTCTCCGGCAAGGCCTCCATGCCGTGGTATGAAGGCCCGACGCTGGTGGAGACGCTGGAGCTTGCCACGGTGCGCTCCGCGCAGTCCGGCGGCTTCCGCCTGCCCGTACAGCGCGTGTCGCGTCCGGGTGAAAGTTTCCGCGGTTATCAGGGCACGGTTGCCGGCGGTTCGGTGAAGCCGGGCGACAGCGTCGTGGTCCTGCCATCGGGCATGGTCGCCAATGTCAAGCAGATCGTCACCTTCGATCTGGTGCGCAACGCCGCCGTGGCGGGTGATGCCGTGACGCTCGTTTTCGACCGTCAGGTGGACGTGTCGCGCGGCGACATGATCGTCTCCATCGAGGCGCAGCCGCAGACGGGCCTTGCCTTCGACGCCCAGATCGTGGCGTTGCAGCCGGGCGGCATCGAGGCCGGCAAGCGCTATTGGCTGAAAAGCGGCAGCCGCCGCCAGCGCGTCAGCGTCCAGCCCGTCAGCCAGCTCAACCTGAAGGAAGGCGAGTGGCAGGCGCATGAGACATCGCTGCCGATGAACGCCATCGGCAAGGTGCGGCTTTCCTTTGACGAGACGGCGATCTTCGACGCCTATGAGCAGAACCGGGCAACCGGCTCCTTCATCCTGATCGACCCCGACACCAACAATACGGTGGCGGGCGGCATGATCGCCGGCAAGCGCAACACGGGCGCGACGGAAGAAAAGGGCGACCGGGTCATTCTCTCGCTGCCCGCCGGTCTGGCGGAGAAACTGCTGGCGAGCGAACTGCTGGCCAGGCACCGCGACGAGATCGACATCCGCCGCACGGATGTCGCGACCGCCTCGCGGCTGATCGGCGATCTCGATTGAGACGGCGCGCATGAATGACAAAAGGCGACCGCTGGGCGGTCGCCTTTTTGGTTTGGGCCTGTCTCAGGCGTGGCTTAGAATACGAACATATAAAGCAGAATGATCACGAAGATCGGAACGCCCATAGCCCACAATGCAATACCCTTCAGCATGTTATCCTCCATTGTTGTCTGGTGGGATAACGGTTGAGACGGCTTTCCGATCCATCGCATCCCTGATTTTTACGGGTTGTTTCTCGGTCCTGAGCAAAGCCGTTTGTTCATTTGTCGTTCATGCGCAAAAGGCGAATTTGCGCGCGGTTGCTCCGCCAAGCGACCCAACAGAGGCTCGTTGTTCGACAGAACAGCGGGCCTCTTTTTTGATCGCGATAAGTTGATCGTCGCGATACCCCTGAAATCCAGGGTCAAGGGCAGTGACGGGTAACTTCTTAGGTTGTGGATCAGGATTGGCGCTTCTAAGAAATGCGTGTCGCGCGTCCCCTGAAACAAGGCCGCGACATCGAGGCCTGGCGCTTGGCGGAGCGACGGGCCTCTTTTGTTCGGGCGCCCAATGGCGGCAAAAACCCGCCAAAGCGAATATCTTCGGTTTGGCGCGCCGGCTTTACATCCGCGAGCGAATGTAGAAATAAGCACCCCATCCTAAAACAGATACTAATATAAGAGCGACCATTACTAGCGTCAGGATCAGAAAGACTTTTTCGTTCCAGTCGTTATCCAACGATGACCCCCATATTTTGGGGGCTGTTTACAATTTTCCAGAGTAATATTCCACCAATCCAGGCTTGTATACTCCAATCAATGCTGACGTGTAACTTCAGCCGAAGTAAACGATCGAAACGGAGTTGCGGCACAGGCGCGGCATGCATGCCTGTGCCGCTCAGGCCAGATCAGGCCAGCTCAGGCGGATCTGTGCGTGAAGGCCGGGCATGACCGCCAAGGCGATCCCCATTGCGAAATGGGGCACCACGAATAGGCGAAAGGCGCGACCGGACGCCGATCCTGTACAGGCCACCGGCTTTTCGAGGCTCGCGGTCCAGGAATTTGAGCGTATTTATTCGACGTCGGCGCCGATTTTCAGGCAGCCGGCGAATGCATTCCAACCGGTCCGGGTCTTGATCGGTCCGGTTTCGGTCCGAGACTTTGATTTAGGGATTGTCAGGAAATATCGGGATAGTTGCAAGCCGCTGTGTTGATTGGGCTTTCAGCTGGTCGGAGTGAGAGGATTCGAACCTCCGACCCCCACGTCCCGAACGTGGTGCGCTACCAGACTGCGCTACACTCCGTGACCAGCGGCGCTTCTATAGACCAGCCTCCGGCATTCGACAAGCGGCTTATTGCATTTTTTATGACAAGTTTTTTCCATCCGGTGCAACGGCCCCGCCAGTCGCCCGCGACACGGGCCGCAAGGCCACAAAACGTTACAAAAAAGCAATTGTGGCAGGAAATTTTCATCGATCCGCACACCTCCCCTGCCCGTCGCCGCCAAATCTGCTAGGGGAACGGAATGACCGGCGGAAGGCCGGACACGGCACAAAGGACATTTCACCATGCTATTTCGCAGCGTAACGCTTGCAGCGTTTGCCATTGCGCTCTCGGCCTGCACTACCTCCACGGGCGGCTCCACCCCCTCCTTCACCCAGAAGAGCGCCGTTGAAACCCGCTGGGTCGGCCAGTCGGCAGGCATTTTCTTCGCAAAATTCGGCCCGCCGCTGAGCGACACGGAGAGCGGCAGCTCGACCGTCTACAATTGGCGCGGCGGTTACAAGAAGGCCACCATTCCCGCCAGGTTCGAAGAGGGCAAGGACGGCAAGAAGGGCCGGCAGATTTCGCCCGCCCGCAGCGCCTCGCTCTCCTGCACCGTGCAGCTGACCGTTTCCAGCAACTATACCATTACCGCCGTGCGCACGGTCTCCGACCGCCCCGGCGTCAACGGCCCCAGCTACTGCGCGGAATTCCTCGCCGCAAACTGAGCCTTCGGCCCGCAACCAAACCGACAAGGCCCGCCCGAACCGGCGGGCCTTTTCACTTTTTCGGGATTATCGTCATTTTCCTGAAATTTTTTTTGGCTAAAAACAGGCTATCCACACCCATGCGCATCGCAAGGGGCGGACCAATGGCATTTTTGCGATATCCGGCCAGCAGGACGCTTTCAACCGTTTGAAAGTGTCAGATGGTCCGCACAACCTCAAAAATGACGATCGGCAAAATCGTAAAAATCGCCGTTGCGACCATATGTCCCGGCAAAACCCATGCAAAAGCGCTTGAACTGGAGTGAATTACTCCGGGTTGTGCCGGTTTGCGCTTTGCTATAACGGGGCTGGCGGGAGGAGTGTTTTTAACACAGAACAAGAATCAGGTATGGCCGTGACTCCAATCGATCAAGACAAATCCCAGCTCACTGATCTTTCCCAGGAAACTCCCCTTTCCCACGCGCTTCCCATGAACCGCCGACAGGTTCTGGGCGGGGCGCTCGCCGGGATCGCCGCAGCGGCGCTGCCCTCCTCTCCGCTTCTCGCCAGCACGGCCGCCAAGAAGGTCGACGTGCTTTTGATCGGCGGCGGCATTATGAGCGCGACGCTCGGCGTGTGGCTGCGCGAACTCGAACCCAGCTGGTCGATGCAGATGCTGGAGCGGCTGGATGGCGTGGCGCTTGAAAGCTCGAACGGCTGGAACAATGCCGGCACCGGCCACTCGGCGCTTGCCGAGCTCAACTACACGCCGGAAGACGACAACGGCAACATCAAGATCAGCCAGGCGATCAACATCAACGAATCCTTCCAGATTTCCCGGCAGTTCTGGGCCTGGCAGGTGCGCAACGGCGTCTTGAAGAACCCGCGCTCCTTCATCAACCACACGCCGCATATGAGCTTCGTCTGGGGCGACGAGAACGTCACCTATCTGGAAAAGCGCTATCAGGCGCTGAAGGCCAGCCCGCTTTTTGCCGGCATGGAATTCTCCACCGATCCCGAGCAGATCAAGAAGTGGGTGCCGCTGATGATGGAAGGCCGCGATCCTTCCCAGAAGATCGGCGCGACCTGGTCGCCGCTCGGCACCGACATGGAATTCGGCGAAATCACCCGGCAATTCGTATCGCATCTGCAGAGCGACCAGAATTTCGACCTGCAGGTCAATAGCGAGGTGTCCGACATCCAGCGCAATGCCGACGGCAGCTGGCGCGTGACCTACACCAATACGAAAACCGACGCCGAACAGGTGGTGGACGCGAAATTCGTCTTCATCGGCGCCGGCGGCGGCGCGCTGCATCTGCTGCAGATGTCCGGCATTCCGGAAGGTGACGATTATGCCGGCTTCCCGGTGGGCGGCTCGTTCCTCATCAACGAGAACCCCGACGTGACGATGCAGCATCTGGCCAAGGCCTATGGCAAGGCCTCGGTCGGCTCGCCGCCCATGTCGGTGCCGCATCTCGACACCCGCGTACTGGGCGGCAAGCGCGTCATCCTGTTCGGACCTTTCGCCACCTTCTCCACCAAGTTCCTGAAGGAAGGCTCCTATTTCGATCTCGTCTCCTCCGTCACCACCAGCAATGCCTGGCCGATGGTGCGCGTGGGCATCGACGAATATCCGCTGGTGGAATATCTCGCCGGCCAGCTGATGATGTCGGATGACGACCGTTTCGCCGCGCTGAAGGAATATTTCCCGAATGCCAAGCAGGGCGAATGGCGCCTGTGGCAGGCCGGCCAGCGCGTGCAGATCATCAAGCGCGACGCGGAAAAGGGCGGCGTGCTGCGGCTCGGCACCGAGGTCGTCGCCGCCAAGGATGGCAGCATCGCCGGCCTGCTCGGCGCTTCGCCGGGTGCTTCCACGGCAGCACCGATCATGCTGAGCGTCCTGGAAAAGGTGTTCAAGGACAAGGTGGCGACGCCGGAATGGCAGGCCAAGATCCGCCAGATCGTGCCGAGCTACGGCACCAAGCTCAATGACGATCCGGAAAAGGTGCGTGAGGAATGGGCCTACACCGCCGAACACCTGCAGCTGCCCACGCCGCCGCAGATCGATCTTGATGCGCTGAAGGGCGCCGGTGCGGCGCCTGCGGGTGCGCCGGTGAAGAAGGTGCCGGATATCGCGCTTTAAGGCTTGGTTGCGATTTAAGATTGGACGCCGCGTGTCTCTGGATGCGCGGCGTTTTTGTTGATGCACACCTTTCCCGCACTCATCCTCGGGCTTGACCCGAGAATGGCGGAGGACAGGTTTTCGCGCTTAACGGTATGCTGGGTTATAGCGTGGCGTGGCAAGCCGACCATCATCGGATATACCGCCCGCGAAATATCTGGCCTCCAAATCTACCCGGTGGTAATAATTCCCACCAACTGCTCGTGGAGGCATGACATGGCCAATGTTGAAAAGATCAGCGTTTCGATGACGCCCCAGCACGCCGAAATCTTGCGTGACGCCGTGGAAAGCGGTGCTTATGCCAGCAGCAGCGAAGTCATCCGCGAAGCGATGCGAGACTGGTCGGCAAAATGGGTTCAGCGACGCGACGACATCGCCAAGCTGCGCGCGTTGTGGACTGAGGGCAAGGCCAGCGGCAATTCAACCGAAGTGGATTTCGACGAGGCGCTCAATGAAGCGCGTGCGGAACTGGCTTCGTTGAAAAATCGTGACCACTAAGCTTGTCTGGACGCCCCGTGCACGCAGTGACGTAAAGAAAATCTATATCGATATCGGCAAATCACAGCCCCTTGCCGCAGAGCGATTTTTCGCTCGGTTCCGCGCCAAAGCGGAGCGCTTGGTCGACCATCCTCACCTTGGCGAGCGCCACCCGGAAATTTTTCGCTCTGCCCACATGCTCGTTGAGGCACCTTATGTCATTCTCTACGAAACCGTGCCGGATACCGATGGCGGCGAAATATATTCCGTGGAAATCGTTCGCGTGATCGATGGTCGGCGCGACCTGCGAGCGTTGTTCTGACTTTGAAATAGATGGCTGGGGCGCCAGGATTCGAACCTGGGAATGCCGGTACCAAAAACCGGTGCCTTACCGCTTGGCGACGCCCCAACAGGGCAGTGAAAGCGAAACGCCGCTGCCCGAACCGCGCCTGATTATCAAAGCCTGCCCGACGCGGCAATGACCCGGCGCGCAATTTTTTCACAAAATCCAAGCTTTTTGGGTGCCCGGCCGCGGGTGGTCATGATAGGGCTTGGCGATTGTGCGGCGGGTGCCGCAGGCAATGGCGGCATGGCATTCATTCAGGAGGTCTCGATGGCGGACCCGGCATTCGATCTCGATTTCCAGCCGGCTTACGGCAAGGCGGTTCCCGTCGCCCCGCTCATCCAGCGCATCACCGTCAACAACCCTTCCGCCTTCACCTTCCATGGCACCAACTCCTATATCGTCGGCGACCGTTCCGTTGCCGTCATCGATCCCGGCCCGGAGGATGAGGCGCATTTTCAGGCGCTGCTGGCGGCGCTGAAGGGCCGCGAGGTGACGCATATCTTCGTCAGCCACACCCACCGCGATCATTCGCCGCTGGCCCGGCGGCTGAAGCAGGCGACCGGGGCGCTGACGGTGGCGGAAGGCCCGCACCGCGCCGCCCGGCCGCTGCATGCGGGCGAGACAAACCCCTTTGCCGAGAGTTCCGACACGGCTTTTGTCCCCGATATCGCGCTTGGCGACGGCCAGGGCCTGTCCGGCGACGGCTGGGCGCTTACCGCGCTGCATACGCCGGGGCACACCGCCAATCACGCAGCCTTTGCGCTGGACGGCAGCGGCATCGTCTTTTCCGCCGATCACGTCATGGCCTGGGCCACCACCATCGTCGCGCCGCCGGATGGGGCGATGAGCGATTACATGGCCTCGCTGGAGCGGCTGCTCACCCGCGACGACCGGCTGTTCCTGCCCGGCCACGGCGGCCCGGTCACCGATCCCGCCGCTTTCATGCGGGGCTTGCGCGCCCACCGCCGCATGCGGGAAAAGGCGGTTCTGAAGCGGATCAAGGAAGGCGACAGGCAGATTGCCGACATGGTGAAGGTGATCTATGCCAGCACCGACAAGCGCCTGCACGGCGCGGCCGCCCTTTCCGTGCTGGCCCATATCGAGGACCTGATCGAAAAGGGCGAAGTGCGGACGGAGGGGGCGCCTTCGCTCTCGGGCGAATATTTTCCGGCCTGATGGCGGCTTTTGACGCGCGAATTCTCAAAGAGGGTTTCGTCTCTCGCTACCCCGCTCGTGCGCCATCAAGACGGCGCGTCGCGTCAGCGACACCTCAATTGTCGTTCAGCCCCTGCATTTCCGCATCCAGCGCATCGAGATAGGCCTCGGCAATCGCCGCGCCCATGCCGAGATCATGCGGGCCGTAACGGGAGGCGACGCGCACGTCGACGATGGTGGTTTCCGCCTCTTCCTTCAGGCGGATGAGGATATCGAAACGCAGGCCCCAGATGCGCGTACGGGTTTCGCCCTGCATCAGCACCACGCCGCTGCCGTTAAAGAAGGTGGGCTGCGGTGCGTCTGCCGGCCGTGCCGTCGGCACCGGCACGATGGAGGGCAGATCCTCCACTGGATCCTCCTCGGCGGGCGGCGTCTTGTCCTGTTCGGGAACACCGGCCGCCGGTGCCTCCTCGGCGCCGATCACGCCTCTGGTATGGGTGATGCGGATCGTCTGGGCAGCCGCCATTTTTTTGGCGGCGGCATAGATGCGGTCGATCGCCCCTTCATAACGGCGGCCGGCAAGGCTCGCATAGGCCTCCATCTGGGCATCGCGGTCGGCTTTGGTGACGACCGCGGGCCGCACCAGCCATTGCTGGTTGGCGGCAGGCGTCACCAGCCAGTCCGGCACATCCGTCAGATCGGTGGAAATGTCGTAGATCTTCGGCTGCTGCCAATAAAAAAAGGCCGCGTATCCGACGACGCCAAGCGGCAGCGCCGAAAAAAGCAGGGCGGCCAGCGCCGAAAGGCCGCCGCGCGCGCCTTTGGTCCACAGTCGTTCGAGGCCGATCAGCGCCAGAAGCACGGCCACCAGAGCGATGCCGGCGGCGATGATGAGCAGCCCGACAAGGTCGGGCATCGTCAGCGGCCCGAAACGGTGGATGCCGGCGGCAATGAGAAACAGCGCAAGCGCCGCAAAGCCCAGATAGCGGGAAAGATAGGCTGCAACCGAAAAAGGCCGGACGAAACGCACAGTCATGGAAGCGGATATCCGTTAGATCGCATTGGCTAAAAAGCGTTGCACCCGAATTCTCGCAGGGAATCACCTTGCATATGATGTCATAAACCGGATTTGCGGCGAGGAAAACAAAAGAGGCGGATCCGATCTGCCTGCCAGGGTCTCGGGAGGGCACAAACGTCGCCCCGCATGCCGGACCGGATCCCGCATCCAGCCATGGCGCACCCGTGCCGCAAGGCATGATTTTCCGGCGATCACGGACTTGTCCGCACCGGCTGTGGATTTGCGGCGGGTGACGAGTCGGACGCCGGACACCATCACGGTACAACCGCCAGCATCGCTTTCACTGCCGCGAGCGGCCCCGTGACGAGATGACAGAAAATTTTTCCGAATTCCCCAGACTTTAGAGAAGAATCCCCCGGCAATGCCCCAAATACGCACGTTCATCCCTTAATTGCTGAGGAAATCGGCGTATTCTCGGCGACCTCCCTCGAGAATGCGTGTAAAAAGTGCAACATTCTCGTTTTCTTGCACAATAAAGAGACATGTCATGTCACAGGCAACGACGTCCGCCGGCCCCTCCGGGCCGAAACCCTTTTACCGCAATTTCGGCTTCCAGGTTCTGATCGCCATGGTCATCGGCCTGCTGCTGGGCCTGCTTGCGCGCAACATCGGCCCCGATGCCGCCGGCAGCCCGAACGGGCTTTCGGTGACGCTGCAGACCATCGGCAGCATTTTCGTGCAGCTTTTGCGCGCGCTCGTGCCGCCGCTGATCTTCACGGCCATCGTCGCCTCCATCGCCAATCTCAAGAACCTTTCCAATGCGGCAAAGCTCGTCTGGCAGACGCTTCTCTGGTTTGCCATTACCGCGCTGATCGCCGTGGTCATCGGCATCGTGCTCGGCCTCGTCATCCAGCCGGGCGTCAATACCGCAATCACCAATACCGCGGCGGCCGCACCGTCTTCCACCGGCTCCTGGCTGGATTTCCTGAAGGGTCTGGTTCCCGCCAACGTCTTCGGCCTCGAAGCCTCAACCAAAATCAACAACGGCGCCGCCAGCACATCGCTGAACTTCAACGTGCTGCAGCTGCTCGTCGTCTCGATTGCCTTTGGTGTCGCGGCCCTGAAGGCCGGCAAGGCGGCAGAGCCGTTCCTCGCCTTCAACCAGTCGCTGCTCGCCATCGTGCGCAAGATCCTGTGGTGGGTCATCCGCCTCACCCCCATCGGCACCATCGGCCTGCTTGGCCGCGCGGTTGACCAATATGGCTGGACGACGCTGTCGCAGCTCGGCTGGTATGCGGCGGCCGTCTATATCGGTCTGGCGCTGGTGCTCTTCGTGGTCTATCCGGCGCTGCTTCTCGCCCATGGCCTGAAGCCGTCGCGGTTCTTTGCGGGCGCATGGCCGGCCATCCAGCTCGCCTTCGTGTCGCGTTCCTCCATCGGCACCCTGCCCGTCACCGAAACCGTGACGGAAAAGAGCCTTGGCGTGCCGCGCGAATATGCCGCCTTCTCCGTGCCGCTCGGCGCCACCACCAAGATGGACGGCTGCGCCGCCATCTATCCGGCGATTTCGGCGATCTTCATCGCGCAGTTCTTCCAGGTGCCGCTCGGCATCCAGGACTATGTGCTGATCGTTTTCGTCTCGGTCCTCGGTTCCGCTGCCACGGCCGGCCTGACCGGCGCGGTGGTGATGCTGACGCTGACGCTGTCCACGCTCGGCCTGCCGCTGGAGGGCGTGGGCCTGCTGCTCGCAATCGACCCGATCCTCGACATGGGCCGCACGGCGGTCAACGTCGCCGGCCAGGCGCTGGTGCCCACCCTCGTCGCCAAGCGCGAGGGCATTCTCAATGAGGCCGTCTACAACAACGCCAAGGACATCGACGCGCTCGATGACCGTGAGGCAGTGACGGCCTGACGGCCTGACGGCGATAATCGCGGGGCGTTTCCGGTGAAAAGGAGACGCCCCGCATGTGCCACCTCCGTTTTTCCACGAAAATTTGGGATTGACGGACATGGCTTGATCGATAGCCGTAACGACACGGACAACAACGCAACTTCAGCGGACCCTGTGCATGGCGAAACGTAACTGGATCTATGTCGGCCTGCTCGCCTTCCTGTCCCTTGGCCTCCTCATCGACGCCGCCATCTGGCCCGCCGGGCCGCCCAGTTCCTTTACCGCAAACGATCTGGTGCAGATGATCGGCATCATCACGCTGTTTGCCTGGTGGCAGATAGAAGATGCCGAAAAGCGGGATATCCGACGCAGCTCCGCCGCCAAGGTCGCGACCATTCTGCTCGCCCCCGTCGGCCTTGCCATCTATCTTTATCAGACCCGCCGCTGGACACGCGCCACGCTCGGCCTGATCGCCTTCATGGGCGGCGTCCTTCTCGCCGCCATCCTTACGCTGCTGTTGAGTGACTGGCTCATTCTGCAGGGCTTTTTCCCGCCCTCCTTCTTGTCCGGCTCTTAACCGAGCTGAAGGCCCGTCCTGTGGTGGTAGATTGATGCAACTTTCCACCCCGACGCGGCTTTTCCCCGTATGAAAACAGGCGTATCAATCGCGGCAATAAAAGTGCCGTACGGCTGTCATGTTAAGGGAGAAACAAAATGCGTGTTTCCATCGTCTTCAGTGCGCTTGCCGCCATCACGGCGCTCACCGCCTGCCAGACGCTGACGCCGGAAGAGCGCCGGGCGCGGGATGAGGCAACATGCCGGGGTTATGGTTTCCGCCCCGGCACGGACCCGATGGCCGGTTGCCTTCTCGATCTGGAAATGGACCGCCGCGCCGACAACCGCGCCTGGCAGGCGCAGATGAACCGCGACATGTTCTACCGCCCCGTGGTGGTGGAGCGGCGCATCATCGTCCAACAGAACCCCTGACGGGAATGAAGGCGACGTTGCTCGCCACCTTGCCCGTTTCCCTCTTCGCCGCCAGCGTTGCCTGCGCCGCGGCCAAGCGGGCGATGGGCACGCGGAAGGGCGAGCACGACACGTAGTCGAGATCGGCATCCTCGCAGAAGTGGATCGAGGCCGGGTCGCCTCCATGTTCGCCGCAAATGCCGAGCTTGAGCTCCGGCCGCGTCTGGCGGCCGCGTTCGGCGGCGATGCGGATCAGTTCTCCGACACCGTCGAAATCGAGCGAGATGAACGGATCGCGCTCGATGATGCCCTTGCGCTGATAGGTATTGATGAACCGCGCCGCGTCGTCACGCGAAATGCCGAAAGTGGTCTGCGTCAGGTCGTTGGTGCCGAAGGAGAAGAACTCCGCGGCTTCCGCGATGACATGGGCGCGCAGTGCCGCACGCGGCAGCTCGATCATGGTGCCGGTGAGATATTCGATCTCCATGCCGGTTTCCTCTGCCACCGCGGCGGCGACGCCGTCGATGACCTCGGTGACATAATCCAGTTCCGCGCGCAGCCCGACCAGCGGCACCATGATTTCAGGCACGACCGGCGCGCCGGTGATGCGCGCCGCCGCCACGGCGGCTTCGAAAATGGCACGGGCCTGCATTTCGGCGATTTCCGGATAGGAAATGGCGAGGCGGCAGCCGCGATGGCCGAGCATGGGGTTGAACTCGTGCAGCGCATCCAGCCGCTGGCGGAACACCGTCTGCGGCATGCCCATGGCGGCCGCCACCTCGACGATCTCGCCATCGGTCTTCGGCAGGAATTCGTGCAGCGGCGGATCGAGCAGGCGGATCGTCACCGGCAGGCCATGCATGATCTGGAACAGCTCGGTGAAATCCGAGCGCTGCATCGGCAGGAGCTCATCAAGGGCGGCGCGCCTGCCCTTTTCGCTTTCGGCAAGGATCATCTCGCGCATCACATGGATACGGTCACCCTCGAAGAACATATGTTCGGTGCGGCACAGCCCGATCCCCTCAGCGCCGAAGGCGCGGGCGGCGCGGGCGTCGGCCGGGGTATCGGCATTGGTGCGCACCGTCATCCTGCGTAGATTGTCCGCCCACTCCATCAGCTTGCCGAAATCGCCCGACAGTTCCGGCTGCGTCATCGGCACTTCGCCCTTCAGCACCCGACCGGAAGAGCCGTCGATGGTGATGACATCACCGCGCTTGAGCATGCAGCCGACGCCGATCAGCACCCTGTTGCGCATGTCGACGCGCATGGAGCCGGCGCCGGTGACGCAGGGAATGCCCATGCCGCGCGCCACCACGGCGGCGTGGCTGGTCATGCCGCCGCGGGTGGTCAAGATGCCTTCGGCCGCATGCATGCCGTGAATATCTTCCGGGCTGGTTTCGATGCGCACCAGGATGACGCGACGCCCCTCGGCTTCCGCCGCAACCGCCTCTTCGGCGGTAAAGACGATTTCGCCCGTCGCCGCCCCCGGCGAGGCCGGCAGACCGGAGCCGATGATGGGCCGGGATGTGCCGGGATCGATGGTGGGATGAAGCAGCTGGTCGAGCGACGAGGGCTCGATGCGGCAGACGGCTTCCTCCTGCGAAATAAGCCCCTCTTCCACCATATCGACGGCGATCTTCATGGCGGCACGGGTGGTGCGCTTGCCGGAGCGGGTCTGCAGCATCCAGAGCTTGCCGCGCTCGATGGTGAATTCCAGGTCCTGCATATCGCGATAGTGGTTTTCCAGGCGCTTGCAGATCGCCAGAAATTCACTGAACGCCTCCGGCATCAGCTTTTCCATCGAGGGCTTGTCGGAACCCGATGCGAGCCGGGCCGCCTCGGTGATCGATTGCGGCGTGCGGATGCCCGCCACCACATCTTCCCCCTGCGCATTGACGAGGAATTCGCCGTAAAGCTCCGCCTCTCCCGTCGAAGGATTGCGGGTGAAGGCGACGCCGGTGGCCGAGGACGAGCCGAGATTGCCGAAGACCATGGCCTGCACATTGACGGCAGTACCCCAATCGCCCGGAATATTATGCAGATGCCGGTAGGTCACGGCGCGGTGGTTGGTCCAGCTGGCGAAGACAGCGCCGATCGCCCCCCAGAGCTGCACGTGACAGTCCTGCGGGAAGGCTTCGCCGAGCTCGTCCTCGATCAGCGTCTTATAGAGCGAAACGACGTGCTGCCATTCGACCGCCGACATGTCGGTATCATATTCATAGCCGAGACGGCCTTTTTCATCCTCGAGAATTTCCTCGAAAAGTTCATGGTCGAGGCCCATGACGACATCGGCATACATCTGGATGAAACGGCGATAGCTGTCCCAGGCAAAACGGGCGTCGCCCGCATCATGGCCCAGCGCCTCGACGGTGCGGTCGTTGAGGCCGAGGTTCAGCACCGTGTCCATCATGCCGGGCATGGAGGCGCGCGCGCCGGAGCGGACGGAGATGAGCAGTGGCGACTGGCTGCCGCCGAAGGTCTTGCCGGTCACGGTTTCCATGCCGTGCAGGCCGGCCATGACCTGCAGCTTCAGCTCTTCGGGAAGATCGCGGCCATTCTTGTGATAAAGCGCGCAGGCATCGGTGATGATAGTAAGGCCGGGGGGAACGGGAAGGCCGAGACTTGCCATTTCGGCAAGGTTCGCGCCCTTGCCGCCCAATATCGCAACGTCGCCTGCCCTGCCTTCGGCAGCACCATTGCCGAAGGTATAAACCCATTTTTTCATTCCACGCTCTCCACCCAGAAGCGTTGTCATTTTTCTATCATCTACAGCATTGGCGGCATGTTGGAAACGCCACAACGTGCAGTTTACATCGCAGTGCAGCATAATTGCGGCGAATTACGCGCCAGAATCGCCTTAAACACAAAATAACAGCAGGGCTGACGCATTCGTGTAATGCGCAGAAACGGAGTGTTCCCTAAGCCATTATCATCGCCGACAAAGAGATTATTCATGCAATTTACTCGCCGCCACACGTTGAAATTTGCCGGAATTTCTTGCGCCGCCACCGCTTTTGCCGGTGCGCTGAAAGCCGAGGGCGGCACGCCCGCCGCAAATGCAAATGCCGCCACTGCCCTGCCCTTTGCCCTGACGACACCGATGCATATCGGCCAGGCCGCGCTGCGCGTGCGCGATCTCGACCAGATGATCGACTATTACCGGTCTGTGCTGGGCATGAACGAGGTGGAACGCACGGCAAGGGGCGTGACGCTTGGCGTCGGCAGCGCGCCGCTGCTCGACCTCGTCCACAAGCCGGCGGCGGATTACGAAAGCCCCACCTCCGCCGGCCTGTTTCACATCGCCTATCTGATGCCGAGCCGCAAGGATCTCGCCCGCTGGCTGGTGCATGCCGCGCTCAAGCAGGTGCCGCTTTCGGGTTTTGCCGATCACAATGTCAGCGAGGCGATCTATCTCAACGATCCTGAGGGCAACGGCATCGAGGTTTACAGCGACCGGCCGAAGGACACCTGGGTGTGGAGCGGCGGCGTGGTGAAAATGGGCACCGAACCGCTCGATGTGGACGACCTGGTGAAGCTGACCGATACCAAGAGAAGCGACTATGTGACGGCCCCTTCGGCCATGCGCATCGGGCATATTCACCTCAGGGTCGGCGAGATTGCCGCCGCCCGCACCTTTTACGAAGCGGCCGTCGGCCTGCGGCCGACACAGGATGCGCGGTCGGACGCCTCGTTCCTGTCTTCGGGCGGGTATCACCATCATCTGGCGGTGAACACCTGGAACAGCCGCGGTGCGAAGGAACGCAACGCCACCGAAACCGGCCTCGACTGGTTTTCAATCACCGTCCGCAACCCCGATGATCTCGCGGCGCAGAAGGAGCGGCTCAGGGCAGCCGCTTATGTGCTGGTGGAGATGGAGAACAATGTGGTGGAGGCGATCGACCCATGGGGCACGCGGCTGCGGCTGGTGCCGGGGTGAGCAGGCGGTAGCGCTCCGCACTGCGCGATTGACACTTATGGCAGGCTCGGCGTTTACCGGGATCCGTAATGTCCTCTCCTTCCGTCATTCCGGCCTTGAGCCGGAATCCAGCCGACGCGGCTCTCGCGCGACGGGAAGAGTCTTTTCAGCCCAAGGACTTGGGCTGGCTGGATACCGGCTCAAGGCCGGTATGACGGAAAGAGGCTTACTCCCCTGACACAATTGCCAATGCAAACCGCCACGTAACCCTATGAACCTCTAAAAAGAAAGCCTTGCGAGGCCACGGCAGCAGCCTCGCAAGGCATTCCATCCGGTACAGGAAACCGGATGGTGGGGTCTGTAGAGAGCCCTTTGGCCCTTGCGGAAAACATAACAAAACCCCGCGCATTGTCGCTCACCCGAATGGGTGATACGGCCAGATAAATTCACATTGAGCAAAAGTCGGGACTGATCCCGGACAAGCCGCCTCAGACGGCCTCGCGCAGCTGTTCGGCGGTCTGCAAATCGACCGACACCAGTTGCGACACGCCCTGTTCGGCCATGGTGACGCCGAAGAGGCGGTTCATGCGCGCCATGGTGATGGGATTGTGGGTGATGATGACGAAGCGGGTTTCCGTGGAGGCCACCATCTCGTCCATCAGGTTGCAATAACGCTCGACATTGTGGTCATCCAGCGGCGCGTCCACCTCGTCCAGCACGCAGATCGGCGCGGGATTGGTCAGGAAGACCGCGAAGATCAGCGCCATGGCCGTCAGCGCCTGCTCGCCGCCGGAAAGCAGCGTCATGGTCTGCGGTTTCTTGCCCGGCGGACGGGCGAGGATTTCGAGGCCGGCTTCCAGCGGGTCGTCGGATTCGATCAGCTGCAATTCCGCCGTGCCGCCGCCGAAGAGATGGGTGAACAGCCGCTGGAACTGCGAATTGACCACGTCGAAAGCGGCGATCAGCCGTTCGCGGCCCTCGCGGTTGAGGTTCTGGATGCCGGCACGCAGCTTGCGCACCGCATCGATGATGTCGTCCCGTTCCTTGATGAGGGCCGCAAGCTTGGCGGAAAGCTCGGCCTGCTCTTCCTCCGCGCGCAGATTGACCGCGCCCAGCCTTTCGCGTTCGATCTTCAGCCGGTCGAGATCGCGCTCGACATCGCGAATATCCGGCTTCGGCTGATCCGGGCCAAGGCCGGTCAGGCGAAACGCCATATGCGGCTCGGTATTCAGCGTTTCGCGGATGCGGTGTTCGGTTTCCTGTCGTTTCTCGCGGGCGGAAACCAGCCGCTCTTCGGCGCGGCCGCGCTTTTCGCGGGCTTCGGCCAGTTCGGAAAGCGCCGTTGCCGCCACCCGGTCAGCGGCGCGCTGCAGGTTTTCCGCCTCGGCCAGCCGGTCGGCGGCCGCGCGGCGAGCGTCCTCGGTCTTCTGCAATTCGTTGAGGAGGTTGCGGCGTTTCTCGTCGAATTCCTCGGGCGCTATGTCGAGTTCAGCGATTTCCTCGCGCGCCTCTTCCTCACGCTCGCGCAGCGTGGCGATATGATCGGCCGCACTTGCCGCCCGTGACTGCCAGGTGGAACGCTCCTGCCCTATCGCCTGAATTCGGCGCTGGCGGCTTTCCGCCTCGCGGCTCACGCCCTCGTGGCGGGCGCGGGCCTCCGCCAGAAGGCCGCGGTCAGTCGCGACTTCGAGCTGGCTTTCACGCAGCTTGAGATCAAGCACGGATAGGTCAGGCGCATCTTCCATTTCGATGCGGGCATTTTCCTCCTGAACGGCGATCTCGTCGATCTGCGCGCCGATCTGGTTCAGCGCTTCGGAAACGACATCCCGGCGGCGCAAAAGATCGCCCGAAGCGCGCTCGGCTGATGTCAGAGCCTCTCGCGCCTCGGCAAGCTGACGGGTCGCAAGCCGGCTTCGGTCGCGCACGTCCGAAAGCCGCAATTCGCTGCTTCTGATGTCTTCGGTTTTCGCGGCAAGCTGGTCTTCGGCCTCTTCCAGAATGGAGCGGGCCTCATCCAGTTCAGTCTCGATTTCAGCGAGGCGGTTCTTCTGCGACAGGCGCAGCGCTGCAGCACCCGGCGCATCGGCGCTGGCGACATGGCCGTCCCATCGCAACAGCGCGCCCTCGCGCGTGACCAGCCGCTGGCCGGCTTTGAGTGAAGGCAGAAGGCGGCGAGCCTCCGAAACGTCGGCGACGACGCCGATCTGCGCAAGGGCGCGTCTAAGCGCATCCGGCGCCTGCGCATGATCCAGCAGCGGTTTTACGCCCTGCGGCAGGGCGGGATCGCCAGCACCGTCACCATTGCCGCCCCAATAGGCAGGTGCTGCGGCATCGAGCGGGCTTTCGAGATCGTCGCCGAGCGCCGCGCCAAGGGCGGCCTCATAACCGCGCTCCACCGTCATTTCTTCCGCCACCGGCGTGAAACTGCCATTGGCGGCGGCGCTGGAAGCGAGGATCTTGGTGATGGTGCGTGCTTCGGTATCCAGCGCGTTCAGCCGGTTCTTCGCCGTTTCCAGCGGCCCGCGCGACAATGCTTCGGCGGAACGCGCCTCGGCAACGGCGGCCTCCGCCTCCTCTACCACGATCAACGCGTCCTCGACCGCGATCTCCGCCGCTTCTACCGCTTCGCGCCGTTCTGCGGGGTCCGGAAGGCCGGAGAGTTTTTCGTCGATGGCCTCGATCTCGGCGGACGCTTCCTGCGATTGCCGCTCCAGCCTCAGCTTGCGGTCGGAAAGATCGCGGATCGCCCGTTCCAACTGCTGACGGCCGGCAGCCGCCTCCGCCCGTTCGGCGGTGATGGCGGTAAAGATCGCTTCGCTTTCCGCCAGTTTGACAGCGGCGGTTTCGAAGGCTTCGCGCATCTCTTCGGCATGGCGGCCGGAATCAGCGAGGATTTCGAGGAGTTCGGCTTCTTCCTCGTCCAGCCGCGCGAGTATCTGGGCGTTATCGGAGACCAGCCGTTCCTCGCGGACAATATCCTCGCCAAGCTGCGACAGGCGGCGCGCCAGTTCGTCACGACGGCGCAGCAGGCGGTTTGCCTCGTCATCCAGCTGGGTGCGGGCGATCTGCAGGCGTTGCAGGGCGGCGGCCACGCGGGCCTCGTCCTCGCGCAGTTCCGGCAGTTTCAGGCTGGCGATGCCCTGCTGCTTGGCCGCTTCCATCTGGCCTTGCGCCTTTTCGGCGACGATATTGGTCGCCTGATTGAGCGCGCTTTCCGCCTCGCCTTCCGCTTCCTTCGCCTCCACCCAGCGGATGTGCAGCAGGGTGGCCTCACGGGCACGGATATCGGCGGACAGCATCTTGAAACGGTTGGCCTGCCGCGCCTGGCGCTTCAGGCTTTCGATCTGGCTTTCCAGCTGGGCGGTCACATCCTCCAGCCGCTCCAGATTGGTCTCGGCGGCGCGCAGGCGAAGCTCGGCCTCGTGGCGGCGGGAATGCAGGCCGGAAATGCCGGCCGCCTCTTCCAGCAGCTGGCGGCGGGCCTGCGGCTTGGCGTTGATGAGCTCGCCGATACGCCCCTGCCCCACCATGGAGGGCGAGCGCGCGCCGGTGGAGGCATCGGCAAACAGCAGCTGCACATCCTTGGCGCGGGCTTCCTTGCCGTTGATGCGATAAACGGAGCCGTTTTCACGCTCGATGCGGCGCGTCACCTGAATTTCATCGGCATCGTTGAAGGCGGCGGGCGCGGTGCGGTCGGAATTGTCGAGATAAAGGCCGACTTCGGCGGTGTTGCGGGCCGGGCGATTGCCGGAGCCGGAGAAGATGACGTCATCCATGCCGGATGCGCGCATGTTCTTGTAGGAGTTTTCCCCCATCACCCAGCGCAGCGCTTCGACCAGATTGGACTTGCCGCAGCCATTCGGTCCGACAACGCCGGTCAGCCCCGGCTCGATGATGAATTCGGAAGGCTCGACGAAGGACTTGAAACCGACGAGGCGGAGCTTGTTGAACTTCATGCCGTCACGCCCCGGCAAGAAGACGGGCAATAAAAAACGGGCGTGCGGACATATCCGCCGCCCGTTGCTTTCAGGGTCCGGCGATCAGAGCAGCTTGTCGATGACAGCCGACATGGTTTCAACCGACATGTCTCCTGCGTATTTCTTGCCGTTGATGATGAAAGTCGGCGTGGAGTTGACGCCGAATTCCGTCGCACCGCGTTGCATGGTTGCGTTCACATCATCCAGAAGTTTCTGGTTCGTCAAGCAGGCCTCGAAAGACTCCTGTGAGAAACCGGCCATTTTCGACATTTGCAGCAGGGCGGCACGCGCATCCTGGGCGACAGCCCAGCTCTGCTGCTGCTTGAACAGCATGGAAACGAAGGGGAAATACTGTCCTTCCGGTGCGCAGCGCGCCAGCATGAAGGCGGCAGCGGCGCGCGGATCGAACGGGAATTCGCGCAGCACGAAATAGACCTTGCCGGTATCGATGTACTTCTTCTTGATCTCGTCGAAGGTCTTGTTGTGGAAATTGGCGCAGTGCGGGCAGGTCATCGACATATATTCGACGATCTTGACGGGTGCGTTGGCATCGCCGAGCGCCGCTTCCGGCAGCGGGCCGGGCTTCATCACCGCAGCCATGTCCACATCGCCGGTGGATTCAGGCAGTTCCTGCGCCTCGGCAATACCGGGCGTGAAGGCAAACGGCAGGGCCGTGGCAAGGGCGGCAAGAGCAACGCCGCCGAGAAGGCTGCGACGGGAAATGGTCAGTTCGGGAAAATGCATGAAAGCACCTGTTGGTAATAGACTCTATTGTCCGTTGATTCCGATATAGCGACGACCTGTTCATCACAAGCGGGGTTTTGAACTCTTCTTGTCAAAGAATTGTGACCAGTCAAGGACCGCACGCTCACATCAAATCGTCCTGCCGCGCGGCTTCTTCTGCAGGACCGCCGTGCCGAGCCGTTCCACCGCCTTGCGCAGCGCTTCGCTTTCAATGCCGTCCATCATGTCATCGAGACGTTTTGCCGCATCGCCGCGCAGGGGCTGCGGTTTGCGCCGGCGGTTGACGGTCTGCGACACCGGCTTCTGCACGATCCTGATCTGGCGCACGGCGGGAAAGCCGAAAAAGCCGTTGATGCGGGCAATGAGTTCGCCCTGGGCATGGGTGAGAAACAAGGCGCGTGCGCCTTCGCAGGCGATTGTCAGCACGCCGGGCTGATAACCGCCGCGATCCGGCCCTTCGTCGCGGCGCGGCCAGGTGATCTTTTCCGGCCGCGTGCAATCGGCGAAATCATCGCCGGCGATCTCGTCCCAGGAGCCGAGCAATGCGGTGTTGATGCCCGCCCGCTTCGACAGCACGGGGTCCATGATGCCATTGGCGACTTCGGCGATCTGCACGACGCCTCTGCGGAATGAATCGGCGGGTTTCTTCATGCTCTCCTCGACAGAGGCCAAACGACCTCAAGCGGTCGCGCCATCGTCATCTTCTTCTGCGCGCAACAATGCACGGAATCGTCGCCAGTCCCGGCAGGCGACCAAGCGTATCATTCCCGCCACGAAACATCCAAAGAGGAAATAGGCGCCAGCCAAAAACTTCAGATGCGATATTCCCGGCTTATCCGACATAACGGCAATCACCAACATGAGGATAAGGGTAGCGAAGAGGTATATCCACAGGCCATGGCAGAAAATCGCCCAGAAACCGGATTCGACAATTCGAAAGCGGCGCGAGGGCCTGCCTCTCTGTTTCTCCAGTTCACGGACTTCGCCGAAGAGGCGGGAAAACACAAACGCCACGCTGTCTGGTCGTCCGAAATACAGCCGGCCAATATGGTTCAACAGGCTTCCAATCAAGCACAGGGCGAAGAGAACCCCGATAACATGAAGCAGCGGTTGGGGTATGTTATCCGGCAGCGTGTTCAGCATGGGCTCTTCCTCCAAATCGGATCATGGGTTTCGATGTCATGGCGTTCTTTGCCGGAGACGGTTTTCCACGCCGCCGCGACAGGCTGCTGTTGCAGATTGCCGCGCCGTGTCTATGTTCAGCGGCGATGAACACATATGCGCGACAACACATATCACATCCGACGGCGAAACAGCTTCTCGCATGGTACGACCGGCACCATAGAGAGTTGCCCTGGCGCACGTCTCCCGCCATGGCGGCACGGGGAAAACGTGCCGATCCCTATCACGTCTGGCTGTCCGAGGTGATGCTGCAGCAGACGACGGTGCAGGCGGTCAAACCCTATTTCCTCAAGTTTCTCGCCGCATGGCCAACCGTCAGCGATCTGGCGGCGGCGCCGGTCGAGGATGTCATGGCGGCCTGGGCGGGGCTTGGTTATTACGCCCGCGCCCGCAACCTGAAGAAATGCGCGGAAGCCGTGGCGCGCGACCATGGCGGCGTCTTTCCGGACAGCGAAGACGGCCTGAAGGAACTGCCCGGCATCGGCGATTATACCGCCGCAGCCGTGGCGGCCATCGCGTTCAACCGGCAGGCGGCGGTGATGGACGGCAATGTGGAGCGCGTGATTTCCCGGCTCTTCGTCATCGACGCCCCCCTGCCCGGCTCGAAACCGGCGATGAAAGCGAAGGTCGCCGCGCTTACCCCTTCCGACCGGCCCGGCGATTTCGCCCAGGCGATGATGGATCTCGGCGCGACGATCTGCACGCCGAAACGGCCGGCCTGCGCGCTCTGTCCGTTCAATGGCGCCTGTCTGGCGCTTGCCCATGACGAGCCGGAGCGTTTTCCGGTCAAGGCGGCGAAGAAGGCAAAGCCCGTGCGGCTCGGCGCGGCCTTCGTGGCGGTGAATACCAAGGGCGAGATTCTGCTGCGGCGGCGTATCGACAGCGGGCTTCTCGGCGGCATGACCGAGGTGCCGACAACGGCCTGGACCGCGCGCATAGACGGCGGCACGCAGGCGAGCCACGCGCCCTTTGCCGCCGGCTGGCAGGCGGCGGGCGTAATCGTGCATGTCTTCACCCATTTCGAACTGCGGCTCACCGTCTATCGCGCGCAGGTTCCGGATAGCCTTCAAACCGGACAGGATGACGGATGGTGGGAGCCGGTTACAAATCTTGACGCGCAGGCACTGCCAACGGTGATGAAAAAAGTCATCGCCCAAGCTATTCCATCCGCATTCGATGAAAGCAGGAAAATTCGATGACCAAGATTGAGCATATCGTATTCGACATCGGCAAGGTGCTGATCCATTACGATCCGCATATTCCCTATAGCCGTCTCATTCCCGATGCCGACGAGCGCCAATGGTTCTTCGAGAATGTCTGCACCCATGACTGGAACCTCGAACAGGATCGCGGACGCCGCTGGGAAGATGCCGAGGCGCTGCTGGTGGAGCAGTTTCCCGAGCGCGAAGAGCATATCCGTTCGTTCCGCAAGTTCTGGCACGAGATGGTCTCGCATTCCTATGACGACAGCGTCGCGATCATGCTGGGCCTGATCGACAGCGGCCATGACGTGACGATGCTGACCAACTTCGCGTCCGACACGTTTCGCGAGGCGCAGAAGATGTTTCCCTTCCTCACCCTGCCACGCGGCGTGACGGTCTCCGGCGATGTGAAGCTCCTGAAACCGGATGTGGCGATCTACGACCTGCATGCGAAGGAATTCGGCCTCAATCCGGCCGCCAGCATCTTCATCGACGATACCTTCGTCAATGTCGAAGGCGCCAGGGCTGCCGGCTGGCAGGCGGTGCACTTCACCGGCGCGGAAAAGCTGCGGCAGGACCTGCGCGCCCATGGGGTGGATGTCTGAAAAATAACGGAACGGGCAGCTGCGATGCAGCCGCCCGTTCCTTGAGTTTTCCCGCAGAACTGCCGTTCAGCCCTGTGCGAAGGGCACGGCGACATAGGTCTGCGCATCGCCGCGCTGGATCAGCAGCAGAACGGATTTGCGACCGGCCTTGCCCGCCTGGGCGATGGCCGCCTTGGCCTCGCCCGCCGACTTCACCGCGGTCTGATTGACCGAAACGATCACGTCGCCTGCCTGCAAACCGGCCTCGGCGGCGGGTTTGGAAGGCGCAACGCTCTCGACGATCGTACCCTTCTCATCCTGCGGGAGATTGAGGGCTTCACGGATCTGCGGCGTGATATCCGCCAGTCCGACGCCGATCATCGGCAAGGATTGCGATGAGGCATCGCCCTTTTGCTGGCCGTTGTCGGACGATGCCTGTGCGCCCTGGTCATTGCCGCCCACGGTGAGAAGCATGTCCCGCGTCTCGCCCTGGCGCCATACCGTGACGTGCTCCTTCTGGCCGGGCGACAGATCGGCCACCATGCGCGACAGGTCGCGCGGGGACTTGACCGCCTGCCCGCCGAGCGCGGTGATCACGTCGCCGGTCCGGATGCCGGCGCGGCCCGCCGGCGTGCCGGCTTCGACCTTGGCGACGAGCGCGCCTTGCGCCGTGGCAAGACCGATGGCATTGGCCACGTCAGGCGTTACGGGCTGTATCTGGACACCGATGAAGCCGTGCTGGATCGATCCGTCCTTCATGAGGCGAACGACGACGTTCTCGGCCTGATCGGAGGGAATGGCGAAACCGACACCGACGCTTCCGCCATTCGGCGAGTAGATGGCCGTGTTGATGCCGACGACCTTACCTTCGACATCGACCAGCGGGCCGCCGGAATTGCCGTGATTGATCGGCGCATCGATCTGGATGAAATCGTCATAGGGTCCACTGTGCAGATCGCGGCCGCGGGCCGAGACGATGCCGGCCGTGACGGTGGTGCCGATGCCGAACGGGTTGCCGATCGCCAGAATCTGGTCACCGGCCTTCAGCTTGTCCGAATCACCCCAGGAAATGACCGCCAGCGGCTTGGGAGAGACGACCTTGACGACGGCCAGATCGGATTTCGGATCGGCGCCGACAAGCGTTGCGGGAAGCTCGGTGCCGTCATCGAGCGTCACCTTGATCGAGGTGGCATTATCGATGACGTGATTGTTGGTGACGATATAGCCGTCCGGCGAGATGATGAAGCCGGAACCGAGCGCTTCCGACATCTGCGACTGGCGCTGCTGCGGCTGCTGTTGCGGCAGCGGAATGCCCTGCTCGCCGAAGAACTGGCGAAACTGCTGGTCGAACGGCGTGGTATCGTCGGTCGCCTGCTCCTGTGTCTTCATTTCGGTGGTGATGGTCACCACCGCCGGCTTGTCGGCCGCAACAATGCCGGCGAAAGAGCCGCCGGAGGTCACGGGACCGGGAACGGCCGGCAATCCGGCCTGGGCGAAAGCGGGCGTGTTGTGCAGAAAGACGGGCATTGCCAGCGGTGCGGCGACAAAGGCTGCGCCAAGCAAAGCTGCGATGCGATATCTGCGAAGAATACTGGTCATGGCGTTTCTCCTTTCAAGGATATGCTCACGGCCGCAACCGTCAGGGGAGCGGACAGGGCCGCACCCCATGCATCCGGTCAGGCGCATGATTATTGAATTTCCAATCGTTTCTTTCGAAATCCGCGCAACCCCGTGGGGGATTGGATCGTCCGGGCTTTCTGCGAATCGCCAAAACGATCCAATTCTCTGTCTGTCGCATTATCCGGGCGTAAAACCGCTACGCAGCCTTACTGGAAATGCTTGTCCTGCAGGCCGGAGGGCGGGTCGTTGCCCCGTCACCGCTCTCCGGCGCACTTTGCGGCAGCGTGACCGATCCCCGTCAAGCGAGGACGGAAAGCTGCGGTCAGCTCATGCGCACGATGTTGCGGTCAAGCTGGCGAACCTCGCCCTGAAGGGTGGCAAAGGCCTTCATGGGGATATAGCCGCGATGCATGTCGGCGGTTTTCAACGCCTGGCTACGGATTGCGGCGGATTCATTTTCGAGCCTGTTGAACGCGCTGGCGCTCAGCCTGCCCTGCTGGCGTTCGAAATCGATCCGGTGATCGGCGACGCGCAGCTCATGAAGGACACGAACCAGATGCGGCCTCTGCCCGTAGGCGACGGGGCTGACATAGCCCATGTATGTGTCGTTCATGAACAGGTCGTCATCATTGTGGCGGAAGAAATGCCTGCCGCCCCGGTCGAAATCGTGGGACCATTGACCGTGCATTCCGTCGGAGCCGGAATGTTCGCCATGCGAATGTCCGGCCGCGAAAGCACCGCCGGTGGCGGCCGCCAGAATGAAGGATGCTATTGTCACTGTCTTGAAAAGCGAGCGCATGGCACGCCTCCTTATTCATCGCAGGCAACGGCCCGCGAGTCCGGCTGTCTCGCATCGTCGAGTCGCGATCATTTCGGTCGCCGGCGACACTCAGCCTGGAAGAATATGTACTCCCCGCCGTGTATCGCGTCACGTTAATCTTCCGTAACGCGCAGGACATCTGTTGTTAAGGCTGGGGTGACCGTCCACCGCAGCACGGGCCGAAAGGGAGGCTTGGAAAAAGCTGGAGAAATCGCCGAAAAAGAAAATTGGCGCAGGCGGAAATGGCGGTCTCCGTCCTGCGCCAGTCCTGCCGCAAGCGGCATGGGACAGCAGCGTTTTGGTGATCTGTCCGAACCGGATTTTCACAACCACTGCTTTGCATCAGACACTATGACCGGTCTCTTGCGCGAAACTTGTCTGGCTAAAGTTAGATATTCGAATATACCAACGCCCGACACCGAGGTGCCGGGCGTTGGTCGTTCTCCATCCGGGACTGAAGGTACGAAACCGGACAGAGACGTATTCTGACAAGGGCGGGCGGTGGATCGTCCGTCTCCAGCCTCTGGGCTCTCGACTATTCGGCCTTTGCCATTTCACTGCGAATGATGGTTCTGAGATCATCGATCGGCTTCAGAGCGTCGCCGTCCTCATAATGCCAGAACGTCCATCCGTTGCATGCGTCGAGACCCTGCACCTTCGCGCCGAGGCGGTGAATGGAACCGGCGGTCCCGCCGGATGCCAGAGTACCATCGGCACGAATAATGGCGCTATAACGGCGGCGCGCATCCGTCAGCACCTGGCCCGGGCGGACGAGGCCGCTTTCCACCAGCGTGTTGAAGGCAACGCGCGGCTCGGCCTTGCGGCCGGTCATGACGGTCAGCTCCGCCTTGCCGAGCGGCTCGACGGCGGCGATGCGAGCGGAGGCCGCGTCGATGTAATCCTGTTCGCGCTCGATGCCGACGAAGTGACGGCCGAGACGCTTTGCCACCGCACCCGTGGTGCCGGAGCCGAAGAAGGGATCGAGCACGATATCGCCCGGCTTGGTGGAGGCCATGATGATGCGCGCCAGCAATGCTTCCGGCTTCTGGGTGGGATGCACCTTCTTGCCGTCCTCGCCCTTCAGCCGCTCATGGCCGCTGCAGATCGGGAACAGCCAGTCGGAGCGCATCTGCACATCGTCATTGGACGCCTTCAGCGCCTCGTAATTGAAGGTGTAGCCCTTGGCCTTGGGATCACGGCTCGCCCAGATCATCGTCTCATGCGCGTTCTGGAAACGGCGCCCCTTGAAATTGGGCATGGGGTTGGTCTTGCGCCAGACGACGTCGTTCAAGATCCAGAAATCGAGATTCTGCAGCATGGAGCCGACGCGGAAAATGTTGTGATACGAGCCGATGACCCAGATGGTGCCGTTCGGCTTCAGCACCCGGCGGCAGGCGAGCAGCCAGGCGCGGGTGAAGGCGTCATAGGCCTCGAAGGAGGCGAACTGGTCCCACTCGTCATCGACGGCATCCACCAGCGACTGGTCGGGCCGGTGCAGTGTGCCGCCAAGCTGGAGATTATAGGGCGGATCGGCGAAAATCACATCGACCGACTGGCTCGGGAGGGCATCCAAGGCAGCGACACAATCACCTTTGATGATGCTGTCTTTCCAGGCGTCGCTCTCGCCCGCACGATCAAAACCGGCACGCCGAAAATCGGCCAGCGGAAAAACTGCTGCCATTGGTACTCGCTCCATACGCTTACTCTTTCACTATGCTTATGGTTACCGAAGATGGTTATCAAAGCCTGAACAAGTCACGGAAAACGCAAAATAAATGGCCGCCGCGACCGGCCTTTGCGATTAACGTCGACGGATGGGGAACCCGAAGCGGCGCAAAAACGTTGTGCGCAACGGGTTCTCCCGTCTGCGAACTGGCGCAGCGGGAACACCGCAAAAGCAGGGGGTGATCCGCAATGGGGTCCATGATGAAAATGGCTTCTTTTTCCGCGAATGTCGTCTGCGCCGCGCTCTTTGTTGCGGCGCTGCCATCGCCATCGCAGGCGCAGGCACCGGCACCGGCGGCGCAGTTCAACGTGATCACCGATGCGGTGCTGTTCGACGGCGGCCCCTCGCTCGGCAACAGCAACAAGGTGCGGTGGGATTTCTACAAGGCGGACCGGACCGGCGCGCGCAGCGACGTCAATGCCGGCGGCTCCTATGACGCCACCTTCGAGGCGAAGCTGCCGGCCGGCAGATATGTCGGCGTGGCCGCGCTCGGCAATGTGACCCGCGAAATAGGCTTCGAGGTGAAGGAGGGAAGCGTGGCGAGGCCGAAGGTGAATTTCGACGCGGCGGAACTGACCGTCGTGCCGAAACGCAGCCCCGGCGGTGATGTGGAAAGCCAGGCGAAGACCGAAATCACCAAAGGCGATTTCAAGGACAGCGTGTACGGCCAGAATACCGTCTTCGTGCCGGCGGGCGAGATCGTTCTCAGCGGCAGCATAGGCCCGGCGCGGGCGCAGGAGACCCTTGCCGTCAAGGCCGGCGAAAAGATCAGCCACGAGCTTGTCATTCCAAGCGGCGTGGTCGTTGCGAGGGCGGTCTATGCGGCGGGCGGTAGGGCCGTCGAAACCGACGACATCCGCTTCGAGGCGATGTCGGCCAAGGAGACCCTGGACGGCACGCGCCAGACCATCAACGGCACTTACGGCACCGGCAAGACGATGGAAATGCCGGCGGGCGATTTCGTGATGCGCGCCCGCCTGGGCAAGGTGACGGTGGAGCAGCCCTTCACGGTGACGGCCGGAAAGCGCACGGAAATCACTCTTGATCTCGATGCCGGCGTTCTCGCCATCACCGCGCCGGGCGCGGAACGGATCGATATCGTCGAAACGACCAAGGACCTTCAGGGCACGCAGAAGGAGATTTCCGGCCGCTATGGCACGCAGCATCAGGAAACCCTGCATCCCGGCGATTATTCGGTGAAGGTAAGCTACGACAAGAAGTCCGGCCGTGAGCCGAAGGAGATCAAGGCTACCGTCAAGGCGGCGGAGCGGACCGAAACGGCTGTGCCGGAGTAATTGCCGCGGCTGGTTGCCTGGTCCCTCTCCCCTCATTCCTGTGCTTGTCACAGGGATGAGGGCGCGCGGAATTTAGAACATCATAATTTCCGGCCCGACGGCCCGTATTTGGGCCTGAGCATCGGGTGCATGGAGGGACGCGCCGCATCCTTCGGCACGACCCGTAACGGCGCGCCGATTTTCACGCCCGCGAACCCTGACGCCGCGATGCGGTCGCACAGCCTGATCCACTGGCAGCCGTGACAGGCCTGCCGGACGTCTCCGGCGGCGAAAGCCGCGCGCATCGTCGCAAGAAAGTCCGGCGTCGCCTGCAGCTTTTTGCCGGCCGTCAGCACCTCGCCCGACAGCGCCGAAACAGAGAGACGGGCCGTCTCGTCGCGCTGCACCACGCCCTGGTTGAAACAGTGGGCATGGCTTTCGCACAGCAGGCCTTCGCAAATATCGTCCGCCCCCTCCACCAGTTCGATATCTTCGCCCGCATTCAGCCGGGCGGCGACACGGTCGTAATTCGCAACGAAACCGGGGGTGTAGCCCTTGCCGACATAGGTCAGCATGCAGAGAAGGTGGTGGGGCCGCAGGCGGACAGTCACGCGACGCGCCGCCTATCCGACAATGGCGAAGGCGTCGCGCACCGAGCCCGAGGAGGTACGGATCGCCTTGCGGCCGATCCATTGCACATGTCCGTCGAGGATGCGCACCGCCTCTTCGGCGCGGCCGCCGCGCAGCGCGTCGATGATGGCGCGGTGGTCGGTATCGGTGCGGCGCTCCCAGCCGGCCCGCCAGGCGGAAAACAGGAAACGGGCGCTTGCCGCATGCAGGCCGTCGATCGCCTCCATCAGGCGCGGCATGTTGCAGGGCGCGGTGATAAGGCGGTGGAAGCGGCGATTGGCGTCTTCCCAGTGCTGCACGTCAACGGCGCTATCACCTTCCAGTGTCGCGGCCTCGGCCTGATCGAGAATGGCGGCGGTCATGTTGGGAATGGCGTGGCGCAGCGCCAGGACCTCAAGGGCGGCGCGCATTTCCGCCACCTCGCGCACATCCTCAAGGCCGAAATCGGCCACCCGGACACCGCGGCGCGGAATGCTGGCGGCCAGCCCCTGCGCTTCCAGCCGGCGAAACGCCTCGCGCACCGGCACATGCGAGGCGCCGAATTCGGCGGCGATATGATCCTGCCGCAGCCGTTCGCCCGGCGACAGCTCACCGCGGACAATACGGTCGGCGAGTGTCCGGCTGATGCGTGCGGCAATGGTGTCTTCGGGCGAGGTTCTTTCTGTCTTGGGCATAACTTCCCATAACGCATATGGCGCGACTGTGTGTAGCGGTTTTTGCGCGCGTCACATGCGCAAGACCGAATATTTCAAACCCGGCGGCCGCTTTCCCGTTCCGCTGCCCAGCCATGAGCCGTGCGGGACCGACCCTTGCGGGCCGGCCGGTTGAGCTTGGCGCGGACATGGTCTAAAAGCCCGGCATCACGTTCCTCCACACAAATCCGATACAGGGAGCGCCCATGAGCGGCTTCGACCTTATTATTTTCGACTGTGACGGCGTTCTGGTCGATTCCGAAATCATCGCGGCGCAGGTGGAATCCCGCCTTTTGACCGAAGCCGGTTATCCGATCTCCGTCGAGGAAATGGGCGAGCGTTTTGCCGGCATGACCTGGAAGAACATTCTTCTGCAAGTGGAGAGCGAGGCGAGCATTCCGCTTTCCGCCTCTCTGCTGGACAAATCCGAAAAGCTGCTCGACATGCGGCTGGAGCGCGACGTGAAGATCATCGAGGGCGTGAAATTCGCGCTCTCGCGCCTGACGACGCCGCGCTGCATCTGCTCCAACTCCTCCAGCCACCGTCTCGACATGATGCTGACGAAGGTCGGCCTGAAGCCCTATTTCGCGCCGCATATCTATTCCGCCAAGGACCTAGGCCCTGATCGTGTAAAGCCGAAGCCGGATATCTTCCTGCATGGCGCGGCGCAATTCGGCGTCTCGCCCGACCGCGTGGTCGTTGTCGAGGATTCCGTGCACGGCATCCACGGCGCAAGGGCCGCCGGCATGCGCGTCATCGGCTTTACCGGCGCATCCCACACCTATCCGAGCCATGCCGACCGGCTGACCGATGCCGGCGCCGAAACGGTGATTTCACGCATGCAGGACCTGCCGGCCGTGATTGCGGCGATGGCGGAGTGGGAAGGCGCTTTTTGAGTTGTGAGGAGCGTCTTGCGCTTCCGGGTCATCCTCGCCCTTGAGGCGAGGATCCATAAGCCGTCGAACTGGTGGATTCTCGGGTCAGGCCCGAGGATGACGTCGAGCGGTAGGTCGAGACCAGCGGCTGCATGAGCCGGAGCCTGCAAAAGCAGCCTCCGGTTTTTTAGTTCTCCATACGCCGGATCACCGGCGCTTGGTCTTCGCCTTGGCGCTCTCGCCGCCGAAGCCGATAAAGACGCTGACCGACCTCGGTGCGCCGCCCGGTCCATTGGGAATGGCAACGTGGTCGTTGTTGAAGATGAACTGCGTGCCGGCCGAACCGGCCGGGACATCGATGGCGAAATTGGTGGTTTCGCCGTAGACTTCGCCGTCGCCGTCCTTCACCGTCACGCGGATCGGCACGGTGACACGGCCGGGCTTGGCCATCGGACCGGGAACGAGGCGGCCCTGCGCCAGCACATTCACCGTCAGCGTCGATTCGTTTGCGGTGCACGAGCGCGTCGTATCGGAGAGCGAGACCTGATAGGCGAGTTTCTGCGGATCGTCCTTGGCGCCGCCGGCATAGACACGGTGGACGGCATTGGCGTCGAGAACCGTGACCGGCGGGCAGTTGGCCTGCACCACGGGGGTGACGGCATTGGCCTGCGCGGCCGGGGGGTTGACGGCAAGCGAGTCCGACGGATTGGAGGAATTGCATCCTGCAACGACGGCGAGAAGCGACATCGCGGCGGACAAACGCAAGAAATTCCCTGACACTCTTCTAAATCCTCTCACCTGTCCCGGAACAGAACCGGAGACGCTGTTTATTGACCTTTCACCCAGGTTGGCGATGGTCTATAGCAGCGACGCCGGAAAAAATCGATTGGCATGTTCGGTTTTGCTTGAATTTTCAGAAAAGCCCTTCATTAGCTCGCCAATCGCCTCATTCCGGTGAGACGCTGCGGAAAAGACGCCGATAACATCGGTAACGGATAAGGGACTATCTCGTGGAATATGTATCGACCAGGGGTGCGGCCCCTTCGCTTGGTTTTTGCGACGCGCTTCTGGCGGGCCTTGGCCGTGACGGCGGGCTCTACGTGCCACGCGAATGGCCTTCCATGGCGAAAAAGGAAATCCGCAACCTGCGTGGCAAGTCCTATCAGGATGTCGCCTTCGAGGTTCTCTACCGTTTCACCGGCGGCGAAATTCCGGCCGACAAGTTCAAGGCAATGATCGACGACGCTTATTCGACGTTCCGCCACCCTGCCGTCGTGCCGCTGACGCAGACCGGCCCGAACACCTTCGTTCTGGAGCTGTTCCACGGCACCACGCTCGCCTTCAAGGACGTGGCGATGCAGCTTCTGGCCCGCCTGATGGACTATACGCTCTCCGAGCGCGGCGAACGCGCCACCATCGTCGGCGCAACCTCGGGCGATACCGGCGGCGCAGCGATCGACGCCTTTGCCGGGCGCGAGCGCACCGACATCTTCATCCTCTTTCCGAACGGCAAGGTCTCTCCGGTGCAGCAGCGCCAGATGACGACCTCGACGGCTTCCAACGTGCACGCGCTGGCGATCAACGGCAATTTCGACGATTGCCAGACGCTGGTCAAAGAGATGTTCAACGACGTGAAGTTCCGCGACGGCGTGAAGCTTTCCGGCGTCAACTCCATCAACTGGGCGCGCATCATGGCGCAGGTTGTCTATTATTTCACCGCGTCGCTGTCGCTCGGCGGTCCGGACCGGAAGGTGTCCTTCACCGTTCCGACCGGCAATTTCGGCGATATCTTTGCCGGTTACGTCGCCAAGAAGATGGGCCTGCCGATCGACAAGCTGGTCATCGCCACCAATGACAACGACATTCTGGCGCGGACGCTGAAGACCGGCCGTTACGAGATGCGCGGCGTCAAGCCCACCACCTCGCCGTCGATGGACATCCAGATTTCGTCCAACTTCGAGCGGCTGCTGTTTGAAGCCTATGGCCGCGATTCCGCTGCGGTGAAGGCGTCGATGGACGGCCTCAAGCAGTCGGGCGCGTTTGAAATTCCGCCGGCGGCGCTGAAATTCATCAAGAGGGATTTCCGCGCCGGCCGCGCCACCGAAAAGCAGGTTGCGGCCACCATCCGCGATACGCTTGCAAAGACCGGCTATCTCATCGACCCGCATACGGCAACCGGTGTTTTCGTGGCGGAAAAGCACGAAAAGGCCTCAAGTCCGATGGTGGTTCTGTCGACCGCCCATCCGGCTAAATTCCCGGCCGCTGTAAAATCCGCTTGCGCAATCGACCCGGCGCTTCCAGTATGGTTAGCTGACATTATGAACCGGGAGGAGCGTTTCGACATTCTGGATGCGGAGCTTAAAGCCGTGGAAAGCTTCATCGGCAAACATGCACGCGCCGGCAAATAGAGACGCGGAAAGACGTTGAGTATGAGAGTAAATTTGACCCGGCTTTCGTCCGGGTTGACCGTTGTGACGGAAAGAATGCCGCATCTCGAAAGCGTCGCTCTTGGGGTGTGGATTAAATCCGGGTCCCGCAACGAGACGACTGCCGAACACGGCATCGCCCATCTTCTCGAACATATGGCGTTCAAGGGCACGGCGCGCCGCACCGCCCGGCAGATCGCCGAAGAAATCGAAAATGTCGGCGGCGAGGTCAACGCCGCGACATCGACGGAAACCACCTCCTACTACGCCCGCGTCCTGAAAGACCACGTCCCCCTCGCCGTCGATATCCTTGCCGACATCCTGACGGAATCGCTGTTCGACGAAGACGAGCTGGAACGGGAAAAAAACGTCATCCTCCAGGAAATCGGCGCCGCGACCGATACGCCCGACGATGTGATTTTCGACAATTTCTCCGGCGTCGCCTATCGCGACCAGACCATCGGCCGGCCGATCCTCGGCACGCCCGACACCGTGCAATCCTTCACCACCGGCCAGATCCGGCATTATCTCGCCCGCAACTACACGACGGACCGCATCTTCGTCGTCGCGGCCGGCGCTGTCGATCACGAAAGCTTCGTGAAGCAGGTGGAAGAGCGTTTCGCCTCGCTGCCGCTGGTGCCGGCGGCAACGCCGGTCATGGAAAAGGCGATCTACACCGGCGGCGAAATCCGCGAGACTCGCGACCTGATGGATGCGCAGGTGCTGCTTGGCTTCGAGGGTAAGGCCTATCACGCCCGCGATTTCTATTGTTCGCAGATTCTCGCCAATATTCTCGGCGGCGGCATGTCATCGCGCCTGTTCCAGGAAGTGCGCGAATATCGCGGCCTGTGCTATTCGGTCTATGCGTTCCACTGGGGCTTTTCCGACACCGGCATCTTCGGCGTGCATGCGGCCACCGGCGGCAACGACCTGCCGGAACTGGTTCCCGTCATTCTCGATGAGCTGCGCAAGTCCTCGCAGACCATCCATCAGGAAGAAATCGACCGCGCCCGCGCGCAAATCCGCGCGCAGCTTCTGATGGGGCAGGAAAGCCCCGCCGCCCGCGCCGGACAGATCGCCCGGCAGATGATGCTTTACGGCCGGCCCATTCCCAACGAGGAGATGATGGAGCGTCTCGGCGATATCACCCGGGAACGTCTGACCGATCTTGCGGGACGGCTGTTTTTCGATACAGTTCCGACATTGTCCGCAATTGGCCCGCTCGAGCATCTTCCGCCTCTTTCAGACGTCACTGCGGCGCTTTCCGCGCAGCAGCCCGCAAGGATAAAGGCAAACGGATAAATCACCATGAGAGCGGGGGTTGAAGGCGAAAACCGCTCTCATTTTTCGCTATCCCGCTCAAGGGTGGCGATATCTGCCGCACAGGGATCGTGAATGCTGCGTTTTCTTTCCCGACATCACGATACGCCCGAATTGCGCAGCGCCGATCATCTTCTCAGACTGCCGCGCTACAGCGATTTCAGGCAATGGCATGTGTTGCGCTCGGAAAGCCGGCAGTTTCTGCAGCCCTGGGAGCCCACATGGCGTCCGGACGAGCTGACCGAAGCCTCCTTCCGTTTGCGCGTGGTGCGCAACGGCCAGGAATTTTCCTCCGGCACGGCCGTGTCTTTCCTGCTGTTCGAGAAGGAAACGCTGCTGGTCGGCGGCATCACCATCGGTTACATCCGCCGGGGCGCCGCACAGAGCTGCATGATCGGCTACTGGATCGGCGAGCGCCACGCCGCCCAAGGCCATATGTCTGCCGCATTAAAATTGGTAATACCATACATCTTTAACGGACTTCAGTTGCACCGTATCGAGGCAGCCTGTATTCCGGAAAACTTCAAAAGCATCCGGCTTCTCGAAAATGCCGGGTTCCAGCGGGAAGGTCTCTTGCGGGAATATCTGAAAATCAATGGCCAATGGCGGGATCATATGATGTTTTCCCTTCTTGCCGACAAGCAAAGCTCCGGCGGAACGAAGTACGATACATGACCTACACTCACACTGCGCCGTGCCTTGCGAAACGTCTGGCGGCAATTGCGCTGGCTGCGCCGTTTTTCCTGCTGTTTCTGCTTTTCTCCTCCTCTTCCTACGCCTTCGAACCGGTGAAGATTTCCCGTGACGACACGGCGCTCGATCTCACCGCCACCACCGATATCTATGCCAACCAGGGCGAAGCCTTTCAGGTTTCGACCGCGCCCGGCCCCGACGGCATCCGTCGCCGCATCGAGGTGCGCGCCAGCTCCGCCGATCATCAGGGCGACTGGGCAGTCTTTGCGCTCGCCAACGTGTCGGAAGAGCAGCTGGAACGCGTGATCGTCGCGCCGCATTTCCGTCTCGTCAATTCCAAGCTGTTCTGGCCCGATCTCGGCTCGCAGCGCATCATCGCCATCACGCCGAGCGAAGGTTTCGCGCTCGACCGGCAGCCGAGCCCGGATGCGGATGTCTTCCGCATCACGCTCAATCCCGGCTCCGTCATCACCTTCGTCGCCGAGCTTTCCACGCCGCAGCTGCCGCAGCTTTATCTGTGGGAGCCGGAAGCCTACAAGGACACGATCAACGCGTTTACGCTCTATCGCGGCATCGTGCTCGGCATTGCCGGCCTGCTGGCCGTGCTGCTCACCATCCTGTTCGTGGTCAAGGGCACCTCGGTCCTGCCGGCCTCGGCCGCACTCGCATGGGCGGTGCTCGCCTATATATGCGTGGATTTCGGCTTCCTCGAAAAGCTCATCACCGTCACATCCAGCGACCAGCGAATATGGAGGGCGGGCGCCGAAGTTGCGCTCGCCTCCAGCTTCGTGGTCTTCCTCTTCACCTATCTCAATCTCAACCGATGGCATGCGCATCTGGGTTATGCGACCTTTGCCTGGGTGGTGGGACTGGCGCTGCTGTTCGGCGTGGCGATCTACGATCCTTCGGTCGCCTCCGGCATCGCGCGTGTTTCCTTCGCGCTGACGGCAACCGCCGGCATCGCGCTCATCATCTATCTCGGCTTCAACAAATATGACCGGGCCATTCTGCTCGTCCCATCCTGGGCGCTGATCCTCGTCTGGCTGTTCGGCAGCTGGCTGACGGTGACGGGGCAACTGGACAACGACATCGTGCAGCCGGCGCTCGGCGGTGGGCTGGTGCTGATCGTGCTGCTGATCGGTTTTACCGTCATCCAGCACGCCTTTGCCGGCAGCGCCTATCAGCAGGGGCTGTTCTCCGATCTCGAACGGCAGTCGCTCGCCCTGACCGGCAGCGGCGATACCGTGTGGGACTGGGATGTGACACGCGACCGCATCGTCACCACACCCGATATTTCCAACCGGCTGGGGCTGGAGCCCGGCGCCATGCATGGTGCGGCGCGCAACTGGTTGCCGCGTCTGCATCCTGACGACCGCGACCGGTTCAAGGCGACGCTCGACGTACTGCTCGATCACCGCAAGGGCCGCCTCAACCACGAATTCCGCATTCGCGCCGAAGACGGGCATTTTCACTGGCTGCAAATCCGGGCGCGGCCGGTTCTCGGCTCCAACGGCGAAATCATCCGCTGCGTCGGCACCATCACCGACATTACCGAGCAGAAGAATTCCGTCGAGCGGTTGCTGCAGGATGCGATGAACGACAATCTGACCGGGCTTCCGAACCGGCAGGTCTTCCTCGACCGCCTGCAATCGATCCTCAACCTGTCTTCCGACAGCGACGGGGTGAAGCCGACGGTGATGGCGATCGATATCGACCGCTACAAGCTGGTCAACGATACGCTCGGCATTGCTGCCGGAGACAATATCCTCATCGCGCTGACACGGCGTCTGCGCCGCCTGCTCAAACCGCAGGATACGCTGGCGCGTCTCGGTGGCGACGAATTCGGCCTGATCCTGACCTCGGAACGCGATCCGCAGCGGGTGGCCGATTTCGCCGATGCGGTGAACAAGGCGATCATGGTGCCGATCAATTTCGCCAATCGCGAAATCATCCTCACCGCCTCGATCGGCCTCGTCTCCTGGATCGACCAGCAGGAAAGTGCGGCCGGTCTGCTCAGCGACGCCGAACTGGCCATGTACCGCGCCAAGCGCGCCGGCGGCAACCGCGTCGAGCCGTTCCGTCCCGCCTTCCGCACGTCCGGCACCGACAGGCTGCAGATGGAAAGCGACCTGCGCCGCGCCATCGAACGCAAGGAACTGTCACTCGCCTATCAGCCGATCGTGAAGCTGGATGACGGCGAACTGGCCGGTTTCGAGGCGCTGATGCGCTGGGAGCATCCCAAGCGCGGCAATATTCCGCCGAGCGAGTTCATTCCGATTGCCGAGGCCTCCGGCCTCATCGAACCGCTCGGCATGTTCGCGCTGGAACGGGCGGCGACCGACCTGATGGACTGGCAGCACGCCATCGAGAAGATGCCGATCTTCATCTCCGTCAATATTTCCAGCGCACAGCTGCTGAACAACGAATTGTACAATGACGTGCGCGGCATGCTGACCCGCACCCGCTGCAATCCGCAGCAGCTGAAGCTGGAACTGACGGAATCCGTCGTCATGGAAAATCCGGAACAGGCGCGGCTGGTGCTGTCCAAGCTCAAGGAAACGGGCTTAAGCCTCGCCATGGACGATTTCGGCACCGGCTATTCCTCGCTCGCCTATCTCACCCGCTTCCCCTTCGACACGATCAAGCTCGACAAGGCGCTGGTGGCCAATACCAGCGACAAGCGCAACGTGCTCCTGCGCTCCGTCATCGCCATGGCGCGGGCGCTCGACATGCAGGTGGTGGCGGAAGGCATCGAAACGCCGGAGGACGCGGCGGAACTTTCACGGATGAACTGCCATTTCGGCCAGAGCTTCCTGTTCGGCACCCCGGTTTCCGGCGATGCGGCGCTGAAGCTTCTGCGGGAACGGTTCCAGCCGACGAAGCGGGCTTCGTGAGTGAGACGGAGTGGGGTGATACACCTTTCGACAAATGCGACGTCATCCTCGGGCGTGACCCGAGTACCTAATCACATGTCATAAATCAAACGGCGGCAGATCCTCGGGTCAAGCCAGAGGATAACGGAGGAGAGGTTGCAGCCCTCCTCGACCTCTCGAATTTTCAAAGCCGCAAGCCTACGGGCAAGGCACGTCTGCGCCGAATTCACTGAACCGCGGCAGCTTCTTGCACCGGTGTTGACGCATCCGCCGCCACCCGCCCATGCAGCAGATCGTGAACGAACTCCATCTTCGCCACCACGGGCGGCGTCAGCACGAAGGGATAGAGGTCCGCCTCCCCCATGCTGCGCTGGATGGAATTGATGGCGACGCTGAGCGGGATCCAGGCTTTGACCAGCTGCGCGGCGCTGCGGGCGTTATAGGGATCGAACGTCACCTCCGCCGCCATTTCCTCGTGTCCGTCGGGATCGATGGCGACGCCGAAGGCGCGTGCGGTCTCGAGCGTATCGACGATGTGCAGATAATGGGCGAAACATTCGGCGAAGTCTTCCCAGGGATGAACCGAGGCATAGGAGCTTATGAAGCTTTCCTGCCAGTCGGGACGCGGCCCCTGTTCGTAATTGCGTTGCAGCGCCGCGCCGTAATCCTCGCGGTCGTCACCGAAGACGGCGCGGCAGGGTTCCAACCGGTTGCCATCGCGCACCAGCTTGTTCCAGATGAAATGCCCGACCTCGTGGCGGAAATGGCCGAGCATGGTGCGGTAGGGCTCGTTCATATTGGCGCGCACCTGCTCGCGCGTCACATCGTCGGCCTCCGCCGCGCGGATGGCGATCAGGCCCTCATCATGGCCCGTCATGGCGGGGATGACCGAACCGTCCGGCGCCACCGCATCGACCAGAAAGTCGAAGACAAGGCCGCCAGCCGGATCGGCATCGCGGTTGGGATGCGGCAGGCCGAACCGCAGGATCGAATAAAACAGATGCCGCTGCGCCTGGCTGATGCGGCGCCATTGCCCGATCCCCTCTTCGGTCGCAATATCCGGCACCAGACGGTTGTGGCTGCAGGCAGGGCAAAAGGCGCTGTCGCTTTCCGCCGGCACCGACCAGTTGCAGATGTCATTCACCTCATTGGCGCAGAAGCGCACCTGCCTTTCCGGCTGGGCGACGATCTGCCAGTTGGGTTCGCCCGCGGGTGCAAGCGCTTCCATGGAAAGGCGCTCCGGTACGAAGGCCAGACGGTGGCCGCAGGAGACGCAGAAACGATTGTCGAAATGGACCGGCTGGCCGCAGGAAGCGCAGGAGAAAAGCCTCATGGATGAAACCCTTGCGATGGTTCAGTGGGGTGAAGGCAAACATACGACATCAATGTGAACGGTGTTGCGACCCGGTCGGCATGGCCGCTCAGACGACAAGAGCGCATGTGCGGTAACACATGCGCCCCAGGCGCCGCATCGTTGGAGAGGCGTACCCCTCAGGCGGGGTTACATGCGGTCGACAGCGCCCTTGACGGCGTCCTTCGCCTTGCCGACGCCGGTCTGTACCTTGCCCTTGGCTTCCTGGGCGGCACCCTTGGCGCGCAATTCATTATTGCCCGTCGCTTCGCCGACGTTCTTCTTTACCTTGCCAGCAACTTCATTGGCTTTACCGGCGATCTTGTCAGATGTGCTACCCATTTTACTGCTCCCTAGTTGAGCCGTACTGTCTGTCCGGCTTTCCGGATTAGTAACGTCAGGGGTCAGGATTTGGTTCCCGCCAAAAACGGCGGAACACGAGAGCGCTCAGGCGTGCCCGGCATCCGTGGACAGCATGCGGGCGTCAACGCCCATCAGGGCCAGCGCCCGCTCGTATTTATTGTCCAGCCCCCGGTCGAAGATCAGCTCTTCCGCGGCCGGGCAATTCAGCCAGCCATTGTTGGCGATCTCGTTTTCCAGCTGGCCGGGACCCCAGCCGGCATAACCGAGCATCATGGTGGCCCTTTGCGGGCCGCGGCCGTTGGAAATGGCGCGAACGATATCGAGCGTCGCCGTCAGAGAAATGTCATCGCTGACGGGAATGCTGGATTCACTGAGGTAGTCATCCGAATGCAGCACGAAACCTCGGCCGGATTCCACCGGGCCGCCGCATTGGATCGGAAATTCACGGGTGCGGTTGGGCAGCATGATCGCGTCGTTGCTGTCCACCAGTTTCAGATGCAGCAGAATATCGGTGAAGGTGATCTGCTGCGGCCGGTTGATGATGAAACCCATGGCGCCGGCGTCCGAATGGGCGCAGATATAGATCACCGAACGGGCAAAATTGCCGTCGTCCAGCCCCGGCATCGCGATGAGGAACTGGCCATCGAGAAAGCCACGTTCGCGTTTGTCCATCAGGGTTGAAAAGCTCACCGGCGCCTCCAGCAGACCGCATTCCGTGGTTCGACGGAAAACGGCGTTCGCACTTCGACAAAGGACAGGATGCGGCATAGCGTGCCATCAATCAACCGAAAATGATGGGCCGCACGAATTCGTAACTGGTCCGCCGGCCGATGTTGGGTTAGACGGGACATATGAGCGTCAGGATATTGTTTCGATTTTCACATCTTCCCCTTGCGGCTGCTTTTGCCGTCTTCCTCGGCGGCGCTGACGCCGCCCGGGCCGAAATTACCGACTGGGCAAGAAGCGAAGGCGGCCAGATGCGCGTGGCGAGCCTTGCCATGGATGCCGACGGAATCATACGCGGCGTGCTGCAGATCGAACCGAAGGACGGGTGGATAACCTATTGGCGCGAGCCGGGCGAAGCCGGCATACCGCCCAAGATCACCCCCGATCCGGCAAGTGGCGTGTCGCTTGCCACCATGGCCTATCCCGTTCCCAAGCTGATCGAAAACGGTGATATCACCGATATCGGCTATGACCACGCCGTCAGCCTTCCCTTTCAGCTGAAAGCCACCGACCCGGCGGCAAGCGGGACAATCGACCTCACCGCCTTCATCGGCGTGTGCCAGAATATCTGCATCCCCTTCGAGGCGACATTCTCGATCGACCGCGGCAAGGCGGGCGACGACGACCACGAGGAGCGGCGCCTGCTGGAGGAGGCGCGCGAGACGCTGCCAGAGGCGGCATCGGACGATTTCAAGGTCACCGATTTCCACATCACGCCCGACAAGACCATGCTTGGCGTGCAGCTGCAATTGCCGGAAAACGCGCCGAAGGAAACCGAAATCTTCATCGCCGGCCCTTCTGGCTTTGCCTATTACGAACCGCAGAACATGGTGCGCGACAAGCGCAAGCTCTCCTTCTACATGAACATCAAGGGCCTGCCGAAGACCTATCAGGTACAGGGCAACAGCTGGCCCATCCTGGTCAAGTCCGGCGACCGGGCAATGGAGACGGTGCTGAATTTTCCAAAGCCATAAACGGCGTTTCGGCGGTGGAATTTACGTCGAAAACCGCATGACAGATTTCATTTCCGTGCCCTATAGTCGCGCGAACCAAACGGCCATAGGAGCATGGACATGACCATCAAGATCGGCGAAAAACTGCCTTCCGCAACCTTCAAGGAAAAGACGGCCGACGGCCCGGTGGAAACCACCACCGATCAGCTTTTCGGCGGCAAGAAGGTGGTGCTTTTCGCCGTACCCGGCGCTTTCACCCCCACCTGCTCGCTGAACCACCTGCCGGGCTATCTCGAAAACCGCGACGCCATTCTCGCCAAGGGCGTGGATGACATCGCCGTCGTCGCCGTCAATGACTGGCATGTCATGGGCGCCTGGGCGCAATCTTCCGGCGGCCAGGGCAAGATCCATTTCCTTGCCGACTGGGACGCTGCCTTCACCAAGGCGCTCGGCCTCGACGCCGACCTTTCCGCCGGCGGCCTTGGCGTGCGCTCCAAGCGTTATTCGATGCTGGTCGAGGACGGCGTGGTGAAATCGCTGAATGTCGAAGAAAATCCCGGCCAGGCGACCGTCTCGGCGGCTGCGGCGATGATCGAGCAGCTTTGAGAAAATAAAAATCATCGAAGAATAAATATTTTCTCTACAGTAAAAAATTAAGCAACCCGGTGGATAACATGTCCGCCGGGATTGACGCCTCCTATAAATCCTCGCAAATTCCATCTCAAAATAAATTAAAAACTCTTTCTATATTTTTAAAAATATATCGCAGCAGTTCAAATATATAAAAATATATTTTGATATTCTAAATATGAGATGCGTGTGCAGAGACATCCATTTGTTCCGGCTGGCATTTTATGGCCGGCAGGTGATTTTCCTCTTAGCAAATTTTTTCCAACCGGATGCGAAGGGCCGCAGACGGCATCCTTCAGCCTGAGATCGCTGCTTACCGTTGAGGGCACGCGCCGGAAAATCCATTTCAACCGTGGCTCGGCTGTAGATGCGAGCCTGCCCCACCGACGTGCAGGGTGGCTTCGCGCTTTCACAAGAACCGGAACCTCGTTCAGGCGTCTTTCTGCCCTGTCGGTTCTCGTTGCAATGATGGGATCGAACGATAGGGCGAAGGCCGGGGACCCGACCGCGTCTTCATACACCCGGACACTCAGCGACAGCCCCGGTACCATCTTCCGCGGGATCAGCGCCGATGGCTCTGTCGTGGTGGGATATTCCGTGGTCGATGGCTACCAGTTCTCATTCCGATGGACCGTGTCAACCGGTGACTTTGAATATCTCAGAAACCTTCCCGGCGTCATATACTCCGGTGCCTATGACGCCAGCGCCGACGGCTCCGTCATCGTCGGACGATACGATATCGGCAGCAGCATGCGGGCATTCCGATGGACTCCAGCAAACGGCGTCATGCAGGATCTCGGCACGCTGCCCAACGCGACGGGTTCCGTCGCCAATGCCATCAGCGCCGACGGCTCCGTCGTTGTCGGCGGATCGGGCTATCACGAGACATTGCGGGCGTTCCGATGGACCGCGGCAAACGGCATGCAGAGTCTCGGCGTCCCTCCCGGAGGGACATTGCCTATCGCCTATGGTGTCAATGCCAATGGTTCGGTTATCGTCGGGGAATATTATGCCCTGGGCACGCGGGCATTCCGGTGGACCGAGACAGACGGTATCATGCGGGATCTCGGCGCGTTGCCCGGCTCAACCGGGTCCACCGCCTGGGCCGTCAGCGACGACGGCTCCGTGGTCGTCGGAGATTCCAGGTTCGCCATCGGTCCCAATTCCCATGAGTGGCGCGCCTTCCGCTGGACCGCGGCGACCGGCGCGATGGACCCCCTCGGCGCGCTTGCCGGCGGAACCGCATCCGTAGCCTATAACCTTAGCGCCGACGGTTCCGTGGTCATCGGGCAGGCGAAATCCGGCAACGGGCAGCGGGGCTTCCGCTGGACGGAGGCCACGGGCATGGTTTCCGTCGAGGACTGGCTGCGCGGCAACGGCGTCACCGTCGACGGCGATTTCACCCTCAATGCCATGGGCGTCAGCGCCGACGGCAATATCATTGTCGGCGAGACGCAAAACGGCACATCTTATATCGCGCGTGTCGTACCCGGGGAGACCGCCGCACCGCAAGAAAGCGGCTCGGCGGGAACGAACCCGCCTCAGAGTGAAAACAATCCCTCCTCCACGGCCGGCACGCCCACGCGTTCCGCCGTGTCTACCCGTTCCGGCATCATCGACCGCGATCAATATGCCCGGACGCTGGCCACAAGGCCGAATGCCGGTATCGGTCTCGATCGCGCCAATACCGTTCTCGACGGCGCCCATGGCGCGCCGATGCGCAACCTGCTGGAGCCGGGCCGGCAATCCTTTTCCATCGTCAGCGACATCGGTTATAGCGAGGGCCAAGGGTCGGCCGGCGGTTTCGGCATTGCCGACATCGGCTACGGCATCGGTCTGGAAGGCGGCGCGACCGCGCGCATGGCCTTTGGCAGCCTTTACGAGGATCGCGACATCGATACCGGCGGCGATCTCATCCATAAGGGTTTCTACATCGCCCCCGAGCTCAGCCTGCCGCTCACCGGCGGCCTTCACGCCACCATTGGCGGTTATTATGCGCCCGGCAGGGCGTCGATCGAGCGCGGCTACATGAATGGCGGGGTGATGGACTTTTCGCGCGGGGAAGCCGATCTCGACATCTGGGCGGCGAAACTGCGTCTCGACTGGCTTGACGCGCTTGCCATCGGCAACTGGAAACTGACGCCCTATGCCGGCCTGACCTATGCAAAAGCCGAGATGGCCGCTTATACGGAAACCGGCGGCGCGTTTCCGGCCCGTTTCGATGCGAACCGCGAAAAATCCACCATCATTCGCGCCGGTCTCGATGGCATAACCGATCTCGGCGGCTCGACCCGCCTGCTTGCGCGCGCCGAAGCGGCTTACCGGCTGGAAAAGGCGACAGCGGCAACCACGGGCGCCATTGAGGGGCTGATGGGATTTTCTTTTGCCGGGCAGGAAACAGACCGTTTCTGGCTGCGCGGCGGCCTTGGCGCGGAATTCGACATTGCCGGTGGAACGGCCTCGGTGAACCTCAACGTCACCACACAGGGCGATGATCCCACCGTCTGGGTTCGCACCGGGTGGAAGATCACCTTTTGACCGCCCGTCCGTTTACACGTTCATGTCAAACACCAGAAGCCCGGCCAGACCGCCATCGGTCAGCGACACCAGGCGTTCCCCCACATCCATGTGTTTGGGATGGGCGAGATAGTCGTCGCGGGCTTCCGGGCTTTCCAGCGTCACGATGAAACCGTCGACAAAACCGCCATTCAGGCCTTCCGGCGAGATATTCTGGCCGTATTTCACGTCCACGATCCCCGGTATATCGTCCTTCAGGGCCGCAATCGCCTCGAAAATCGCGTGTTTTTCAGAGGATGCCGTCGCAGCCTTGAACCGTAGAAATACACAATGCAGGATCATGAAAATGTCTCCTCCGTTGAAACGCCGCTCGGCTGTTTGACGACAAGATAAGTCGGGTTCCCGTTTTCACAACCCCCGATCGGAATGGCGCGTCGCGGCCGTCGCGCCGACCAGCCCTGCCGCAGCAAGGCAGGCTTGCGTTACCGCCTTTTGAAAGGCTCCATGCCCTTGCGCGCCAATTCGTCGGCGCGCTCATTTTCAGGATGGCCGGCATGGCCCTTGACCCAGTGCAGGGTCACCTTGTGACGCTCCTGCGCCGCCTCCAGCGCCTGCCATAACTCGACATTCTTGACCGGCTTGTTATCGGCCGTCTTCCAGCCCTTCTTTTTCCAGCCGAAAATCCACTTGGTGATACCGTCCTTCACATAGGCGCTGTCGGTGTAAAGATCGACCTCGCAAGGGCTTTTCAATGCATTGAGCGCCGAAATCGCCGCCAGCAGCTCCATGCGGTTATTGGTCGTCTCGGCTTCGCCGCCGGACAATTCCTTCTCCACCTCGCCGTAACGCAGCACGGCACCCCAGCCGCCCGGACCGGGATTACCGGAGCAGGCGCCATCGGTGAAAATATCGACGTGCTTCATTCGCCCGCCAGCCCGTATTCGGCGACGGTGGCGATTGCGCGATGGAACCGCAGCTTGCGCAGATATTCCAGCGGGTCCTTTTTCACCACCAGCGCGCCTTCCGGCGTCGTCAGCCAGTCGTAAAGCCTGGTCAGGAAGAAGCGCAGCGCCGAACCGCGCGCCAAGAGCGGCAGCGCTTCCAGCTCCGCTTCACTCAGCGGACGCACCGACTGATATCCTTCCAGCAACGCCTTGCCCTTGGTGACGTTGTAAGCGCCATCCTTTTCGAAGCACCAGGCATTGAGGCAGATCGACACGTCATAAGCGAGCAGGTCGTTGCAGGCGAAATAGAAATCGATCAGGCCGGAGAGCTCGTCGCCGAGGAAAAACACATTGTCCTGAAACAGATCCGCATGGATAACGCCGGCCGGCAGATCCTTCGGCCAATGGGCGGCGAGATAATCGATTTCCGGACGAATCTCGTCCTTCAGGCCCTTTTCCACCTCGTCGGCGCGGGCTTCGGACTTGTCCCAAAGCACCTTCCAGCCCTCGACGGAAAGCGCGTTCGGACGCCTGATCTCGAACCCCTCGCCGGCCAGATGCATGGCCGCCAGCGCCTTGCCGACCTCCCGGCAATGTCTGGCTTCCGGCTTTCTCAGCCACATGCCTTCCAGGAAGGAGATGAGCGCCGCCGGTCGGCCCGACAGTTCCCCCAGCAGTTCACCATCCCTGCGCGGCAGGGGCAAGGGGCAGGACAGGCCCTCGGCGGCCAGATGCTGCATGAGGCCGAGGAAAAACGGCAGATCGTTTTTCTCCACGCGCTTTTCATAAAGCGTCAGGATCAGCGGCTCCTGGGTGGTGTGCAGCAGGAAATTGGAGTTTTCGACGCCTTCGGCAATGCCCTTGTAAGAGGTGAGGCTGCCGGTGTCGTACTGCGTGAGGAAATTCCTCAGATCATCTTCGGTGATGTCCGTATAAACTGCCAATTTCAAATCTCTTGATGAAGGATGGAGTGGAAATCTTGGATGAGGACGACACTGGCGAGGCGAAAAACGCCCACATCAGCGCCATCCCGTTTCAGATGCCGGCGGCGGCTTTCGGCGGCAGGGCGTTGCTGGCATTGCCGTTGACGAAAGCCATGTCGTCCGTCGTCAGCTCGATGCTGCGCAGCTCGCGATTGACGAGGAAATGTTCCGTTTCCTCAACCGTCACGGCAAGATCGAGCGTGGTATCGAAACGCGCCTTGAAGGCCTCGATGATCTCATCAACGATGACCTCGGGCGCCGAAGCCCCGGCCGAAAGGCCAACGGTGCGGATATCACCGATTTCGTTCCAGTCAATTTCCGAGGCCCGCTGCACCAGCACGGAGCGCTTGGCGCCGGCGCGCAGCGCCACTTCCACCAGCCGCTTGGAATTGGAGGAATTGGGTGCGCCGACCACGATGAACAGGTCACAGCCGGGGGCCGCCTGTTTCACCGCATCCTGTCGGTTGGTGGTTGCGTAACAGATGCTGTCGGCGGCGGGCGCCTGAATGGCGGGAAAACGTTCCTGAAGCCTGGCGATGACACCGGCGGTATCATCGACCGACAGCGTCGTCTGGGTGACGAAACCGAGATTTTCGCGGTCCACGGGTTCATATGTGCCGGCATCTTCCACCGTTTCGATGAGCGAGACGGTTCCTTCTGGCAGCTGGCCCATGGTGCCGATGACTTCCGGATGGCCGGCATGGCCGATCAGCACCACATGGCGGCCAAGGCGCTGGTGGCGCATGGCCTGCTTGTGAACCTTGGAGACCAGCGGGCATGTGGCATCGAGATAAAACAGGTTGCGCGCCTGCGCATCCTCCGGCACGGATTTCGGCACGCCATGGGCGGAAAAGACCACCGGCTGTTCGCGGTGCTCGGCGGGAATTTCGTGCAGCTCCTCGACAAAAACCGCGCCCTTGGCTTCAAGCCCTTCCACGACATAACGGTTATGTACGATTTCATGGCGGACATAGACCGGCGCGCCATAGGCCTTCAGCGCCAGCACGACGATCTGGATCGCCCTGTCCACGCCCGCGCAAAAGCCGCGCGGTCCGCACAGCCTTATCGTCAAAGGGGGTTTGGAAACGGCGATGTTCATTCCAGCTCCTTGGCGTGCTTCTCGGCCTTGCCCGATAACCTGCCTTACCGGACGGCGCGCGCTTTATTCACCCTGCGCCCTGCCGTTCCGGAAATAGGCAAAACCGGCGACGATGACAAGGGCCGCCGCCAAGCCATACCACGTTATCGCATATTGCAGGTGATTGTTGGGCAAATCTATCAACGTCACGCCGCCCTGCGGCCAGCCGCCCGGATTTGGCGCATTATCAGCATCCACGAAGAGATTGACCAGCCGGTCGGGCGGGATATCGGCACTGGATGCCATCGCCGCCTGATCCTTCCAGTAAAAGATGTTCTTGGCGATATCATTGTCCGGCAGCAGCGAGGACGGTTTTGCAACCAGGGGCGCGCGGGCCAGCCCTGTTATCGTGACCTCGCCGGAAACCTGCCCGTCAGGCCGTTTGGCCGGATCTTTCAGCTCGAAGGGCACGAAGCCGCGATTGACGAAAAGGATGCGGCCATCGGCAAGCGTCAGCGGCGTATAGATGTAATAACCGGTCTGGCCCTGATGGGTGGCGAAGAAATGCCGCTCACGGGCATGATCGAAAACCCCGGAAAGGTTGACCCTGCGATATTCGATATCGCCGCCGCTTTTCGCCATCGCCTCGATATCGGCAAGCGTGGCCGGGCTGGCGCTGCGCCGCTCCTCGATATCGGCCAGCAGGGCCTCTTTCCAGTAAAGCCGCTTCACCTGCCAGGTGCCGAGCCCGAGAAGGATGGCCAGCGCCAGGAGCACCAGCGGCGCGGCGAACCACACCCGCCTTTCCGCCGCCTTCATGTGGGACACGTCATTCACGATCAAGCCTGCCTTCACTTGCATTGTTGCGGTACTGCAGCGCAATCATGATTCCTTTCAGCTTGCGCAGCAGCACGAGGGAAACAATTACCGTGAACGGCAACCACAGCATGACATGCACCCAGACGGGCGGGGCAAAACGCTGATCGACCCAGAGCGCCAGCCCGACGACCAGAAAACCGACGATCAGCATGACGAAGACGGCCGGACCATCGCCCGCATCGGCAAAGCCGTAATCCAGCCCGCAGGCGCTGCAAGCCGGCTTCGGGGTCAGGAAACCGTCGAAAAGCCGGCCATTGCCGCAACGCGGGCAGCAGCCTTTGAGGCCCACCTTGATGGGGTCGACCGGTGCGAAATTGCTGTTTGATGGTTCAGACATGGCGACCTCCCGCTTCAGCTTGCAAAACTCCCTGCTGGAGAGGGCTTCAAGCACGAGGGGCGGCATCGCCGCCCGTGAAGTGTTGACGAAGGACTAACCTCCCTCCTCCGTCATCCTCGGGCCTGGCCCGAGGATCCAGATTGACGGCGCAGCGACACTCCGGGCAAGAACCCGAAGACGACGCAAGGCGTACCGGACGCCGTCCCGATCTCCGGGCGGCGGGCAGCGGGCGCCGCCCTTCCGCGGCCCGATCGGTTAGCCGTGCACCGGCGCGCCCCAGCCACCCCAGATATAGATGGCGAAGAACAGGAACAGCCAGACGACGTCGACGAAATGCCAGTACCAGGCAGCCGCCTCGAAACCGAAATGCTGCTTGGGCGTGAAACCGCCGGCAATGGCGCGGAACAGGCAGACCAGCAGGAAGACCGTGCCGACGAAGACGTGGAAACCGTGGAAACCGGTGGCCATGAAGAAGGTCGCGCCATAGATGGAGTTCTTGAAGTCGAACGGCGCGTGAACGTATTCGTAAACCTGCACGGTGGAGAACAGGACACCGAGGGCGACGGTGAGCGCCAGGCCGGTGATCAGGCCCTTGCGGTCATTATGCAGCAGGGCGTGATGCGCCCAGGTGACGCAGGTGCCCGACAGAAGCAGGATGACGGTGTTGTAAAGCGGCAGGTGCCACGGATCGATGACCTCGATGCCCTTGGGCGGCCATTGCCCGCCGGTATATTCAAGGCGGGAGGCCTGAATGGCTTCGTGCGGATAAAGGCTGGCGTCGAAATAGGCCCAGAACCACGCCACGAAGAACATCACCTCCGAGGCGATGAACATGATCATGCCGTAACGCAGGTGCAGCGAAACCACCCGGGTGTGGCTGCCCTCATTGGCTTCCTTGATCGTATCCGCCCACCACGCATACATGGTGTAGAGCACGATGACGAGGCCGATATAAAACAGCCAGGGATTGGCGAGTTCCGCACCGAACAGCTTGAAGGAGCCGCCCGACAGGTAACGCATGTAACAGACGCCGCCAAAGGTCAGGATGAAGGCGCCGATCGAGGCCAGAAGCGGCCACGGGCTTGGATCGATGATGTGATAATCGTGGTTCTTCTGATGCGTATCTGCCATTGCGACAATCCCCGAATGTCTCTTCCCTGACCCGGCCTCACGAAAAAGGCCAGGTCTCCTCTCACAATTTGCTTTCGCCAGATTCAGTCTTTACCGGCAAGGACGCAACCGGTTTTTCGGTTTTGGCCGGATAAAACGTATAGGACAGCGTCAAAGTATGAATGCTCTTGGTTTCGCGCGCCGTGGCGATGTCGGGGTCGACAAAGAAAACCACTGGCATTTCCAGCGTTTCGCCCGGCTGCAGCGTCGTCTCGGTGAAGCAGAAACACTCCACCTTGTTGAAATAGGCGCCCGCCTCCATCGGCGTGACGTTGAAGACCGCCGTGCCCGTGGTCGCGACTGCGGAGCGGTTGGTCGCCTTGAAGGTGACCTGCACCGTCTCGCCGATCTTCGGCGTGACCTTCTTGTCGACCGGGCGGAAATCCCAGTTGAGGCCATTCGACGTATTGGCGTCGAAGGTGACGTTGATGGTCTTGTCGAGAATGACGTCGGAATATTGCTCGACGCGCTGGGTCGTGCCGTTATAGCCGGTGACGCGGCAAAACAGGGTGTAGAGCGGAACGGCGGCATAGGCCATGCCGATCATGCCGCAGAAAAACACGAGACAGAGCACGAGGATGGAGCGATTGCTCACCCGCTGCTTGCCGGTCCCTGCCGTCTGCGTTTCCATATTCGCCATGTCCTCCTCCTCTCCCCCTCAATCAGCCCGTCAATGCGAGCCGATCTTGATGATGGTGATGATATAGAACAGCACCACCAGACCGGCGAGCAGGACGCCGAGCGCAATGTTGCGCCCGCGTCTCGATTTTTTCTGCGCCGCGCTCAGTTCCACCGTTTCCATCACAGAACTCCCGAAATCGCGGCCTTCAGGGCCGGCGCGAAATGATCGGCCAGAAGGCCGGAGAAAATCGCAAAAAGATAAAGCACCGAATAGGCAAACATCTTCTTGGCGGGCAGCATCTTCTCGTCCCCTTCGGGCATGCGCCGGACATCGAAGGAACAGTAAACGAAGATCGCGCTCAGGACAGCGGCGAAAATGCCGTAACCGGCGCTCGCCAGACCGGTGAACCAGGGGGCGACGGCCGCCGCCGCGGTGAGAATGGCGTAGACGATCATCTGGTTCTTGGTCGAGCGTTCGCCCGCCACATTCGGCATCATCGGAATGCCGACGGCGCCGTAATCGCGCATCTTGAACAGCGCCAAGGCCCAGAAATGCGCCGGCGTCCAGAGAAAGATGATGAGGAAGAGGATGATGCTGTCCAGCGAAACGCCGCCGGTGACGCAGGCCCAGCCGAGCATGGGCGGGAAGGCGCCGGCAGCACCGCCGATGACGATGTTCTGCGGCGTCGAGCGCTTCAGCCACATCGTATAGATGACCGCGTAAAAGAAGATGGTGAAGGCGAGCAGCCCGGCGGAGAACCAGTTGACCGCGAGCCCGAGGATGACCACCGAAAAGGCCGACAGGGTGAGCCCGAAGGCCAAAGCCTCGCGCGGCGCGACGCGGCCGGACGGGATCGGCCGCCTGGCGGTGCGGCTCATCACGGCGTCGATATCGGCATCGTACCACATGTTGAGCGCGCCGGACGCGCCGGCGCCGACGGCGATGCAGAGGATCGCGATGATGCCGAGAACCGGGTTGATTTCCCCCGGCGCCAGCACGAGACCCGCAAAGGCGGTGAAGACGACGAGCGACATGACGCGCGGTTTCAGCAATTCGAAATAATCGCGTGCGCCTGCCTCCGACAGTTCGGAGCTTTCTGCACCCAGCATTTCGCGATTGTCGATAACGGTCATTTCCTGTCCTGTTTTCCTGCAGATGCCACTTGCCGCGACATCCCTTGCACCGGGCCGAAAAACGAATGCGCTTTCCGGCATGCGCGATGCGTCAATTCATTGGGTCCGAACGTTTCGGCATGGGCCGCATCGGCCAGAACCGATGTCATCTGCCCGGCCTGTCACCGCGCCCACCCGCCATTCGTCTGCGCCTGCTCATTCATAAAGGCCAAACTTGGCATTTATCACATCCGGGCATGTATCATGTCGGACGACGCGCTTCGCTTGGACAAAATGTCACGCGGCGGCGGATAGGACCCACCCGCCTTCGGAAACGGCACGGACGAAACCATGCCGTCCCGCTTTTCAGCCACCGGACTGCGCAAGTCTCGCCTTGCGCCTTCCGGTCCGCGCATCAGCGAATGCGCGGAAGCTGTTCCCACTGATGGTAAGGCGGCGGCGAGGACAGCTGCCATTCGAGCGTCGTCGCACCTTCACCCCAGGGATTGTTGCCGGCGATCCGCTTCTTGGCGAAGGCTTCCCAGACGCCGAAGAGGAAGATGCCGACGGCAACGGCCGAGATATAGGAACCGTAGGACGAGACCATGTTCCAGCCGGCATAGGCATCGGGATAATCGATGTAGCGGCGCGGCATGCCGGCGAGACCGAGGAAGTGCTGCGGGAAGAAGATCAGGTTCACACCAACGAACATGACCCAGAAATGCAGCTTGCCGATGAACTCGCTGTACATGTAGCCGGTGATCTTCGGGAACCAGTAATACCAGCCGGCAAAGATGGCAAAGACGGCGCCGAGCGACAGCACGTAGTGGAAGTGGGCCACGACGTAATAGGTATCGTGCAGCGAACGGTCGAGACCGGCATTGGCGAGCTGCACGCCGGTGACGCCACCGACCGTGAACAGGAAGATGAAGCCGATCGCCCAGACCATCGGGGTCGAGAAGGTCAGCGAGCCGCCCCACATGGTCGCGATCCACGAGAAGATCTTGATACCCGTCGGCACCGCGATGACCATGGTTGCGAAAACGAAATAACGCTGCGCCTCGAGCGACAGGCCGACCGTATACATGTGGTGCGCCCAGACGATGAAGCCGACCGCGCCGATGGCGACCATGGCATAGGCCATGCCGAGATAACCGAAGACCGGCTTCTTGGAGAAGGTGGACACGATGTGGCTGATGATGCCGAAGCCCGGCAGGATCAGGATGTACACTTCCGGATGGCCGAAGAACCAAAACAGGTGCTGGTAGAGGATCGGATCACCGCCGCCTTCCGGCGAGAAGAACGCCGTGCCGAAGTTGCGGTCGGTCAGAAGCATGGTGATGCCGCCCGCCAGAACCGGCAGGGACAGAAGCAGCAGGAATGCCGTGACCAGAACCGACCAGGCAAACAGCGGCATCTTGTGCAGCGTCATGCCCGGGGCGCGCATGTTGAGAATGGTGGTGATGAAGTTGATCGCGCCGAGGATCGAGGATGCGCCGGCGACGTGCAGCGAGAAGATCGCCAGATCCACCGCCGGTCCGGGCATGCCGCTGGTCGATAGCGGCGGATACATGGTCCAGCCGCCGCCGACGCCGTAAGCGCCCGCCGGGCCTTCGACGAAGAGCGACAGGAGCAGCAGGATGAAGGCCGGAACGATCAGCCAGAAGGAAATGTTGTTGAGGCGCGGGAAAGCCATGTCCGGAGCGCCGATCATGATCGGGATCATCCAGTTGGCGAAACCGCCGATCATGGCCGGCATGACCATGAAGAAGATCATGATCAGCGCATGCGCGGTGGTGAACACGTTGAACATGTGCTTGCCGCCGTCGATGGCGGCGTCGCCCTCGAAACCGTAAACCATGGAGGCCAGACCGTGGAAGATCTGGATACCGGGTTCCTGCAGCTCCATGCGCATGACGACGGAAAGCCCGCCGCCGACGATACCGGCGATGATCGCGAAGATCAGATAGAGCGTGCCGATGTCCTTGTGGTTTGTGGACAGGAACCAGCGGGCGAAAAAGCCCGGCTTGTGGGAATGATGCGCGTCATGCGAATGATCGTCATGCGCGTGCGCATCGTGTGCGGATTGACCATGCGAGTGATGATCGTCGTGTGCGGAAGGTCCAGCCATTGTCGTCACTCCAGTCGTCAGTTGGTTTCGTTGGCGGCAACGTCAACCGTGCGCGGAGCGCCGTCGACGGAGGCCATCAGCGCCCGGTTCGCGCCGTTCAGATCGGAAGCGGCGGCGGCGTGCCAGGCATTATATTGCTGTTCGGAAACCACCCGAATGGCGATGGGCATGAAGGCGTGGTCCTTGCCGCAAAGCTCGGAACATTGCCCGTAATAAAGGCCTTCCTTCTCCGGCTTGAACCATGTTTCGTTAAGGCGGCCCGGAACGGCATCGATCTTGACGCCGAAAGCGGGCATGGCGAAGGCGTGGATGACATCGGTCGGAGCCGCCGTCACCAGCAGGCGCACGGTCTTGCCGACCGGGACGACCATTTCATTGTCCACTGCAAGAAGACGCGGATAGCGGGCCTTGTCCTCCTTGCCCGCTGCAGCGCGGTCCTGATCCTTCAGCATGTAGCTGTCGAAGGAGAGCGGCTCGGCGCCCTCGGCGGCGGCATATTCATAGCTCCACAGCCATTGCGTCGCAGTGGCCTTCAGCGTCAGGTCCGGGTTTTCCGGCTGCGTCAGCTGCGCGTTCAGAAGATTGAACGAGGGGAAAGCGAGGAACAGGAGAATGAGAACCGGCGCAAGCGTCCACACCACCTCGATCGTGGTGTTGTGGCTGGTCTTGGAAGCCACCGGATTTTTCGCGGCGCGGAATTTCAAGGCGACGATGATGAGCAGCGCAAGAACGAAAAGCGTAACCGGAACAATGAACCACAATGTATATTGTTCGAACCAGCGTATTTCGTGCATGATCGGCGTGGCGGCCTCCTGCATGCCCATTTGCCAATGCACCGGCTGATCGGCGTGGGCGCCGACAGCCGTGAGCAGACAGGTCATCCCCGCCAGTGCTGCGTAAATCCTATTCGTCACGGTACCCTCTCCCTCACGCGTCTGATCCAGATCAATCACAGACGCAGAATCCATGCTTATGGTACTAACTTCAAACCACAGTTTGCCCTCTGCCGCAATATGCGTCGGGACACGGATGCGCCCCAATTTTGCCATTGATCAATCCGCGACCGACTTTCCTGCACCCTGTATCCGAGCTGACCCACTGAGCGCGATTTCGAGCGGCCCAGATGCGACAAAGCCCCGTCTTCCAGCCGGTTTGATCGCCGGATGACGCATGACACACCGACAAATCAGAAGGCCAGGCGTGCCGACAGGTCCTATTTCCGCCCAACTCCGCTGGAATTGAAGGCCCGAGGCTTTTTTTTCCGGATTATGGCGTCAAAATAGCCGCACTGATTCGAATCCCAGAGGTATCCATGCGTCTTTCCCCGCTCGCGCGCACTTTTCTTGCCGCCGCCGGTCTTGCCATCATCGCCCCCGCCGCCACGGCGCTGGCGCAACAGCAGCCGCCCGGCACGCCGAAGTCGACGCATGGCGCATGGTCTGTCATCTGCGACAAGCCGGCCGGCGCGTCCGAAGAACAATGCGCCCTGATGCAGAACGTGATTGCCGACGACCGCCCGGAAGTCGGGCTTTCGGTGGTGGTGCTGAAGACCGCGGACCGCAAGTCGCGCATCCTGCGCATCCTCGCGCCGCTCGGCGTGCTGCTGAAAGACGGCATGGAGCTTTATATCGACAACAACAATATCGGCCGCGCCTATTTCACCCGCTGCTTCTCCGAAGGCTGCTATGTGGAAGTGGATATTGACGACGAGCTGCTGAAGGTGCTGCGCGCCGGCAAGAACGCCGTTTTCGCGCTGCGCGAATCCGTCGACCAGGACCGCGTCGGCATTCCGATCGAGCTGACCGGCTTTGCCGAAGGCTACGACGCGCTTCCATGAGCCCTCGCCGTTAACGCGCAAGCCTTGCGTCCGCCCGCTCCAGTGCCTAAATCGGTCATTGAACGATAATGACTGGAGCCTCCCATGACCGACGATCTTGTAAAACTCTTCGATTGCGATGAAACGCAATTGCGCAAGCTCGTCGGAGAGGCGCTTGCCGGCGCCGACGACGGCGAACTCTTCATCGAACATGCCCAGGCCGAATCGCTGACCTTCGACAATGGCCGGCTCAAGGGCGGCTCCTTCAACACGGATCAGGGTTTCGGCCTGCGCGCCGTTGCCGGCGAGACGGTGGGTTACGCCCATGCGGGCGAGCTTTCAGAAGGCGCGCTGAAGCGCGCCTCGGACGCGGTGGGCGCTGTCACCAGGGGTTACGCCGGCTCCTACGCCGCCGCACCCCAGCGCACCAACACGAAGCTCTACGGCGACGAAAACCCGATCGGCAGCCCCAGCTTCGAGGAAAAGGTGAAGCTGCTCACCGATATCGACGCCTATCTGCGCGACAAGAACGAGGATGTCCGGCAGGTGACGGCGACCATTTCCGCCAGCTGGCAGGTGGTGGATATTCTGCGCGCCGACGGCCATCGCGTCAGCGATATCCGCCCGATGACCCGCATCAATATTTCCGTCGTGGCCGGTGAAGGCGACCGGCAGGAAAGCGGCTCCTACGGCATTGGCGGCCGCGTCGGTTTCGGCGATTTCATCACCACGGAAAACTGGCAGCGCGGCGCGGATGAGGCGCTGCGCCAGGCGCTCGTCAACCTGACCGCCATCGATGCCCCGGCCGGCACCATGGATGTGGTGCTCGGCTCCGGCTGGCCGGGCGTCATGCTGCATGAGGCGGTGGGCCACGGCCTCGAAGGCGATTTCAACCGCAAGAAGACCTCGGCCTTTGCCGGCCTGATGGGCGAGATGGTGGCCGCCCCTGGCGTGACCGTGGTGGATGACGGCACCATCGACAACCGCCGCGGCTCGCTCACCATCGACGACGAAGGCACGCCGTCCGGATATAATGTGCTGATCGAGAATGGCAGGCTGGTGGGCTACATGCAGGACCGGCAGAATGCCCGGCTGATGGGCGCCAGGCCCACCGGCAACGGCCGCCGGCAGGGTTATGCCCATGTGCCGATGCCGCGCATGACCAATACCTACATGCTGTCGGGCGACAGGACGCCGGAAGAGATCATCGCCTCGGTCAAAAAGGGTATCTATGCCGTGTCCTTCGGCGGCGGCCAGGTGGATATCACCTCCGGCAAATTCGTGTTCGGCTGCACCGAGGCCTACCTCATCGAAAACGGCAGGATCGGCGCGCCGGTAAAGGGCGCCATGCTGATCGGCAACGGGCCGGACGCGATGAAGCGCGTGTCGATGATTGGCAACGATTCAAAACTCGACACGGGCATCGGCAATTGCGGCAAGGCCGGGCAATGGGTGCCGGTCGGCGTCGGCCAGCCGCATCTGCGCATGGACCAGATCACCGTCGGCGGCACCAAGGCGTAAGATGCCGGCCTGCGGCCGTCGGCCGGTGAGCCCGTCCATGGCTGCCATGATGCGGATTCCTCTGGCACCCTGCCGAGAAGACGATAAGATCAGCGTCACGGCAGGCCCATTCCTCCCATCGTCTGGCCTGCGCGGCAAAGGAGACCATGACTATCATACGCAATGCCCTCGTTCCTGAACTCGCCGTCAGCGATTGGCAGAAAAGCCGCGCCTTTTATTGCGACCTGATCGGTTTTCATGTGGTCTATGAGCGCCCCGAAGAGGGCTTCGCCTATCTGGCGCTGGGCGATGCGCAACTGATGATCGACCAGATCGGCGCGACCCGGACCTTCGTGACCGAGAATGCCGCCCTGGAGTTTCCGCTTGGCCGCGGCATGAACCTGCAGCTTGCCGTCCCTTCCCTGCAACCTATTCTCCATCGGCTGGAGCGGTCGTCCATCGACCTTGTCATGCCGGTGGAAGAAAAATGGTACAGACGCGGCACCGTCGAAGTCGGCAACCGGCAATTCATCGTCGCCGATCCGGATGGATATCTGATCCGTCCGTTCGAGAGCCTGGGCGAACGCCCCTTCCGGTTCGGTTGAGCGACCATGCTGCCTTTTCTGCCGCACGCCGTGGTTTTCGACATGGACGGATTGCTGATCGAGAGCGAGCGGCTTTATCGCGATTCGTTTCTGGCGGCCTCGGATGAAGGCGGCCATGGAATGAAGGTCGAGACCTATCAAAAGGTCTGCGGCAGCCCCTGGGATGTGATTACCGGCACGATCCTTGCCGACTACGGCGCGGATTTTCCCATCGACAGCTTCCGCGACGCCTGGCTCAGGCATCTGGGCGTGATGATGGCGGAGGGTGTGGCTCTGAAACCCGGCGTCATCGACATTCTCGATCTTCTCGACCGGCTCGACATACGCCGCGCCATCGCCACGTCTTCGCGGCACGATTCAGTCATCCGCCATCTCGGCCCCCACGACCTTCTCAGGCGTTTCGACACCATCGTCGCGCGCGGCGACTATACCGAGCCGAAACCCGCGCCCATGCCGTATCTCACCGCCGCAACGCGCCTCGGTCTCGATCCGGGACGCTGCCTTGCGCTTGAGGATTCCTATTCCGGCGTGCGCTCGGCCTCATCGGCCGGCATGATGACAATCATGATACCGGATGTCGCGCCGCCGACCGAGGAAATGCGGGAAAGATGCGTCGCCGTTGCGCGCGATCTTCATGCGGTGGCTGACCTTCTGCAACAGATGCGGCCCTCAGGCGCTTGAAAGCAGGCCGCAGCACCGTCACATGGCTTTCTCCATTGGCCGCTAACAGGCTTCATAGGGGGCGGAACACCAACCTGTTTCGGTCCGGTTGCCGGCACATTCATAATGCGGAGTTGTCATGCAGCTTTTTGCCGTGTCGCTTGCGACCATGATATTGCTTTTCCTTGCCGCATTGCAGATTGCGCTTGCAGCCGGTGCACCCTTCGGTCGTCTTGCCTGGGGCGGCGAGCACCGGGTTTTACCGTTGAAGCAGCGCATTGCCAGCGTCGCGGCAATCGCGATCTACGCCTTTGTCGCGTCTTTTCCACTGCAGAAGGCCGGCATCGCCACTATCTGGCCGGCAAGCTGGATCGAGCCGGGCATCTGGATCATCGCCTGCTATTTTGCCGTGAGCATCGGATTGAACCTCATATCCCGCAGCCAACCGGAAAGGCTGGTAATGACGACGGCGGCGACCGTTCTTGCAATTCTCTTCTTTATCGTCGCGCTCTCATGACGGCGCGAGGCGACCTGTCATTTCGACGGCCTGAAACGCCACTTCCGCTCGATCGCCTCTTCGATATCGAGGCCGTTGCGATGGGCGAGCAGCAGAACATGGCCGAGAAGATCGGCGGTTTCGTCGGCCAGATCCCGTTTCATCTCCTCTTCGCTGCGGCCCTTGCCGCGCCCGCGCCCCGTCAGCCGGTTCCAGGCCTGCGTCACCTCGCCGACCTCCTCCTGCAGCTTCAGCATGTACCAGTCCGGGTCGCGGACAATTCCGTTTTCATCGGCATATTTCTGCGAGGCAGACTCGAACTGATGCATCATGACAGCAAGCATTTGTTCATCCTTTGTTCTTGAGCTACTCTAACCACGATTCTCGCCCGGCGTCGATCCGAAAGCGCGTCATGCGGCGGTGAACGGAAATTTCCGCGACAGACGCCCACCGTCGCGGTAGGAACAGCTATTCGCTAAAAGTGCCTCGTCCCATGTCCTTCCTCGATTTTTTCTCATCGCTCATCACCGCCCGCAGTCCGATGCTGCTCGCCATGTTCGCGGGCGCGGCCTTTCTGGCGGGTCTCGCACGCGGCTTTTCGGGCTTCGGCGCGGCGCTCATCTTCATTCCGCTTGCCAGCGCCATTGTCGGACCGCGCATCGCGTCAGCGGTGCTGCTGGTGGTGGACGGCGTTCTGACAATCGGCATGATACCGCCCGCCTACCGCATGGCGGACCGCCGCGAGGTCTTCACCATGGCGGCGGGCGCCCTTGTCGGCGTGCCGCTTGGAACGGTGTTGCTGTCCCATGGCGATCCGCTGACCCTGCGCTGGATCATCTCGGTCATCGTCGTCATATTGCTGATGTTTCTGATTTCGGGCTGGCGTTACAGCGGCCGCCCGAAAACGCCGCTCACCTTGCTGACCGGGCTTGTCGCCGGGCTGTTTTCGGGTGCCGCGCAATTGGGCGGCCCGCCGATCGTCGCCTATTGGCTCGGCGGCGCTCTCAAAGGGGCTTTCGTGCGCGCCAATGTCGTTCTCTATTTCGCGATTTCGACCGTCATCTCAGCCGCCAGCTATTTTTTCGGCGGCCTGTTCACCGCCGAGGTCCTGATCTTTTTCCTGCTCGCCCTCCCCTTTTATGGAGCAGGCCTTTATGCTGGCGCGCGCTTGCACGGGCTTGCCGATGAGACGGCCTTCAGACGCATCTGCTACGGCCTGATCGGCATTTCCGCGATCATCGGCCTGCCGCTGTTCGATTCGCTGCTGAAATAGGCAGGCCGGACGGCCTGCCCGCTCCGCAGCCTCACGGATACATGCGGACCTTGGTCCAAGGGGCATCGGGCGTCTCGCGGCGGAACTCGATACGGTCGTGCAGACGGAACTTGCGGTCGTGCCAGAATTCGATGCTGACCGGGCGGATGCGGAAGCCGGACCAGTAGGACGGGCGCGGAATATCGCCGATGGCATATCTGGCGGTATATTCGGCCACGGCCTTCTCCAGCGCGAAACGGCCCTCCAGCGGCCGCGACTGCTTGGACGCCCAGGCGCCGATGCGGCTGCCGCGCGGGCGCGAGGCGTAATAGGCATCCGCCTCCTCGTCGCTGACGATCTCCACCTCGCCGCGCAGACGCACCTGCCGCCGCAGACCTTTCCAGTGGAAACACATGGCCGCTTTTTTCTGGCCGAGGATCTCGCGGCCCTTCTGGCTTTCGAAATTCGTGTAGAAAACAAAGCCGCGGTCATCCACGCCTTTCAGCAGCACCATGCGCACGTTCGGCAGGCCGTTTTCATCGACGGTGGCGAGCGCCACCGCGTTCGGATCGTTGATTTCGGAAGCCGTCGCATCCTTCAGCCATTCGGCAAAAAGGGCGAAAGGTTCATTTTCTTCCGTGAAGTCACTGGATGTTAACCCCGTTTCCGACATATTGACTAAAATGCTCCCGAGCTGATTTGGACCCCAGAGATGATCTCTGGTGAAAGATGGTGACCGTCATAGCAAAGTCGAACAGTCGAACAAAGAGCCTCCTTTCGTCGATCGCGGAAGTTTCCGCCGTCGTGTCAATGCTCGTGGTGCTGAGCGGATGCGTCAGCCTCGATCTGTTCGGCGGCGACAAGGTCGACCGCTCGCTTTCCACGGCCTCCGTTCCCAGCCAGCCCAACAATGCGCCGCAAACCGACGATGCGACCATCCGCAACGCCGTAACATCGGCCGATCTTGCCAAACTCGCCGACCAGCCCCTGCCCTGGGCCAATGCGGCCACCGGCAGCGCCGGCGTCGTCACCGCCATTCACGAAGACAGGTCCAGCGGCTTCGTCTGCCGCGATTTCAGGACGACGCGCCACTCCTTCGAGGGCGTCGCAGCTTATGCCGGCCAGGCCTGCCTGTCGGAAACCGGCGAATGGCTGCTCACCCGCTTCGAGCAGAAATAATCTATTTACCTTGGCGCATGGAATAAAGCCGGCCGCTGTGCGGCGCGCTTGCTGCGTAAAGGAGTGATTAGCAACTTATTGCAACAGTCGACGTTGATTAAACCGAGGGCGTGCAGGCGAATGATCGCGGCATCCCTTTTCGGAGGGGTTAGTTTCAGGATTGCGCCATGAAAGGCGGCAGGCACCTGAGCCAACGTAACTGGTGTTTCGCATGCGCGATCCATATTCGATCCTCGGCGTGAAACGTGACGCCCGCCATGAGGAAATCAAGGCCGCCTGGCGCACGAAGGCGAAAACCGTCCACCCGGACGCCAATCGCGACGATCCCGACGCATCGGCGCGATTCGCCGAGATCGGGCAGGCCTATGATCTCCTGAAAGACCCGAAAAAACGCGATCTCTACGATCAGGCCCGCAGGGCGGCCGAAAAGAAGCAGCGCGGCGAAACCATCATGCAGCAGCGGGAGGCGGCGCGCGAGGCGGCCGAACGCGCCAGAGCCGCTGAAAAGCTGATGGAGGAACTGGCCCGCGCGGATGCCCGCAACCGGGCGCAAAGCGGGCAGAAAGCCGACGCGAAGGCGGAGACGGCCGAAGATGTGGTCGAGCGGATTTTCGGCGCGGAGGCGCAGAACGATCCCAAGGTGCAGCAGGCGGCGGAAGCGGCAAAGGCTGCGGCGAGCGCAGCCAAAAGCGATGCGCCGGCAACCGGCGAGGCTTTGCAGCCAGGCGCGGCCGACGACAAGTCAGCAGCCGCCGCCTCGCTTGCCGCCAATCTCTTCAGCGCTCTGGTGCGCCGGTTCCGCACGCCGCAGCCGGTTCCCGAAAAAGCGCCGGACATCACCGCGGAAGCCACGGTCACGGTCGCCGACCTTTTGGAGCACAAGTGGATTACAGTGCCGCTCGCCGACGAACGCGAGGTTCGTTTCCAGCTCGAAGCGGGCATGACCGACGGACATGTCGTGCGGCTGAAGGGACAGGGCCTGAAGCTTCCCAACATGGCGCGCGGCGACCTTGCCGTGACATTGCTGACCGCCCGCGACGACGCCTTTTCCCTTCGCGGCTTCGATATTCACACCACGCTGGCGATCTCGCTCGGCGATGCGGTTCTGGGCTGCGACGCGAAAGTCAGGACCCCGCTCGGCGAGGAGAACGTCACGATTCCTGCCTGGTCCGGCTCCGACCGCGTGCTGAGGCTGGCCGGCAAGGGCCTTGCCGACGGCAACGGCGGCGCGGGCGATCTCGTCATCGAATTGCGCATCATCCTGCTGGAAAAACCGGATGAAAAGGTAACGGACCTGATGCGGCACATGCGCGAAGGCCTTTATTTGTGAAAGTTTTGCAAATAGCCGGGACAAAGCACCCTTTGTTACGTTCCCTAACAGTTGATGATCTTTGGCAATCTTGAACAGGATTGCAGCCTATGCCATAGGCAGGACCGATCAAAAGTACTAGGGAGCACAAAATGGCTCAGGCATCCGGCCTCATGGCTGGCAAACGCGGCCTCATCATGGGCGTCGCCAATAATCGTTCCATCGCTTGGGGCATCGCCAAGGCCTGCGCGGATGCGGGCGCGGAAGTTGCGCTCACCTGGCAGGGCGACGCACTGAAGAAGCGTGTCGAGCCACTGGCACAGGAACTCGGCGCCTTTATGGCCGGCCACTGTGATGTGACCGATCTCGAGACGATCGACGCGGTTTTTGCCGGGCTGGAAAAGCACTGGGGCAAGATCGACTTCGTCGTGCACGCCATTGCCTTTTCCGACAAGGACGAGCTGACCGGCCGTTATCTCGACACCAGCCGCGACAACTTCAACCGCACCATGGATATTTCCGTCTTCTCGCTGGCCGCGGTGGCCAAGCGCGCGGAGCCGGTGATGAATGACGGCGGCTCGATCATCACGCTGACCTATTACGGCGCCGAAAAGGTCATGCCGAACTACAACGTGATGGGCGTGGCCAAGGCCGCTCTCGAGGCCAGCGTGCGGTATCTCGCCGTCGATCTCGGCAATCGCGGCATCCGCGTCAACGCCGTTTCCGCCGGCCCGATCAAGACGCTCGCCGCTTCCGGCATCGGCGATTTCCGCTATATTCTGAAATGGAACGAATATAATGCGCCGCTGAAGCGCACCGTTTCCATCGAAGAAGTCGGCAAATCGGCGCTTTACCTGCTGTCCGATCTTTCGACCGGCGTGACCGGCGAAATCCACCATGTCGATTCCGGTTACCATACCATCGGCATGAAGGCGGTGGATGCGCCCGATATTTCGGTGGTGAAGGACTGACCACCGGCGGACATGCTTGAAACAGGGGTATCGCCTTGCTCGTCTATGTGATCCGGCACGGACAAACGGACTGGAATGCGATACGCCGGCTTCAGGGCCAGAAGGACATTCCGCTCAACGATTTCGGCCGCCAGCAGGCGGTCGGCAACGGCAGGCTTCTCGCGCGCCTGCTGGGAGACCGGGCCACGGATTTCGATTATGTGGCAAGCCCGCTCGGGCGTACGCGCGAAACCATGGAACTGATGCGCGGGGCGATGGGTCTCGATCCCGACGCCTACCGCACGGATGACCGCCTGATCGAAGTCTCCTTCGGCGATTGGGAGGGGCAGACCCTGCCGGAGCTGAAGAAAGAATTTCCGGACCGGGTGAAGGCGCGCAAGGCCAACAAGTGGGATTTCATCCCCCCCGGCCAGGATGCCGAAAGCTACGAAATCCTTTCCTGGCGCATCGGCGCGTGGCTATCCTCCGTGGAGAAACCGACAATCTGCGTCTGCCATGGCGGCGTGATCCGCTCGATCTTCCGGCTCGTTTCCGGCATGGACAAGGACGAGGCGTCGAGGACGCAGATTCCACAGGACCAGATCTTGAAGGTCGAGATTGATGGAAATACCGCGGAGTGGATTTCGTGAGGGAAGTGCGGCAACGGCTGGCTCAATCGCGGAAAGAGTCGCGACGTAAAAATCAATAGCAGCGGGCGACTTCAATCCGGCCGGTTTTTCTGAGAACTCCCTCATTCCTGCGCTTGTCACAGGAATGAGGGTGGATACCACTACTGCCTGGGAATTTACTCGACGACCTGAAGATCGTCGACCACGCGTTTCCCATCCACTTCGGTGTAGAAAACCACGACCTTCACGCCCGCTTTCAAACCTTCGAAATTGAACTCTTCCGGCACGCGATAGGTCTTGCCGTCGCTCAGCGTGATACTCAGGCCGTTCGCGTCGATCTTGCTGATCGTGCCTTCCACGTCGACACTCTGGGCGAAGCCGTTGATCGGCATCAGGAGGTTGGCGGTGGCCAGAAGGGCGGCAATCATCATACGCATCGATCTAGCTTTCGTGGATTTGCGTGAAAACCTTACATGCATGAAGAATTGCCTTTCGAATGTGGCGGAAATTGCCCGCAACCATGACATTTTCGGCCCAATTGATGAACGGATTTGGGATCGCGTTCAAGCCGTTAGTGATTTTTACACCGCATTTCGCAGCAATATTGGAAAACGTCGGATTAGCGTGGAAAACGGCGGTGCTTTTACAATTTCGTCATCCCGGCAAACCCTTGCCGGCCGCTGCGAATCGCCATCCCGCCCTCATTGCCGTTCCCCGCAACAGGTCCGGGGAACGGCAATGAGGGCGGAGACGCACCATCGTCACGCACACCGCACTTATCCCGCCGCATCGAAAGAAAGGCTTTTGCCTTGCCCGGATTTTCCACTAAGACAAATCCGCTTGTTTTAAACGGCGCCACCCGCAGGCGCCCTGTTTTCCGGTCTTGAGAATATGTCGCATAACAGCTTCGGTCATTTATTTCGCGTTACCACCTGGGGAGAAAGCCACGGGCCTGCGCTCGGCTGCGTGGTGGATGGCTGCCCGCCCGGCCTCCGCTTCACCCTTGCCGAGGTGCAGCACTGGATGGACAAGCGCAAACCCGGCCAGAGCCGTTTCGTGACCCAGCGTCGCGAGGAGGACATCGTCAAGGTTCTCTCCGGCGTGATGCTGGATGAGGACGGCGAGACCATGATCACGACAGGTACGCCGATTTCCATGCTGATCGAAAATACCGACCAGCGCTCCAAGGATTATGGCGAGATCGCCAAACGGTTCCGTCCCGGCCATGCGGATTTCACCTATGACCTGAAATACGGCATTCGCGACTATCGCGGCGGCGGACGCTCTTCCGCGCGTGAGACGGCGGCGCGTGTCGCCGCCGGCGCGATCGCCCGCAAGGTGGTGCCGAGCCTCAATGTGCGCGGCGCGCTTGTCCAGATCGGCAAGCACAGGATCAACCGCGACAACTGGGATTGGGATCAGGTCGACCAGAACCCGTTCTTCTGCCCCGATGCAGCGATGGTACCGGTCTGGGAAGACTATCTCGACGGCATCCGCAAGGCGGGTTCCTCCATCGGCGCCGTTGTCGAAGTGGTGGCGGAGGGCGTTCCCGCCGGCATCGGCGCGCCGATCTATGCCAAGCTCGACCAGGATATCGCCTCCAGCCTGATGTCGATCAACGCGGTCAAGGGCGTGGAGATCGGCGAAGGTTTTGCCTCTGCCGAGCTGTCCGGCGAGGACAATGCCGACCAGATGCGCATGGGCAATGACGGCAAGCCGATCTTCCTGTCCAATCACGCCGGCGGCATTCTGGGCGGCATATCGACCGGCGAGCCGGTGATCGCCCGCTTCGCCATCAAGCCGACGTCCTCCATTCTGACGGAGCGCCTGTCGATCGATACCGACGGCCACAATGTGGACGTGCGCACCAAGGGTCGCCATGACCCCTGCGTCGGCATTCGCGCCGTGCCGATCGGCGAGGCGATGATCGCCTGCACCGTCGCCGACCATTATCTGAGGGATCGCGGCCAGACCGGCCGGTTGAAGTGAGGTAGACTGGAAATGGCATATGATCAGAAACGTGTCGTCGACGCCATCCGCGCTTTCGAAGCCGGCGAAATCGTTGTCGTCACCGATGATGACGACCGCGAGAACGAAGGCGATCTGATCATTTCGGCGGTTCACTGCACGCCGGAAAAAATGGCGCTGATCGTGCGCCACACCTCCGGCATCGTCTGTGCGCCCATGCCGCGCGAGGAGGCCAAGCGGCTGAACCTCAACGCCATGGTGGCGGAAAACGACAGCGCCCACACGACGGCCTTTACCGTCAGCGTCGATTTCAAGCACGGCACCACCACCGGCATTTCCGCCGACGACCGCACCCTGACGGTGCGCAATCTCGCCAACCCCAATGTCGGCGCTTCCGACTTTACCCGCCCGGGCCATATCTTCCCGCTGATTTCCCGCGAGGGCGGCGTGTTGATGCGCTCCGGCCATACCGAAGCGGCGGTCGATCTCTGCCGGCTCGCCGGCCTGCCGCCCATCGGCGTCATCAGCGAGCTGGTGAATGACGACGGCAGCGTGATGCGTGGCCCGCAGGTCCTGGACTTCGCCGAAAAGCATGGCATGAAGCACGTTTCCGTCGCCGATCTCATCGCCTATCGCCAGCGCAAGGAAACGCTGGTGGAGATGGAATCCGCCTTCACCATCGACACGCCCTTCGGCCCGGCCAAGGCGCAGACCTATTCCCTGCCCTGGGATCCGATGCAGCATATGGCGGTGATTTTCGGCGACATCCGCGACGGTGTCGACATTCCCGTCCGCCTGCATCCGGAAAACGTCGCCGACGACGTGTTCGGCGACCGCCAGCCGGTGCGGCACTATATGCAGAAGATCGCCGAGGAAGGCCGCGGCGTCATCGTCTATCTGCGCGAGGGTTCCGTCGGCGTCGGCCAGGTGGCCGGGCGGCGCAAGGCGCGCGATCCCGACGAGGCGCATGCCCAGGCCCGTTCGCGCGAGAATGAATGGCTGGAAATCGGCCTCGGCGCGCAGATTCTCAAAGACCTCGGCATCAGCTCCATCAAGCTGATGACCACGCGCGAGCGGCATTATGTCGGGCTTGAAGGGTTCGGCATCAAGATTTCGGCGACGGATATCGGGTGATTTAAGGCACTGAAAGTGCCGTCACCCCGGACCCGATCCGGGGTCCAGCACGATCAAGTCCTTGATCGTGAGAGACTCTTTCGCCGCACAGACGTGCGGCGTCTGGATGCCGGGTCATCCTCGGACTTGTGCCGGGGACCGGCATGACGGAAGCAGAATTGGTGCGAATATGGCTCTAGTCCCGCCAGCCCTCCAGATAATTCACGCTCTCAACTCCGGTAAACTTCGCCAGCCTCACCAGTTCCGCGTCGAGCTTCTCCAGCCGTCCAGCCGAGGCGCGCACGCCCGGCTCCAGCCAGAGACGACGAACATCCAGCGTGCCGCCCTTGCGCTCCGCCTTCATGTCGATGCGGCCGATCAGCCGGTCTCCTTCCAGAAGCGGGAAGACATAATAGCCATATTGCCGTTTCGGCTCCGGCACGAAAACTTCGATGCGGTAATAGAAGCCGAATAGCCGCTCCGTGCGATTTCGGTCGCGCAGCAGCGGGTCGAATGGGCTCAAGACCCGGACGCGGGCGGAGGGTTCCGGTACCTCGCTCAGGTCGGCGGTGAAACCGGCAAAAGCAAAAGACGGACGGGCGGTGTCTCCGTCGCTTGCAAGAAGCGAGACCTCGCAGAGTTCATCGCGATGGCTTTTGACCCAGTCCCTCGCCTCCTGCGGGGTAACGAGGTCGAAAAAGGCGGCGATTTCGCCGTGGGTGGCAAAACCCAGCCGCTTCAGCGCCTGCCGGCAGGCCCAGTCGACAAATTCGGCATGTTCCACCTCGGTTTCGTGATGCTCGCCGGGAATGACCCGTTCGGCGAGATCATAGACCTTCTGGAAATTCACGCGTCCGGCAATCGCGAGCTTGCCGGTGTGCCAGAGATATTCGAGCGCGGTCTTGGACGGATGCCAGTTCCACCAGCCGCCGGACTGGTGCCCCTCCTCCTTCAGTTCCCGCGCCAGAACCGGTCCGCTTGCGGCAATGCGCTCCAGCGTTTCGCCGAAAGCCGCATCGAAGCCCTCGCCGTGCCACTTGCGCCAGCGCTCCTGAATGATCGGCTCACGGCGGCGGAAGCGATGTTTCCAATAGGGATAAAACTCCGTCGGCAGAATGGAGGCGTCATGCGTCCAGTGCTCGAACAGCGCCCGGTCCTTTTCCAAAAGCGTGGTCAGGTGGCCGCGCCTGTAGGTCTGGTTGCGGGAGAAGATGATCTGGTGGTGGGCGCGCTCCACCGTGCCGATGCTGTCCACCTGCACAAAACCGATATCGGTGATGAGCTGCAGCAGGTCGCTCTTGGAAAGCGCCTTGCCGGGCGGCGAGGAAAGCCCCTGCCGCGCCAGAAAAATCCGCCTTGCCGCTTCGTTCGAAACCTTGATCGTCATGGACGTGAAGGTAGAACGGCTTTTTTGCGATTGCAATGTTCTTTTTTTGTTCCTTGTTTCACTTCTGTTGATGACGGGGTATAGAACCGGAAAACGAGCGCGAGGATAGAAGCTTGGACATCCGTTTTGACGCCGCCGGTGTCGCTTTCGAGGGCCGGCAGGCCCTGCAGCCGCTGTCCCTGACATTGGCGGAACGGCGCATCGGCGTGATCGGCCTCAATGGTTCCGGCAAGACCACATTTGCGCGGCTGATCAACGGGCTGACCAAGCCGAGCGGGGGCAAGGTGACGGTCAACGGGCTCGATACCGTGACGGATGCGAAGGCAGTGTTGCAGACGGTGGGGTTCATCTTCCAGAATCCGCAGAACCAGATCATCCTGCCGATCGTGCGAGACGATGTCGCCTTCGGTCTCAAGCGGCTCGGTCTCGGCAAGGCGGAAACCGAAAGCCGGGTGAAGGCCATTCTCGCCCGGCTGGACATTTCCCATCTGGAGGACCGGCGCGCGCATGAGCTTTCCGGCGGGGAGCTGCAGCTTGCGGCGCTAGCCGCGCTTCTGGTCACCGAACCGCAGATCCTCATTCTCGACGAACCGACCAACCAGCTCGATCTCAAGAACCGGGCCATCGTGGAAAAGACCATGGCGGCGCTGTCGCAGGCGCTGATCGTCATTACCCATGACCTGCCACTGCTTCAGGGTTTCGACCGCGTGCTGGTTTTCCACGGCGGCGCGCTGATTGCCGATGCTGCGCCCGAAGAGGCGGTCGCGCGCTATCTGGAGGTGGCATCGCGATGAAATCGCTGCATGTCGAAGGCACGGGCTGGCTCTATCGCGTTTCGCCGCGCCTCAAGCTCGTGACGCTCATGGGCTTCAGCATCGCGCTGTTCCTCACCCGCGATCTGCCGGTTCTCGGATGCGCCGTGGTTCTCGCCGCCATCATCCTGCGCGAGACGCGGCTGTCCTTGCGGGAGTTCGGCCTGCGGCTGCGGCCAGCAATGCTGACCATCTTCCTCGTCGCCGCCTTCAGCTATCTGCTGCTTCCGGCCCAGGATGCCAGCGTCAATCTTTTGCGGCTGACGGCGCTGGCGCTGCTTGCCACCGCCGTCACCATCACCGTCAGCATTTCAGAGTTCATGGACGAGATCGCGCTTGCCGCGGCACCTCTGGAAAGGCTGGGGCTGGTCAAGGCCGCCGATATCGGGCTTGCCGTCGGGCTCGTCGTGCGCTTCGTGCCGGAGATCGTCAACCGTTACCATGCGGTGCGCGATGCGCATCGCGCCCGCGGTCTGCCGGTGCGGATGGCCACGATCATCGTGCCGCTTGTCATTATGACGTTGAAGGATGCCGATGCCATTGCCGACGCCATTGACGCGCGCGGTTTCAGAGGCCAAAGCTTGGCGCCAGACAACCATCCGGAGTTTTGAGCGCCATGACGACCCGCGACCTTGTGCTGATTTCGTTATTTTCCGCCATCATCATCGCACTCGGGCTTTTGCCGCCGATCACGCTCGGTTTCATTCCGGTGCCGATCACCGCGCAGTCGCTCGGCGTCATGCTGGCCGGCGTCGTGCTGGGGGCAAAGCGCGGCACGCTGGCCGTTCTGCTGACGATCCTGATCGCCGCCATCGGCCTGCCGGTGCTTTCGGGCGGACGCGGCGGCCTGTCGATCTTCACCACGCCGACGACCGGCTTCCTGATCGGCTGGATCGCGGCCGTCTTCGTGACCGGCTTCCTCTCGGAAAAATTCGTCCATCGCGGCCAGTCGGCCCTGGCGCAGGGTATCGGTTTCTTCGTCGCCAGCCTGATCGGCGGCGTGGTCGTGCTTTACGCTTTCGGCATCACCTATCTGGCCGTGGTCGTCGGGCTCGGTTTCGAAAAGGCCTTCATGGGTTCGCTCGCCTTCATTCCGGGCGATGCGCTGAAGGCCGTGCTTGCGGCGCTGGCCGGCCGCGCCGTGATGGCCGGTTATCCGCTTCTGCCGCAGCGCGCCTGAACACACTTTCTTCGGGAGGAAAAGAATGGCGACGCGTTTATACGAACATCCGATCTTCCTGGAGCATATCACGCCTTCCGGCCATCCCGAGCGGCCGGATCGCCTCAGGTCGCTGAACATCGCCCTTGAACATCCGAATTTCGAGCGGCTGAACCGCAAGCAGGCGCCGCAGGCCAATGAGGATGCGGTGCTTCTGGCGCATCCGGAAGAACATCTGCTTGCCGTCATGCGCCAGGTGCCCGAAGAGGACGGCGCGATCAACCGCATCGAGGCCGACACCTATGTTTCGCCAAAAAGCCTGCAGGCGGCGCTGACCGGCATCGGCGCTGCCATGGCGGCGGTGGACGACGTGTTTACCGGTGCCGCCGACAATGTCTTCGTCGCCGCCCGCCCGCCCGGCCATCATGCGGAAACCGCCAAGGCCATGGGTTTCTGTCTTTTCAACAATGTGGCGATTGCCGCCCGTCATGCGCAGAAGGCGCATGGGGCGGAACGCATCGCCATCATCGACTGGGACGTGCATCACGGCAACGGCACGCAGGATATCTTCTGGGACGACACCTCCGTGCTGTTCTGCTCCACCCACCAGATGCCACTTTACCCGTGGAGCGGCGACAAGAACGAAACCGGGGTGAAGAACAACGTCGTCAACGCCCCGCTTTCGCCTAATACCGGCAGCGAACATTTTCGCGAAGCCTTCAAATCGCGGGTCCTGCCGGCGATCGCCGATTTTTCGCCCGATCTCATCCTCATCTCCGCCGGTTTCGACGCGCATCACCGCGATCCGCTGGCGCAGATCAACCTGGTGGGCGAGGATTTCGACTGGGCGACGGGCCGGCTTCTGGAAATGGCCGACAAATACACATCGAACCGGGTCGTCAGCCTGCTGGAAGGCGGTTATGATCTGGAAGGGCTGGCGGAATCGGCAGCCATGCATATTTTGAGAATGATGAAGGGTTGAACATGACGGAAAATGCCAACACAGCCGATGTCAGCGGTTATTCTTTCGAAAAAGCCGTCGCCGAGCTGGAAAGCATTGTCGCACGTCTGGAACGCGGCGACGTGGCGCTGGACGAATCCATCGCCATCTACGAGCGCGGCGAAGCCCTGAAGAAGCATTGCGAAACCCTGCTGAACGCTGCCGAAAAGCGGATCGAGAAGATCCGCCTCGATCGTGCGGGCAAGCCTCAGGGCGTGGAGCCGCTGGACGGGGAGTGATTGGGCCACTCAACTCCTTCATTCCTGTGCCTGTCACAGGAATCCAGTCGACGCGCGTCTGCGCGGCGGAGAGAGTCCTTTCAGCCCAAAAACTTGGGCTGGCTGGATTCCTGTGACAAGCACAGGAATGAGGGAAGCGGTAGGTCAAGCCGCATTCAATTCGCCCCTCGCATGGGGTGACAACACACAAACACAGCGTTCGATATCCCGACACTCCCCCTCCCCATCCGTTATGCTAAACTCCGCCACTGACGATACGAGGAGCGAGCCATGTCCTTCTTTCCCGGTAACGATCCCGTCGCGGGTGATGCCTTTGCCTGCGATGCCATCGAAAACCTCATCATTCCCCGCACCAGCGATATTGGCGGCTTTGCGGTACGGCGCGCGCTTCCCACGCGGCAACGGCGGCTTGTCGGTCCCTTCATCTTTTTCGACCGTATGGGTCCGGCGATCCTGAAGGCGGGAGAAGCTCTGGACGTCAAGCCGCATCCGCATATCGGGCTTTCCACCGTCACCTATCTGTTCGACGGCGAAATCAAGCATCGCGACAGTCTCGGTACCGAACTCGTCATCCGCCCCGGCGACATCAACCTGATGACGGCCGGGCGCGGCATCGTGCATTCGGAGCGCACGCCGGAGAACCTGCGCGGCCATCCGCTATCCATGTCCGGCCTGCAAACCTGGCTTGCCCTGCCGGACCATATGGAAGAAATCGCCCCGGCCTTTGCCCATACGGCCAAGGAAGACATGCCGCTGATCGATATCAAGGGCGCGTCCGGCCGGGTGGTGATCGGTGAATTCGAAGGTCTCACTTCGCCCGTTTCGGCCTTTACCGATACGCTTTATGTCGATCTTTCGCTGGAGCCGGGGGTAAAATTTCCCTTCTCCGCCGATCATGAGGAGCGGGCGATCTATATCCTGTCCGGTTCGCTGGATGTCGCGGGCGATATTTTTGCCGCCGACCAGCTGCTCGTCTTCCGGCCGGGCGACGACATCACGCTACAGGCCGGCAGCAATGGCTGTCACATCATGATCTTCGGCGGGGCGGCGCTCAATCAGCGCCGTTACATCTGGTGGAACTTCGTTTCGTCATCAAAAGAACGCATAGAACAGGCCAAACAGGAGTGGAGAACAGGACGCTTCGACATCGTCCCCGGCGACGAAGAAGAGTTTGTCCCTTTGCCGGAGGGTTGAAATTCGATAGAAGTGTACGACATGCAGGGCTGACCCGCCGGCTTTCGCGATAGAGGGCACCCTGCGGACCACCAGAAAAGGCCGAACGATTGACCGGAATGCCACAGACACCCTTGCTCGACCGGGTAAATTTCCCCTCCGATCTCAAGGAGATCGATGATCGCGACCTGCCGGAACTGGCGCGGGAACTGCGCGACGAGATGATCGACGCGGTGTCGAAGACCGGCGGCCATCTGGGCGCCGGTCTTGGCGTGGTGGAATTGACGATTGCCATTCACAAGGTCTTCAACACGCCCGAAGACCGGCTGATCTTCGATGTCGGCCACCAATGTTATCCGCACAAGATCCTGACTGGAAGACGTGACCGCATCCGCACGCTGCGCCAGGAAAACGGGCTTTCCGGTTTCACCCGCCGCGCCGAAAGCGACTATGACGATTTCGGCGCCGGCCATTCCTCCACCTCGATTTCCGCCGGTCTCGGCATGGCGGTGGCGGCGGGGCTGGACGGCAGCGACCGCAAGGTGATCGCCGTGATCGGCGACGGCTCGATGTCGGCCGGCATGGCGTTTGAGGCATTGAACAACGCCGGCGCGCTCGATGCGCGGCTGATCGTCATCCTCAACGACAACGACATGTCGATTGCGCCGCCCACGGGCGCGATGAGCGCCTATCTGGCGCGCCTTGCCTCCGGCCGCACCTATATGGGCTTCCGCGATTTCGGCAAGAAACTGACGGCCTATCTCGGCAAGACCATCGACCGCGCCATTACCCGCGCCGTGACCCACGCGCGCGGTTACGTGACCGGCGGCACGCTGTTCGAGGAGCTTGGCTTCTATCACATCGGCCCGATCGACGGTCATTCCTTCGATCACCTCCTGCCGGTGCTGCGCAATGTGCGCGACAACCAGAAAGGCCCCGTCCTCATCCATGTGGTGACGCAGAAGGGCAAGGGTTACGCGCCGGCGGAAGCCGCAGCCGACAAATATCACGGCGTCAACAAGTTCGACGTCATCACCGGCGCACAGGCAAAAGCCAAGCCGAATGCGCCGAGCTATACCAGCGTGTTTGCCGAGGCGCTGATTCAGGAAGCGACGCTCGACGACAAGATCATCGGTGTGACGGCCGCCATGCCGAACGGCACCGGCCTCGACAAAATGGCCGAGCTTTTCCCCGCCCGCACCTTCGATGTCGGCATTGCCGAGCAGCATGCCGTCACCTTTGCGGCCGGGCTTGCAGCCGACGGTTACAAGCCGTTCTGCGCGCTATATTCCACCTTCCTGCAACGCGGTTACGACCAGCTGGTGCATGATGTGGCGATCCAGAGCCTGCCGGTGCGTTTCCCCATCGACCGCGCCGGTTTTGTCGGCGCGGACGGACCGACCCATGCCGGCTCCTTCGACACGACGTTCCTTGCTACCCTGCCAGGCATGGTGGTGATGGCGGCCGCCGACGAGGCGGAGCTGAAACATATGGTCCGCACGGCGGCGGCTTACGATGAAGGCCCGATTTCCTTCCGTTATCCGCGCGGCGAAGGCGTTGGCGTCGAGATGCCCGCGCGTGGCGAGATTTTGCAGATCGGCAAAGGCCGCATCATCAAGGAAGGCACCAAGGTTGCACTCCTCTCCTTCGGCACCCGGTTGGCGGAATGCCTTGCGGCCGCCGAAGACCTTGAAGCGGCCGGACTTTCCACCACGGTTGCCGATGCGCGCTTCGCCAAGCCGCTCGATCTCGACCTCATCCGCCAGCTGGCCAGCCATCACGAGGTGCTGGTGACCATCGAGGAAGGCTCCGTCGGCGGCTTCGGCGCGCATGTGCTGCATTTCATGGCCAGCGCCGGATTGCTCGACCATGGCCCGAAGGTCAGGACAATCACGCTGCCCGATCTGTGGGTGGAGCAGGCAAAACCCGAGACCATGTATGCCAATGCCGGACTTGACCGTGCCGGCATCGTTTCCACCGTGTTCAATGCCCTTGGCCAGCGTCAGGCCGGCGTCGGTTTCGCCGGCTGACAGCATTTGCCGGGCGGGAGACGGGATTGTTTCGCCTCCGTCTCCACCTCCGCCTCAGGCCGCAGCGCCATCGAGAAAACCGACGACATTGTCGATCCGACCGTCGGCATCGCGGCTGACGACATCGGTGCCGCCCGCAACATCGTCTCCTTCGGGTGAAATGAGACGCCATGAGAAACGGGTGAAGTTGCCGTGGCCGTCCGGCGTGCCGGCAAGAACGAAGCGATATCCCGGAAATTTCTGCCGCGCCGCCTCGATCATCGCGGCAATCCCCTGCTGTCCTTCGCTTTGCATCAGCGGATCGATATAGCGAGTATTTTCTGCCCATGCCTGGCTGACGAGATGCCTGCGGCGGTCTGCATCTTCCTCGTTCCAGGCGGCGAGATAGGTTTGGGCGATTGCGAGATGTTGCGTCATGATTGCGCTCCTTCTGGTTGACGGCCCAAACATGGCGGGGATCGATAAGCGAAACAATTACCTCAGAGGTAATCGCATTGCCGCTATGTTCTGCTAGTCTGCAGGGCATGACACATCATCGAGAACATGTCGGCCAGGTATTGAAGGAATGGCGTGCCCGTCGCAGGCTGAGCCAGCTCGATCTGGCCTTTGAAGCGGAGATATCCGCACGCCATCTGAGTTTCGTGGAAAGCGGGCGATCATCGCCCAGCCGCGACATGCTGGTCAGGCTGGCGGAGCAGCTTTCCATGCCCGCCCGCGCCGCCAACCGGCTGATGCTGGCGGCGGGCTATGCGCCGGTCCATTCCGAACGCCCGCTGGATGCGCCCGACATGGCGGCGGCCCGCCAGGCCGTCGAAACCGTGGTCGAGGGCCACATGCCCTTCCCCGCCCTTGCCGTCGACCGGCACTGGAACGTCATTCTCGCCAATGATGCGATCACCTCGCTTCTGGCCGGCGTGTCCGGGGACCTGCTGCATCCGCCGCTCAATGCGTTGCGGCTGAGCCTGCATCCGCAGGGTTTGAGTTCCCGCATCGTCAACCTTGCCGAATGGCGCCATCACCTGCTGGAGCGCCTGCACCGTCAGGTCGAGGAAACGGGAGACGAGGTGCTTTGCCGCCTGCATGCCGAGCTTTCGGCCTATCCCGCGCCGAAGGCTTCGCCCCGTGCCGCCGGAGCCGATCCGCTGGCCATACCATTGCAACTGCGCGATCCGGCATCGGGCGCCGTTCTGAGCTTCATTTCCACCACCACGGTTTTCGGAACCGCAACGGATGTCACATTGTCCGAACTGGTGCTGGAATGTTTCTACCCCGCCGATGCGGCGACGCGCGCCGCCCTGATGCCAGGCACAAAGGAGTAAGACCCGTGCACACCACCTATCTCATCGGTTTTCAGGTTCGCGCCGGACAACGTGAGCGCTTTCTTGATCTGCTGAATGCGCTTCTCGATACCATGCGGCACGAAAGCACCTTCGTGAACGCCACCCTGCATCAGGACGGCGAAAACGAGAACCGCTTCCTGCTGCACGAGACCTGGAGCGACCATCAGGATGTGATCGACGTCCAGATTCACCGGCCCTATCGCCAGGCATGGCACGATGCCATGCCCGAGCTTCTGGAAGCTCCACGGGACATCTCCGTCTGGCATCCCATGCGGGCCGATCACGCCTGATCAGGCGAGAGGCTGGCTCCCGTCGAAAATCTCGACCGCGTCTAAACGAGCGAATGCCCCGCATCTGCCAGAAGATGGGATGCTTTTTCGATATCTTTCGACTTCACCAGCAGGTGGTCTCCGTCAAATGTCGAGACCACAAATATTCCTATTTCATGGCTCGATAAGGGCTGGATCACGGACAGGACGATACCCGTCTCATCAAAGGCAAAAGGCCCCTGAAACTTGAAACAGGCCCAACCGGCATCGACCTGCACATCCTGCGGAATACGGTCCTGTCGGCAAACGACAGAAAGTTCGTCATCGCTCCGGCTGATGCTGACGAACCCGCCGCCATCGGCCCATGCCGGAATGGCGGCATCCGCATGAAGCCGCGCCACGCCATAGACCCCTTCCAATAGTTTTAACGTTACGCGCGCTGCCATTCAGTCGTTACCTTTCCAAAAATGCGGTGACCTCTGGTCAAAGCCGAATGGCCGTTTCCTCTTTCGCCGTCTTGATGACGACCATGGTGAAGAAGCGTGCGACATTGTACTGGTCACGGAACAGACGGTCGCACAGGGTGTCGAATTCCTCCATGTCGCGCAAGCGCAACATCAGCACGACATCGGTTGCGCCGGTGACGGCATAGGCGTGCGAAACCGCCTCCTCGGCAACGGCAATATCGAGAAAGCGGCGCATATGCTGCTCGCCATGCAGTTTCAGCTCCACCGTCACCAGGGCCTTGATCACACGCCCGGCCTTCGCCGGATTGAGGATCGCCACGATGCGGTCGATCATCCCCGATTTGCGCAGCCGCTGCAGGCGGCGCAGGCAGCTGGAGGGAGACAGCCCCACCTCGTCGGCCATATCCACATTGGTGCGCGAGGCATCGCCCTGCAAGAGGTTGAGAAGTTTCCGGTCGATCCGATCCATGCCGGCAGCATATCGCGCAAAGACGGATTTGCAATAAAATTGCATAAAGATGCAATCTTTGACCGCAAATGCGAATGGGTTGGGCCTAGTGGATAGGGACAAATTTCGAGGAGCCTCACATGCCCATTTTCACGACCGTCCGGCAAAAGACCCGGGAAACGCTTGATATCTACTGGGTGCTGGCACGGGTCACCGTTCCGATCGCGATCCTGACCGAGCTATTGTCGAGAATGGGGGCGATCGAGGCTGTGGCGCCGGCCTTCGCGCCTGTCATGAACCTCGTCGGGCTGCCGCCGGAACTCGGTCTCGCCTGGCTGACGGCGATGCTGGTCGGCATATGGGGCGCCGTCCCGCTCATCTTCACGCTTGTCCCCGCCTCTTCGCTGAGCGGCGCGGATATCACGGTCTTTTCGGCGCTCATCCTCTTCGCGCATGGCCTGCCCATCGAACAGAAGATCATCGAGAAGGCGGGACCCGGCATGCTCGTCACCACGGCGCTGCGCATTGGCGGCGGATTGCTCTACGCCTTTCTGCTGCACCGGCTTCTGGCGGTAACGGGGTGGCTGTCGGCCCCGGTAAACCCCGCCTGGATCGCCATGGGCGCCACACCGGAATGGACAGACTATTTTCTGGGTCTCGGCGAAACCATGGTGTGGATGTTTGTCATCCTTCTCGTCCTGTCTCTCGGTCTCGAAATCCTCAGGCTGACAGGCCTGCTGGCACTGCTGATGAAAGCGCTTTCGCCGCTGCTGCGCCTTGCCGGCATTCGCGGCGAGGCCGAACATCTGACCGCAATCGGACTGTTCCTCGGTATTTCCTATGGCGCGGGTTTTCTGATCCGCGAAGCACAATCGGGGACGATCTCGCCGCGTCAGGTGTTTCTGTCCTGCGTGTTCATGGGGTTTGCCCATAGCGTGATCGAAGACACCCTCGTCGTGATGTCGCTGGGCGCCGATATTTACGGCGTTCTGGCCGGGCGGCTGGTTTTCGCCATTGCCGCAACCGCCATTATCGCCGCCCTGCTTCACCGTCTGTCCGATGAGGTGTTCTTTCAGCGGATGTTCCGGCTTCAGGGCACCTAAGCGGCGCTCCCCACCTGAAACGGCCGATGCAAAAGGGGGCCTTTCGGCCCCCGATCCATCTGTTCAATTGGAAAATCCGGCTCAGAACTCCGTCCAGTCCTGATCCTTCGCGGCGGGTGCTTCCGAAGCGCCGCCGAAGGCGCGGGCGAGGCTCTGGCCCAGTGCCCTGGCCGGTGAAGCAACCGGCCTTGCGGTGCCGGACGCCGACTTCACGGGTGCCGCCCTTTTTGCCGGCGCTGCCGGCGCGGACTGGAAGGCAGGTCTGGCCGAAGACTGGCGCGGGGCCGCATAACCGCCGGCACCGGCAACGGCAGCGCGGGCGCCGCCCATCCTGAACTGGCCAAGCAGGCTGTTCAGCGCTTCCGCCTCACGGGCGAGCGAATGGCTGGCAGCGGTCTGCTGTTCCACCATGGCGGCATTCTGCTGCGTGCCCTGGTCCATGGTGTTCACGGCCGTGTTGATTTCCTGCAGGCCGGTCGCCTGTTCGCGTGACGCGACAACGATGGCGCTGACATGGGCGTTGATCTCTTCGACTTCCGCCACGATGAGTTCCAGCGCCTTGCCGGTCTCGTCAACCAGGTTGACGCCGTTTTCCACCTGCTGGCTGGAAGCGCCGATCAGCGTCTTGATTTCCTTGGCGGCATTGGCGGAACGCTGGGCCAGTTCGCGGACTTCCTGTGCGACCACCGCAAAGCCCTTGCCGGCATCGCCGGCGCGGGCGGCTTCCACGCCGGCGTTCAGCGCCAGCAGGTTGGTCTGGAAGGCGATATCGTCGATGACACCGATGATATTGCCGATTTCACCCGAGGATTTCTCGATCTCGCGCATGGCGGCAACCGCCCGGCGGACGACGACACCGGACTTCTCCGCACCGGCGCGGGCGCGCTGGACCAGGTTGCCGGCATCTTCCGCGCCGCGGGCGCTGTCACGCACGGTGGTGGTGACCTCTTCCAGGGCTGCGGCGGTTTCCTCGATGGACGCCGCCTGCTGTTCGGTGCGGCGCGACAGGTCGTCGGCGGCGGACAGCATTTCCGAAGCGCCGGCATTGATGGCGGCCGCATTTTCTCCGACCGTCCTAAGGGCCTGCTGCAGCTTTTCGACGGCGCTGTTGAAATCGATACGGATCGGGTCGATGTACGAAGCGAAAGGCGTTTCGATCCGGTAGGCGAGATCGCCATCCGCAAGGGCGGCAAGGCCCTTGCCAAGCTCTTCCCGTGCAAAGGCATTGGCGGCTTCGTCCTTGGCCTTTTCTTCCTCGTTGCGGCGGCGTTCGGTTTCGGTGGCGGAACGCATGCGCTCGGTCTCGCCGGCAAGGCGGGATTTTTCCAGCCCGGCTTCCTTGAAGACCAGAACAGCCTTCGCCATCTTGCCGACTTCGTCGCCGCGATCCGTGGCGGGCACTTCCGTCGTCAGATCGCCATCGGCGAGCCGGCTCATTGCCGCCGTCATGCCGACGATCGGCGTGACGATCGAGCGCGACAGCGCCCAGATGAGGGCAACGGCCAGAAGACCGGCAACGGCGCCGCCACCCAGAAGCGCGTATTTGAGGTTCAGCGCCGCCGCCTGCTGCTGGGCCGCATAAGCGGTGGACAGGCCGTTCAGCTGTTCCTTGATCTTGGCGGCGGAGGCGCGGAAGCCGTCGAGCTGACCCTTGGCCTGATTGCGGCCGATCTCGATGATTTCGGAAATCGGCGCTTCCGTCGTCTTGCGGGCGGCGATCTGCGGTTCCGCCAGTTCCTTGAAGAACACGGTGGCGGATTTCTGCATGTCATCGATGGAGTTGAGGATATCCGGCTGACCGGCGGCCAGCACGCGGGCTTCGTCGAGCTTCTTCAGCATCAGCTCGCGCTGGGCGAAAACGTCATTATAGGTGCTGTCGCTGCGAAACAGCAGGAAGCCGCGCTGGTTGACGGCCTGTTCCAGCATGGCGGCCGTCGCACCATCCACCGCCTGGATGATATCCTTGGTCCGGTTGTTGTCGATCGTGACGCGCTCGCTTCCCAGCGTCTGCCAGAAAACGACCGCAGAGGCGAGCAGACACACGCTCATCAAGGCACAGAAGGTGGCTATGAGCTTCAGGTTGATGGGGAGGTTTTTCAGCGACATCGCAAACTCTCTCGGCGACCCGATGCCTCGAAGCCAGCGTCTGCGCTGCAACGGTCGCAATTTTGTGGATTGGAGGAGATGCCGTCATGGCAGGTTCCGGTGGCCGCACGGGCCTTGTGCACAAAGTGCAATACAAGCCTTTATATTGGATTAATCGAACATTCTGACTTTGCGGTGCAATACGACCCTGCCCGGCGGCAACGGCATTCCAGGCCATTTCAGCGATAAATCGCTTGCATCGGCGGGGTTTGGCGGTCATTGACACGGGACCATGTCCAAACCATCTGAAAATGAACGGCTTGACCAGCTTCTTGTGTCGCTCGGCCACTTTGCCAGCCGCTCGCGTGCGCGCGACGCGATTGCGCGCGGCACCGTGAGCGTCAACGGCAAGATCGTCACCAAACCGAGCCAGAGCGTCGCCGGCAATGCGGAAATCGCCATCAGCGACCCGGCGCAGGCCTATGTATCGCGCGCCGCGCTGAAGCTCGTGGCCGCGCTCGATCATTTCCGGCTCGACCCTTTGGGCCATGACTGCCTCGACGTCGGCGCTTCCACCGGCGGTTTTACCGAGGTGCTGCTGGAGCGCGGTGCAAAACATGTCACCGCCATCGATGTCGGGCACGGGCAGATGCATGCAAGGATCGAGAACGATCCGCGGGTGACCAATCTGGAAGGGCTGAATGCCCGTTTCCTGACGGCGGAGGATATCGATGACCGGGCGATCGGCTTCATCGTCTCCGACGTGTCCTTCATTTCGCTGAAGCTTGCGCTTGCGCCGGCGCTCGAGCTTGCGGAAGCAGGCGCGCTGGCGGTTCTACTGGTGAAGCCGCAATTCGAGGCGGGGCGCGACGCCATCAGCAAGGCCGGGCTGTTGAAAGAGCCGGAAACGGCGCCTGCCGTGGCCGCCGAGCTGGAACGCTGGCTGACGCAGGACATGGGCTGGAAAAGCCTCGGCCTCATTCCATCGCCGATTTCCGGCGGCGACGGCAATATCGAATTTCTTCTCGGAGGCGAAAAGCCATGAGCACACAGACCGTCACCATCAAGAGCCTCGGCGCGCAGGGCGATGGCATCGCGCACTGTCCCGACGGCCCGGTCTATGTGCCCTTCGCGCTGCCCGGCGAGACGGTGGCCATCGCCAAAGTGAAGGACCACGGCACGGTCATGTCGATTGCGGAAGCTTCGGCGGACCGCCGCGAACCCGTCTGTCGTCACTTCGGCCCTGAAGGCGTCAACGGCACCTGCGGCGGCTGTTCGCTGCAACATCTGGCCGACCAGCCCTACCACGCCTTCAAGCGGGAGCTGGTGGTTTCAGCGCTGAAATCGAAGGGCCTGACGCCGCCGGTCGACGATCTCCTCCTCTGTCGCCCCGGCGAGCGCCGCCGCGCGGTATTCGCCGCTCGCAGGACGGAAAAGGGCCTGCTGCTTGGTTTCAGCCAGGCGAACAGCCATCACATCGTCGCCATCGAGGAATGTCCCGTCACCTCGCCCGGCATCGTCTCGCGGCTCGATGCCATCCGCGCCATCGGCCTTTCGATGGTGGCGAATGCCGAGCCGTTCCGCATTACCGTTCTCGAAACGCTCTCGGGTCTCGATATTTCCGTCGAGGGCATCAAGTCGGTCAGCGACAGGCAGCGGCGGACGCTGACGGAAACGGTGCTGGCCATGCGCGGCATCGCCCGCGTCTCGCTGTCGGGTGAAATCCTGATCGAACCGCAAAAACCGATCATCGACTTTGGCGGTGTCCCGGTTTCTCCGCCGGCCGGCAGTTTCACGCAGGCCACCAAACAGGCGGAAGACGCCATGGCCGAGCTGGTGCTTGCCCATGTCGGCAAGTCCAAGCGCATTGCCGATCTTTTCTGCGGTTCCGGCACGTTCGCGCTGCGGCTCGCGCGCATCGGCAAGGTGCATGCGGTGGAAGCGGAAGACAAGCCGCTGAAGGCGCTGGATTTCGCCGCCCGCAATACGCAGGGCCTGAAGCCGGTCAGCGTCGAAAAGCGCGATCTTTTCCGCCGGCCGCTGATGGTCAGCGAACTGAAGAATTACGACGCCGTGGTGTTCGACCCGCCGCGCGCCGGTGCGGAATTCCAGTGCAAGGAACTGGCCCGCAGCACGGTGAAAAAAATCGTTGCGGTGAGCTGCAATCCGCTGACGCTTGCGCGCGATCTCGCCCTTCTCACGGAAGGCGGATATCGCGTCATTCGCGTCACGCCGGTCGACCAGTTCCTGTGGTCGCCGCATGTGGAAGCGGTGGCGGTGCTGGAGAAATAATCACCAGGCCGTATCGACCGTGCCGTTGCCGACCACGCCCGAGCAGCGGCAGGCGCCGCCCACACGGCCGCGCTCCAGCGGGCAGATATAGGGCCGGCGGCGATTGGCGCTCTCCGGAGGGGTGATGACGCAAACGAAACGGGCGCGGCGCTGGCGGTCGCGATTGTTGCCGGAATAGTAGTCCTGACCGTCATCATAAGACTGCGCCAGAATGATATCGTTGCCGGACACCACCGGCGTCGGCGTAATCGCTGCCGCTTCGCCAAGGGCTGCGCCGGAGAGGAAAACGGACAGGGCGAAAACGACGTGACGCATGCGGAGGCCTTCGGACAGAGTGTCGCGATCCATCTTTGCGGGACCGGCTGGATCGACCATACATAATCCGCATGCACAAGCACAGCGATCTTGCTCGACATCGCCGCACGCCGGCAAGCAATTCCTCGTTTTCTGCAGGCCTCAGCGGCGCATGAACGCCTCAAAGGCAGCCCGCGCTTCCGCACTTTGCAGCTGCGCGGTGAAATGGCGGGCTTCCTCATCGATGCGGGCGAGAACATCCTGAGGGTGGCCGCGAACCAGATCGCGGGCAATCTTCAGCGCCTGCTGCGGTTTGGCGGCAAGGCGGGTGGCAAGCGCCAGCGTTTCGCTTTCGACATGCTCGGGCGCAACGGCTTTCCAGATCAGGCCGGCCTGCACCGCCTGCTCGGCGGAGAACCCCTCGCCCATGGCAAGCAGCGCAAAGGCGCGCTGGTGGCCGATCAATTTTGGCGCAAGCAGGCTGGAGGCCGCTTCCGGCACCAGCGCCAGATCCACAAAGGGCGTCTTGAACAGGCTGCGATGGGAAGCGACCGTGAGATCGCAATGGAGATGCAGCGTCGTGCCGATGCCGATGGCGAGACCGTCGACGCCGGAGACAAGCGGTTTTTCGAAGGTCGTCAGCACCTTCAGGAAATCGAGCACGGCCAGCTTGCCCCTGCCGCCGGACATGGCGAAGGCGAGGAAATCGGCCATGTCGTTGCCGGCTGAAAAGCAGCCTTCCGTTCCGAGAAAGGCGACCACGCGAATCTCCGGGTCGGTATTGGCGGCCTGCAGCGCCTGCGCCATGCGCAGATACATGGCATCGGTGATGGCGTTTTTCTTTTCCGGCCGGTTGAAGCGGATGGTCAAGACGTCCGGCGCATGGCCGACCCGCTCGACGAGAATGTGATCGTCCGACATCTGAACCTCCTCAAGCCAACATGGTGCGGGCGGCGGCAAGGCTTGCCGCGCCTGTCACGACGCGATCCTTCAGCGCCGCCGTTTCCGCCAGCAGGTTTTCCGCCGCGAAACGGCAAAGTGCTGCGCGATGTCCGCCCCTGCCGTCATCGACGGAGGCCAATGCGCCCTTGGCGAGATAGGCGCCGGTGAGCGCCAGACCGAAGAGGCGCTGATAGGGCGTGGCGCCCGCGAGCGCCGTTTCGGTTTCGCCTGCCTTGATACGGTCCAGCAGCCAGCCGGTCGCCGTTTCCAGATCGGCGAGGCTGGCTTCCAGATAACGGGCGGTTTCGCCGAGATCGTCGCGGTTCGAAGCGGCTGTCCGGCCAGCAATCTCACGCAGTTCGGCGATGAAACCGCGCACCTGCGCGCCCTCGGAAAGCGGCAGCTTGCGCAGCACCAGGTCGATGGCCTGAATGCCGTTGGTGCCTTCATAGATCGGCGCGATACGGGCATCGCGCAGATAACGCGCCGCACCGGTTTCCTCGATGAAGCCCATGCCGCCATGCACCTGAATGCCCATGGAGGCGACATCCACACCGGCATCGGTGGAGAAGGACTTGGCGATCGGCGTCAAAAGGGCAGCGCGCTCCTGCCAGTGAGCGCGCTGGGAGGCGTCTTCGGTCGCATGCGCCATGTCGATGGCATGGGCGCAGCTGAAGGAAATCGCCCGCGATGCTTGCGTCAGCGCCTTCATCGTCAGCAGCGTTCTGGCGATATCCGGGTGCTCGATGATCGGGCTCATGCCGGAACCCTGCCAGCCGGGCGCCTTGCCCTGCGTGCGTTCTTTCGCGTATTCGATCGCCTTCTGGGTCGCCGCTTCGCAGATCGCCACGCCCTGCATGCCAACGGCAAGGCGGGCATTGTTCATCATGGTGAACATGCAGGCGAGACCCTTGTTCTCCTCGCCGACCAGCCAGCCGAGAGCGCCCTTTTCGTCGCCGAATTTGCCGTCGCCGAAGATCATGGTGCAGGTGGGGGAGCCGTGAATGCCGAGCTTGTGTTCCAGCGAGTGGCAGAACAGATCGTTGCGGCTGCCCGGCGCGCCGCTGTCATCGGGCAGGAATTTCGGGACGAGGAACAGCGAGATGCCGCGCGTGCCCGCCGGCGCATCCGGCAGGCGGGCGAGAACGAGGTGGATGATATTGTCCGCCGCGTCGTGTTCGCCCCAGGTGATGAAAATCTTCTGGCCGAAGATGCGATAGGTGCCGTCACCATTGCGCTCCGCCCGGGTCTTCAGGACACCAAGGTCCGAACCCGCATGCGGTTCTGTGAGGTTCATGGTGCCGGTCCATTCGCCGGAGACGAGTTTCGGCAGATAGGTGCGCTTCAACGCATCGCTGCCGTGGGCGACAATGGCTTCCACCGCGCCCATGGTCAGCGTCGGCGCCAGCGCAAAGGCCATGGAGCCGGAATTCCACATTTCGAGTGCGGCGACATTCAGCATATGCGGCAGGTTCTGGCCGCCGAACTCTTCCGGCGCAGTGAGGCTGTTCCAGCCCGCTTCCGCCCAGCGGCGATAAAGATCGGCCCAGCCATCCGGCGTCGTGACCTTGCCGTCGGCAAGCTTCGCGCCCTGGCGGTCGCCGATATCGGCGAGCGGCGCGACCTGTTCGGTGGCGAAACGGCCGGCTTCCTGCAGAATGGCGTCCACCAGATCTTCACCGAGATCGCCCAGCACACCCTTTGACAGCGCGTCTTCAAGACCCGCCACATGTTTGAGTGTAAAGGCGATATCATCCACCGGCGCGCTATACATGCTGCCTCCTCCCGAAGCTCTGGCATCTTGCTACTGCCTTCGGGCTAAATGATTTTTACGTAAACGTCAATTTGAAAATTCCCGCCATTTCGGCGGGATTGTTATAAAACTGTCATATGAATTTGCTCAGCATGCGCTGAAAGGCGCCTCGCCGCCGCCGCTCCCACAGCGGGAACGAAGGACGCCTCCCTCCTCCCATCCAGCCGGTCAGGACTGCCACGATGGATCTCGTAACACCCGTTATTCCCGGCCTTGTCTGGGCCTATCAATTCCACCCCGGCACCGCCCCATGCCGCCGGCTTGCGCCCGATGCCGGTTTTCACGAAATGGCGGAGTGCGAAGGCTTCTTCTGGCTGCACCTCAACCTCGCCGATCAGCGCGTCGCGGGTTTTCTCGAAACCATCGACGGGCTCGATCCGGCGGCGCGCGCAAGCCTCACTACTCATGAGACACATCCGTCCATCGTGGTCGACGAAAAATCACTCTATGGCACGCTGGTGGATTTCCAGCGGGAATTCGACAAGGAAACGCGCGATTTCGGCTGGCTGCATTTTGCGGTCAGCGACCGTTTCATCATCACCACCCGCCTGCAGCCGCTGCATTCGGTGGACCGGCTGAGGGCGGCGGTCGACAAGAATTCCAACCGCTATCTCACGCCATCCCATGTGTTCGAGGGGCTGGTGGCGGAATTCCAGCGTTCGCTCATCAATCTGGTGATGGAGACGACGGAGGAGCTGAACGCCATCGAAGACATGGTCTATGACAGCGAGACCCGCGACGAGCGGCGGCGGCTTGCCCCGCTGCGCCGCACGGTGGTTCGCCTGCACCGGCACCTGCGCACCGTGCTGACCCTGATGCGGCGGGCCTCCGCCGTCGACGAGGACGAAATGCCGGACGGTTTCGAGGATGTCGCCTCCCGCCTGATGGGCCGTCTGGAGGCTGTCGATCACGATGTCTACGCCCTGCAGGAGCGTGCGAGGCTGCTGCATGAGGAAATCGATTCCAAACTCTCGTCCGAAACCAACCGTCACCTCTATATCCTGTCGCTGATGACGGCCTTCCTGCTGCCGCCGTCGCTGGTAACCGGCTTTTTCGGCATGAATACGGACGAGCTGCCGTTCACCGTCGGTACGGGCGGCACGCTGTCGGCCGGCGTCTTTATCGTGATTTCGGTCGTGCTTGCCTGGTTCGTGCTGAAGCGGGCACGGATCCTGTAACAAAAAGCCGCCCGGTAATGACCGGACGGCTCTGTCAATGTCAGCCGGGCAATCTATCAGCTGTAAGGCGAATAGCAGGGCTGGCGCGGGCCGTGGTACGGCTGGAACGTGTTGCTATAGGCATCGTAGGAACGATAGCGGCCATAGCACCAGTTCACATGCGCCTGGCTCAGACCGCCGCGGGGGACAGGGCGATATTCGCGATAGACCGGGCGCGGACGATATTCCGGAACCGGACGGTAGACTTCACGCGGCTGCGACAGGGCACCGCCGATGATCGCACCCGTCGCAAAGGCTGCGAGCGGGAACCAGTAACCGTCATGGTGGCGATAACCCGGGCGGTAATCGCGATAACCGCGATGGCCGCGATACCAGCCACGGCGGTCGCCCCAGCCGTCGCGGTCACGCCAATATTGCACGTTGACGATATTCTTGCCGGCATCATTGCCCGCGGTCTCGACGCTCTTCGGCGCCAGCGGCAGGGGCATTGCCGCTTCCGCCGGAACAATCGCTCCTGCAACCACGATTGCAGAAAGACCGACAGCCAGGATATTCTTCACATAGCTTTTCATCTGACTTCCTCCATTCACGACGGTCGACAGGCCGTTCTCCGTGAATTCTTCGTTTTTCTCTCTACGCCGCCTGCGGTGAGGCAGCTTACCTTTGCAGCCTAGGGACGTGTGGCTGAACCCACGATTAACGGAGCGATCACGCTTCGTTTATCAAAAACCATGCGTTTCCCGCAGAAAACAGGCCGGGAACACAAAAGCCCGGATTGAACCGGGCTTCTGCATTTATGCAATTAGCGGCTGTAGGGCGATACGCATATGCGGCGCGGACCGCTGTTCGGCTGATAGGTGTTGTCGTAAGCGCGATACGAGCGCCAACGGTTCTGGCACCAAGAGACGTGGCTGCCGCCATAGGCCGGGCGCGGCTGCTGCACGGCGCCGCCAATGATCGCACCGGCCGCAAAGGCTGCCAGCGGGAACCAGTAACCATTGTGGTAACGGTAACCGGGGCGGCGGTCGCGATAGCCGCGATGACCATTATACCAGCCGTCACGCGGCGGGCGCGGACGGTACATGCGGTCACCGTGGCGGTATCTGCGGTCCCATTCACGGTACTGAACCGGCACGACGTTATCGGTCGAAACCGCCGGCTTCGGCATCGGAACAGGCACCTGGAACGCCTGAGACGGCGTAAAGCTTGTGAGGAACACGACGATCGCTGTAGCGACGCTCGTTGTCCGGAAATTCATCATGATCTTCCTCCATTTGCTTCAGCGCGTTGACCGCGCTTTTCACCCACTCGCTCTTGTCGGAGATCAAGGGTCAGCCCCCGTTTCTATGCCCGAAAAGAATTCGATGACGTGCAAACGAGTTTAGGGAAATTTGGTTCCATGACAACCATCCGGTGAAAGAAGGGGCGTATAAAACGCCCGCTGGCGTCAGGCCTCCACCTTCACATCGGTCAAGGGCCGCGAGCAGCAGGCAAGGATATAGCCCTCCTCGATCTCGTCATCGAGAATGCCGCCATTGTGGTTCATCTCCACTTCACCGGAGAGCTTCAGCACCCGGCAGGTGCCGCAAATGCCGGATTCGCAGGCGGCGCCGATGCGCACTCCGGCCGCACGCGCCGTCATCAGAACCGTCTGGCCGGGCTGGCAGGCCATTTCCTTTCCGGAAAGGGTGAAACCCACCATCGCCAGCGTTTCGCCATCCGCAGCGGCGAGAGCGCTTTCGCCGACCGTGACCGGAGCGGCGGGAGAGAAACTTTCCTGATGGTAACGGCCCATGTCGAAGCCGGACGCATCGAGCATGGAGCGGACGGCGGCCATGAACGGTTCCGGCCCGCAGCAAAACACGGTGCGGTCCATGAAGTCAGGGGCCAGAAGCGCGATCTTGGCCTTGTCCACCATGCCCTTCAGGCCGGACCATAGATCGGTGCGTCCGCAATTTTCCACGATGAAACCAAGCGACAGCTTCGGCATGAAGCGGGCGAGATATTCAAGCTCGTGGCGGAAGACGATATCGGACGGCGAGCGCGAGCAGTTGATGAAGGCGATATCGCTCTGCGGCGCGCGGTCGCTCATGTCGCGCACCATCGACATCATAGGCGTGACGCCCGAGCCTGCCGAGATGAACAGATATTTGTCGCCCGGATGCTTGACGTAGGAGAAATCGCCGAGCGGGCCGAGCGCCCGGATCTTCATGCCGGGCTTCAGATTGTCGAACATCCAGCGCGTGCCGATGCTGCTCGCCTGCGCCTTGACCGTGACCGAAAGCGCATAGGGCCGGGACGGGCTGGAAGACAATGTATAGGTGCGATAGAGCGGCTCCCTGCCCACCGGAAGTTCCAGCGTGACGAACTGGCCCGGCAGATACCGGAACCAGTTCTGATCTTCGGAGCGGAACAGGAACGTCATCACGTCCTGCGTCTCGGGCGTCACCGAAATGCATTCCAGCAGCTGGAGCTTGTCGCTCCAGGGCTTCATCTCGTCTATGTGCTTGTAGGTCACAACCATATTCATCTTCGCGTCACGCTACTGCCGAAAGGCGGGCCTTGTCGCCGGAAAGCCGGTCGATCATGAAATCGGCATACCAGTTGACGAACTGCATCACACCGCCCTCGTCCTCCATGGAGTAAGGGCCGGGCTCATAGGCCGGCGAGCGGATGCCGAAGGCATTTTCCTCGACGATGCGGCGGTCCTGGTCGTTGGTCTCGTTCCAGACGTGGGTGAGGTCCTCGAGATCGTAATCCACGCCTTCGACAGCGTCCTTGTGCACCAGCCATTTGGTGGTGACCATGGTTTCATTGGCGTTGAGGGGCAGCACCCGGAAGGAAATGGTGTGATCGCCGAGGAAGTGGTTCCAGGTCGTCGGATAATGGAACAGGAGCAGCGCACCGATATGGCTGATGCTGACATCGTCAGACAGCGGCCGGCGCACGGCGCGCTTGCCCGACATGGTGTAGCTTTCCGCCTCGCCGATCAGCGGCATGCGGGCGACGCGGAACTGGCCCTGCGGATCGATCTTGAAACGGCTGGGCAGGCCGGCGGCCTCGCAGCGCGCCCAGTGGCCGCCGATTTCGGGATCGCTGGCACCGCCATCCGTTCCCGTCACGCTCGGGTTTTCAGGATAAGTGCGGCAGAGCTCCGGGTGATTGGCGGCGCAATGGTAGCACTCACGGTTGTTTTCCCAGACGAGCTTCCAGTTGCCCTTTTCGATGATGGTGCTTTCATGCGCGACCTTGGCTTCCCAGATGCGGTGCGGCGCCATGTAGCTTTCGACTTCGGCGCGCATGGGCGCAAAATCCGCCGGCTGGTCGGCAAGGCAGATGAAGACGTAACCGGCGACGGTCTCGCAGGCGACGGGCTTCAGGCCGAAATCGCCCTTGTCGAACTCCTCGCCCATATGGCGGGCGAACAGGAGCTTGCCATCGAGATCGTAGGTCCACTGGTGATAGGGACAGACGAGGCGGGCGGACTGGCCCTTGTGGGCGGAGCAGACGCGGGAACCGCGATGGCGACAGGAATTGTGAAGGGCGCGAATTTGCCCGTCGCGTCCGCGGACGATGACGACGGAATAGGAACCGACCTGCACGGTGAAATAATTGCCGGATTTGGGCACTTCGCAATCGTGACCGACGAACAGCCAGTCGCGATACCAGATGGTTTCCATATCCAGCTTGAAATAATCCGGGTCCGTGTAGAAGGGCTGTTCCAGGCTGAAACCTTCGCGGCGGTTCTTCAGCTGGCGCAATACGGTATCACGCAATTCCATGGCCAAATCCTCGATCAAACCGCCCTGCCCGGCACCATTTACCGGGCTGCGGAAGCATAAGCCCATCTAAACACCGGCGCCTATTTGCAGCAGCACAGACAGCGACATCGGCTTCCGCATTGGCGACAAATTTGCGACATGCGCCAATGGCCGCCGCGGGCCATTCCGCTGCGAAATCCGGCAGCTATTCGGCAGGCGGGCCACGTCGCAATATGACGCATGACGGGACGCGATCACCTTCCACCCCTCAGAAAACAGGGGCTGCCGCGCAACGGAGTGTTAACGCGGACCAAATTATCTTGCCGAATCGACGGCAACGAGGGCGTTCCTGGTGGAGAAGGCGACACGCATACGTTATTTCGATGCAGGCAGACATTCCGTCGCGCCGATACGGTCGAAGACCGCGCATTCGGATTTTCTCCGCACCGGCCGGATCAGCCGCTATGAAGAACGCTGGCTGCCGAGGGAGCGCGTCTATTACAGCCACGACGAGGTGGCGGCGCTGACGGGACGCAAGCTGGAAGCCGCCGCCGATGCCACCCACAGCCGTCTTAATGCCTTTCACGAGTCCATCCGGTTCCCGAAGATGGTGTTCCACCATCTGCTTAACGACCGGCCGCATCTCGGTTATTGTCACGTCACCGCGTCAAAAACCAGTTTCGATGCCGAGCGCCACGTGCTTTGGTCCTTCTATTTCGCGAATTTCTTCGCCGAACTGAGCGGGGCCGACAACTTCTTCGAAAATATCGATGCGCGCTATTCGCGCATGTATTTCGCCGTCGCCATCAATGCGCTTCCCGATCAGGAGATCGCCGTCGATACATCCTTCCATCGCGGCGGCCTGCTGTTTCAGACCCATGATCCGCGGGTGGCGCTGAAAAACGTGCTCATGCTCGGCGCGCGTTCGCAGGAGATGCGCAAGATCATCAAGGCGATATAAAACGCCCTCGGGCGCTTTGTCTTTTTTTCCTTGCATGCCCTCATCCAGAAACCGCAGACCACTTTCTGGCGACATGCATTATTTGTCTTATGCATGTCGTTATCCAGAAACCGCGGACCACTTTCTGGCGACATGCATTAGCGCTTCCCACTTCGCCCTGAAATACGCTATTGACCGCCGTGAAAGGCAGCATCATGGCGCGTCACATCACTATCGAAAACGAGCGGGAAACGGCCCTGCAGGCATCCGTGGCGGAGCTTGCGGAAGGACGCCCGATTGCCCTGCCGACGGAAACCGTCTATGGCCTCGCGGCCGACGCCACCAATCCGGCGGCCATTACCCGCATTTACGAGACGAAGGGTCGGCCGCAGTTCAACCCCTTGATCTGCCACATGGCCGATATCGCCATGGCTGAACGTTATGCCGTTTTCGACCCCGTCTCGCTGAAGCTCGCCCAGGCCTTCTGGCCCGGCCCGCTGACCCTGGTTCTGCCGTTGAAACCGGCAAGCGGCATCCATTCTTTGGCGACGGCCGGTCTCGATACGGTCGGCATCCGCGTGCCGCAGGGTTTTGCCAGTGAGCTCATCCGCCGCTTCGACAGGCCGCTGGCCGCCCCGAGCGCCAATAGTTCCGGCAAGATCAGCCCGACAAGCGCTGCCCATGTGGAGGCCGATCTCGGCCGGAAGATCAATCTCATTCTTGATGGCGGCGCCGCCGCCGTCGGTGTCGAATCCACCATCGTCAAGGTGGAAGAGGATGGACGCGTGCGGCTGCTTCGCCCGGGCGGCATCGTCACCGAAGATATCGAGCGTGTGGCCGGCAGGCGGCTCGAACGGCCGAAAAAAGCCGCCGCCGCCATTGAAGCACCCGGCATGCTGGCCTCGCATTATGCGCCAGGCGCCCATGTCCGCCTCGGCGCCACATCGGTTCTGCCGGGCGAAGCGCTGATCCGCTTCGGCGGCATCGCGATTTCCGGTGAAGAGACGGCGCGCGCGGTTCTCGACCTCAGCCCCGCCGGCGATCTTGCCGAGGCGGCCGCCAACCTCTTCGATTATCTGAAAGCCGCCGATGCGAGCGGTGCGGAAACCATCGCCATCACCGCCATTCCCAGCCATGGTCTCGGAGAGGCGATCAACGACCGCCTGTCCCGCGCCGCCGCGCCGCGAGGCTGACGGCATTCAACCCTTTCGCCCATGTTTCAAATGACAGCGAGACGCCCATGACCGCCATTCCCTCCTCCGATATCCTCGACCGCTTCACCGCCATTGTCGGAGACAAGAATGCGGTGCGCGACGCGGCGGAAATGGCGCCGCGCCTGGTGGAAAATCGCGGGCTTTATCGCGGTACTTCGCCGCTGCTCCTCAAGCCGGGTTCGGTTGAAGAGGTTGCCGCCATCCTGAAGTTCGCCAGCGAGACCGGCACGCCGATCGTGCCGCAGACCGGCAATACCGGCCTTGTAGGCGGCCAGACGCCGCGCGCCGGCGGCAGCGACATCATCCTGTCGCTGGAGCGCATGAACCGCATCCGCGACATCGACCCCGTTGCCAATATCATTGTCGCCGATGCCGGCTGCATTCTCGACGACATACACAAGGCCGCCGATTCCGTGGAGCGCATGTTCCCGCTGTCGCTCGGTTCCCAAGGGTCCTGCCGCATCGGCGGCAATCTCGCCACGAATGCCGGCGGCACGGCGGTGCTTGCCTATGGCAATATGCGCCAGCTCTGCCTCGGGCTTGAGGTGGTGTTGCCCACCGGGGAAATCTGGAACGGGCTGCGGCGGCTGAAAAAGGACAATACGGGTTATGATCTGCGCGATCTCTTCATCGGCTCCGAAGGCACGCTCGGCATCATCACCGGCGCGGTGCTGAAGCTGTTTCCGAAGCCGCTCGGCCATCAGGTGGCCTTTGCCGGGCTTAGCTCCACCGAAGACGCACTAAAACTGTTCGAAACGGCCTCCAACCTTTGCGGCGCGGCGCTGACCGGTTTTGAACTCATGCCGCGAATCGGCGTCGAATTCACCACGAAACATATTCCCGGCGTGCGCGACCCGCTGCAGACGCCGCATGACTGGTACGCGCTCATCGATATCTCCACCTCCGATTCGGCCGAAACCGCCGAGACGATGATGCAATCGCTGCTGGAGCGCGGTTTTGAGGCCGGGCTGGTTGAGGACGCCGTGATCGCCGCGTCGGAAGCCCAGCGGCAGGCGCTGTGGCACATGCGCGAAAGCATGTCGGATGCGCAGAAGCCGGAAGGCGGATCGATCAAGCACGATGTTTCCGTTCCGGTGTCGAAAATACCGGATTTCATGGCGGCGGCGGAAAAGGCGGTTATCGCCGCCATTCCCGGCGCCCGCGTCTGCGCCTTCGGCCATCTCGGCGACGGCAACATCCATTACAATATTTCCCAGCCTGTCGGTGCCGACAAGGCCGAATTCATCGGCCGCTGGCGGGACATGAACGAGATCGTGCACGGCATCGTGCTGTCGCTCGGCGGCTCCATTTCCGCCGAACATGGCATCGGCCAGCTGAAACGCGACGAACTGGCCGCCATTCGGCCCGGCATCGAAATGGACCTGATGCGGCGCATCAAACACGCCTTCGATCCGGCCGGCATCATGAACCCCGGCAAGGTTCTGGCGGGATAAAACAGTCTTCCGGTATTAGGCCGAGGCCCGCAATGCCCAGGCGGGCACGATTTCAGCATTCAGACGGCGCGGTTTCTGCGCGCCGACAAATTGCGTCAGGCTCATGCCCGATTTCGCAATCGACACGGCATGTTTCTTCGGCAAGAGATACCCATGTTCCAATGGCGGAATGCGGCGCAGCATACGGCTGAAGACATTGCGGCGATGATAGCGCGAGGGCGAAAAGCGGGCCGGCTGCGCGCAGATCGCCACATATTCGAGGATTTCATCGATCCAGCCCGCCTGCGGGCGCGCGCCCGCTTCGATCAGAAGCAGCCAGCCGCCGCGTGCGGACCTCACCACCTCTTCAATGTCCCATTGCCCATAAAAACGGCAACCGGCAGCATCGGCGACGCGCGAGGATCCATCGCGCGAACCGTGATCGAGAATCACAACATCGCTTACAAGCCCTTCCACAGCCCCGGTGACAAGCGCAGACAGCGTGTGCGCCAGTTCCGGTTCCTGATCCCGGCATTCCATTATCACTGTCAACATCCGCATAGCTCTAACGCATCGCACAATAAATTGCCACTGTGCTCATCGTGGCAAAATCCAGGGCTGTCCGCGCCGCCGACCGTATAGTCTGCGGACGTGGCCTTGCCTGTGACGGCCAGGCATCCATCTCTGGAGAACGACCCGAATTTGCAATTTTGTTCTTGTATTGTTCTCGTTCCTGATGTAGGAATTTAATCATTCGGACGGCGATCAGAAGCCTGCCCGGATGGAAACGGTTTAGGGCGTTGAGCGTGCCTCGGGAGGTATGCGACGTCCTGGGAGCATCCAGATGAGAAACCATACGCTTTCGGGGCAGGCTGCCTTCCAGCCGAGCCATATGCCGGATATTGCCAATGCGCTGGCCGATGCGTCGGGCCTGCGCATCGAGATCGACCGCCGTCGCGGCCGCGGCGCCGGGCTTAACCCGGATGGGCGCTTCGAGACCCTGCAGCGCGAGGTTTTCGACGATGGCTGGCAGACGCTGGAGGACATGCCGGAATTCCGCACCGAGGTGCAGGTGGAAAAGCCGCGCAGCATCATCACCCGCAATGAATCGCCCGACATTCCCTTCGACCGCTCCATCAACCCCTATCGCGGTTGCGAACATGGCTGCATCTATTGTTTCGCCCGCCCCACCCACAGCTATATGGGCCTTTCGGCCGGGCTGGATTTCGAATCGAAACTCTTCGCCAAACCGGATGCGGCGAAGCTTCTGGAACGGGAACTGGCGAAACCCGGCTATAAGCCGCGGGTGATCGCCATCGGCACCAATACCGATCCATACCAGCCGATCGAGCGCGAATGGCGCATCATGCGGCAGATACTGGAAGTGCTGGCCAAGGCCGAGCATCCCGTCGCCATCGTCACCAAATCGGCGCTGATCAAGCGCGATATCGACATTCTGGCGCCGATGGCCCAAAAGGGGCTCGTCAAGGTCGGCATTTCCGTCACGACGCTGGACCGCAAGCTTTCCCGCAGCATGGAGCCGCGCGCCGCCACGCCGGAAAAGCGGCTGGAGGCGGTCAAGGCGCTGACGGAGGCGGGCATTCCCGTGGCCGTGATGATGGCGCCTGTCATTCCGGCCCTCAACGATCATGAGATCGAACGCATTCTCGAGGCCGGCAAGGCAGCGGGCGCAACCGAAGCGTCCTACGTGCTGCTGCGCCTGCCGCTGGAGGTAAGCCCGCTGTTTCGCGACTGGCTGCTGCGCAACTATCCCGACCGCTACCGCCATGTCATGTCGCTGGTGCGCTCCATGCGCGACGGCAAGGACTACGACGCGGAATTCGGCAAGCGCATGAAGGGTGCCGGGCCTTATGCCTGGCAGATCGGCCGGCGCTTCGAGATGGCGACAAAGCGGCTCGGCCTCATCCGCCGCGGCATTCATCTGCGCGACGATCTCTTCGTGCCGCCGGGCGGCACGGGCGTGCAATTATCGCTGCTTTGAAGACCGGTGCTGAGAACGGCCGGGAAGGATGAATGTCCGAGCCGTGGGCGACGTCGTCCTCGGACTTGACCCACGGAGCTGAGCCGAAAGCGACAATGGCGCCCCGGACCAAGCCCGAGGATGGTTTTGGCCAGGAAGGACGATGCGTCAGCGACCGGAGGCGATCCGAGCCTTTGATGGCGTGAACTCAAAAGGATAAGGGGCAGCCTCCCCATCTGGCTGCTGCGACGACATGCCCGGCGGGTTTTCCCTGGCCCGCCGGACATCACCCCCGGAACCGCCGCCTCGCGTGCGATCGTTTTTCCTCCGCCGCCCCGCTGGAGGATCAGAGGTCATGACGACCTTGAGGGCACGGTGAGCCACGCCCCTTGACCCCGGCTCACCCTGCCTGTCATCGCCCGCCTCCGGGGGCTTGCAGGAGATCGGGTGTGTGTGCAAGTTTCGCCGCATGAAACGCCGCACCACACCCGATTCTCCTGCCCTCTTCGATCTTGCCGATACCGGCCCGGATTTCTCCTTCGAACTGGAAGCGAAAAACAGGGGTCTCTGGCCCGTGGCCGGCACCGATGAGGCCGGCCGGGGGCCGCTCGCCGGACCGGTGGTCGCGGCCGCGGTCATTCTTAACCCGGATAATATTCCTGCGGGCCTCGACGATTCCAAGAAGCTGACGAAGCAGAAGCGGGAAAGCCTGTTCGTGCTCATCATGGAAAGCTCGATCGTTTCGGTCGCTTCCTCCGGTCCCGGCCTGATCGACAAGATGAACATCCTGCGCGCCAGCCTCGACGCCATGCGCCGCGCCGTGCTCGGTCTCGAAACCGCCCCCGCCCTCGTGCTGGCCGACGGCCGCGACAGGCCACCGGGCATCCCCTGCGAAGCCAAGGCCGTCATCAAGGGCGATTCCCGCTCCCTCTCCATCGCCGCCGCCTCGATCATCGCCAAGGTGACCCGCGACCGGATGATGGAACGCGCCGGCGTGGTGCATCCGTCTTATGGTTTCGAAGGCCATGCCGGTTACGGCACGCCGGCCCACCTGCGCGCCATCGAAAGCCATGGCCCCTGTCCGCTGCACCGGATGAGTTTCAGGCCGCTGAAGCGGGGTTGATTGCGGCTGAGAATGGAGGTTGAGCGATAACTTCCGTTACTAGGTCGCTGTTCGACGGTCCGGCTTTAGGCACCGAAGAGGAGCTGGTCGTCATTCACCCCAACAACTACTTCCGGCCCATTGCCTTCGACTGACTATGCTTCCCTCGACTAAGATGTCCGGGTCTGCGAATTTTGTTTCAGGTATGAAACAAGTGTTTCTAATGGTACCGTCTGCGGTCTATTAAAGCTCTTTTGCCGTCAACAAATCTTCGATCCGCTGTCTTATGTCACCATCAGTTTCAAATTCCTTCAGCCGCTTTAATGCAACAACGGCTTCCTGGGGCCATTCTTTTCGATCCCAGCTAGATAGAGCCCGAATTGACATGTTGCGGTTTCTTATCACTGGGCTTTGCAAACCCGCAGAAATGAAGGCCCAACCTTTTCCGGGAAACTTTTCAAGGTCCTGTAAAATGAAATCCAAAGCGGCATGCGCTGAGTATCCCGGGCCGAGGCCCATTTCGGTGCTCGGGCCTGTCGCAATTTCATCGAGGGGAATGCATTTCAAGCCAAGCTCAAGCACTTGATCAATACGATCCACATCAGAGCTGCGCATCAAATCCCACCAATATTCCTCACCCGCTTCCGTTCGAGCATAACAGTAAGGCCATGGATCGATGCCAAATTTCTGGCATACCCTGCTTGCATTCCAGAACTCTTGCCTGTCACCGCCTTCCAAAGCGCTGCATATCGCCGGCTTCCAGTGATCTCTGGCGAGCAGGTTAGAGACATTCGCAGAGATTTGATCGACCGCGTCGGTAGACCAATCATGCCGCAGTTTCCCTTCACCGGACTGATGCTCATCCAGCCTGTCTCGAAGCCGGGAAAGGAAAGAATAGTGTGAAACGGAATCAAATCTGTCTTTTCCATGCTCCAACAGTGCCCCAACGACCGCGCAACCGTGTTCGTAATCAGATAATCCTTCAGCCGGCCCACCTTCGCCGAGTATTAGGGTATCGACGATTTCGAAGGCTGAATTGAACAAGTCGTCATCTATTCGCGCCGCCTGAAGTGCAATGTGAAGGTCACCCGCTCTGGCACAAATACAGGCCAGATATTCATACATTATTACGTTCTTATAGCCTTCACGAATTAGCCAACTCTTGATTTCGGGGTCAACTGTATTGACAAGCCGCTCCACTGCGTGAATTCGTCCCCATCCTTCAACGGCCTTGGCCAACTTCCACAGTACTATTTCGCCGTAGCTATCGTTACCAGCGATTGCAACTGCCGCATAAAGTGTGAACTCGTCGTGTCGACCAAGCGTCAGAAAAGTCATTGTTTCATCGCTACCACGTAACAGGCCGAGCAATGCCATTGAAAACTTCACTGGCTCTCTGTGAGCTGCGTGTGTCGTGAACCAATGCACGATCTCATACAGCCGGTCGGCGTCCAAATCCCTTTCGAGCCGAATTCTCTCGACCAGTGGATCGATGATGCCGAGGGCAAAGCCCTCCTTGATCATCAAATACAAGGATTTTATGTTGCTTTCCGACGCATTTTCAGTAGCGCGCTTCAACGCCGCATATAGTTCTGCGACAATCTGGTCTTCCTGTTTTGAAACACCATGATGGCTCATCACCCCGTCCATAGCACCCGGTGCGAATGAAATTTTATTCGGATTACTGGCAGGCTCATCGGGAAGCCGATACCCCTCTTCCAACAGGCCTGCCGGCTTTGCCGGATCAATATGTGTAGCGATATGGGTATAGATAGACGCAGCGCTTCCCCAAGGTGGGTTCTGCTTGTTAGGAGGCCATATCTTTTTCTTGAAGAAGCTAAACATGAATACCTCTATGCAATTTCAGATTTTCAGTCTGCTTACTTAAATAGCAGATCGATTGCAATTTTTGCCGGTTCTTGAGTAGATTACTAGGCTCGGTGGTGAAGTAGAACAACTTTGTTGCGAGCATTTAAGTATTGTGTAGTGACTGAGAAAAGGTATCAAAGCGGAGATGTATCTGGGTATACGCGTTGCGAATACAAAGCGCGCTGCCAATGATTGCACGGCGACGCATCCCAAACTCGCCTCTAAAGGCCAAACAAAAAACCCCTCGCGGCTTGCGCCGGAGGGGCTTTGAACAATACCGAGATAAATCTCAGTTCAGCTTCGACTTCACTTCGCCGATCGTGGCGGTGAACAGCTTGGCCTTTGCGGCAGCCGTGGTCTTTTCGGCCAAGAGCTTCTCGGAAGCGGCGATGGCGATGTCGACGGCGGCGGCGCGGACGGCGCCGATGGCGTCGTCCTCGGCCTGCTTGATCTTCTGTTCCGAAAGGGCCGTGCGACGGGCGACGAATTCTTCCGTCTTCTGTCTGGCTTCCTCGGTAAGCGCTGCGGCTTCGCGTTCGGCGGCGGCAACGATGCCGGCGGCTTCGGCTTCAGCTTCCTTGCGCTTGCGCTGATATTCGGCCAGCAGGTGCTGGGCCTCTTCACGCAGGCGCTTGGCTTCGGCCAGCTCGTCCTGAATGTTCTGCGCGCGCTCGTCCAGAGACTTGGAGAGCATGCCCGGAACCTTGAGATAGGCGATCAGGACGAAGAAAAGGACGAGACCGACGAGAGCGAAAAATGATGCATCAAATGCCATGTCAGGCTCCCTTCACGGTCGAAGCGGCGGCGATGGCGGCCTTGACATCGGTATCCTTGACCTTGGCGCCGACCAGCTGGTCGACGATCGCGGTCGCGGTTTCCTCGGCAATGGCACCGACATCGGCGAATGCCTGTTCCTTGATGCCGGCAATGCGCTTTTCGGCGGCGGCAAGCTTTTCGGCAAGACCAGCTTCGATGGCGGCGCGGTCGGCATCGGCCTTCACCTTGGCGGCGTCGCGTGCGGCAGAGCCGATCGAGCTTGCCTTGGCGCGGGCTGCCGCGAGTTCTTTTTCATAGGTTTCGACGGCTGCGTCGGCTTCGCTTTTCAGCCGTGCCGCTTCGTCGAGATCCTGTGCGATGCGTCCATGACGGTTTTCGAGAATGCCGCCGACGCGCGGAACGATGACCTTCTGCATGAGCAGGTAGAAAAGGCCGAACGTGATCGCCAGCCAGAGAACCTGCGACGCATAAGTAGACTGGTCGAACGGCGGGAATACGCCGGAAGCGCCGTGTTCGGCGCCATGCGCCACACCGGTTTCCGTGTGCGTGGCTTCCGGTTGCGGCTGGCCGACAGCCGGAGTTTCCGTATGCGTTTCACCTACGGTCGGTGCTGACTGGGCATAAGCCTCGGTCACGAACATGCTCACCTCCAGGGGGACTGCAAATGCGAAGGATCACGGCACGCCATTTGCGGGCCGTGATCCAGACCTGATGCCGTTATCAGACAGCGAACAGGAGAAGGAGAGCAACGAGCAGCGAGAAGATGCCCAGAGCTTCCGTAACGGCGAAGCCGAATACCAGACGGCCGAACTGGCTGTCGGCAGCAGAGGGGTTGCGCAGTGCGCCGGACAGGTAATCACCGAAGATACGGCCGAGTGCGAGGGACGTACCAGCCATGCCGAGGCATGCGAGACCTGCGCCGATGTACTTTGCTGCTTCCGCTTCCATGTGAGACTCCTTGAGATATTGGTTGTTGCGGCTGTTTTTGACGCCCGTTGCCGGGGCCAGCGACTTTACTTCTCAGTGACCACCATGCACGGCGTCGTTCAGGTACATGCACGTCAGTACCGCGAAGACATAAGCCTGCAGGAAGGCAACGAGAAATTCGAGGGCGGTCATGGCGACCGTCATGATGAGAGGCAGGACCGCGCCGCCGACGCCGAGCGCGCCGAGCGCGCTCATGGAGGCGACGAAGCCCGCGAAAACCTTGAGCGTGATGTGGCCGGCCAGCATGTTCGCAAAAAGACGAACCGAAAGGCTGATCGGGCGCGACAGGAACGAGATCATTTCAATCGACGCCACCAGCGGCAGAAGCGCCTTTGGCACGCCGGAAGGCGCGAAGATGCCGAAGAAATGCAGGCCGTGCTTGTAGAAACCGTAAACGACGACCGTGCCGATGACGAGGCAGGCGAGCGCGAAGGTGACGATGATCTGGCTGGTAACCGTGAAGAAATACGGGAACATGCCGAGAAGGTTGGCCGTCAGCACGAACATGAACAGCGAGAACACGAAGGGGAAGAACACCATACCCTTCTTGCCGGCGCCTTCGCGCAGCATGGAGGCGATGAATTCATAGGACATTTCTGCGACGGACTGCATGCGGGTCGGGATCAGACCGCGGTTCGACGTCGCGAAATAAAGGAAACCGGAAGCGGCGGCCACGGTCGCGACCATGAAGAGCGACGCATTGGTGAAGGAAAAATCGACGCCGCCAATTTCGATCGGAATGATCGGCTGCACCAAGAACTGATGGGTCGGATCGTTTGCCACCGGCTGCCCTCTTTACCTGTCGCCGCGCTTGGCGGCATCTCAACTGCAAGAAAAAACAGCTTAAACGCCGCCTTTTCCACCCTCGTTCTGCTTGTCCACCTTCTCGAGCAGCGGTGGCTTGGCCACAGCACCCGTCGAGCGCAACACATTCAATACGCCTGCGCAGAAACCGAGAAGAAGAAGAACGATCATCCCCCACGGCGTCGTGCCGGCAAAATAGTCCAGAAGATAACCCAGCATAGCGCCGACCACGATGGCCGAAATGAACTCCGATGAGAGCTTGACCGCCATCGCAAAGCCCTTCCGGCTTTCCGCAGCGTTGGTTTCCGCCCTCACTTCCGCCTCATCCTCCGCCTTCACCTTTGCCAGCTCTTCGGCAAGGCGCCTGCGGCGCTCGTCCAGACTATCGTCACGGTTGCCAGTCATCTTAAAATCCCACCCATTTTCTCCGTTCCAGCCATGCCAGAACCCTTTGGAGTTGTAAACGGTGACGGATTAAGCCTGTTCCAGCCCGCTCTGAAGTCGCGCGCAACATAGTTTTAGGGGCTTCTCTAGTCAAGGCACTGATGGCGGTTGTTTCAACACAAATTAATCGTTGAAAAACAATAGCTTGACATCATCACACCGTTTGACGGCGATGTTTCCGCAGGGAATCGGCATTTTTGACACGCAAAATGCGGCAAATCGGCGGTGGTATCAGCTCCAGCCGCCACCATAGGTACGGTAAAACACGTGCAGGCCGATCCTGCCGACCTTCTTCATTGACTTGCCCCAGGCGGGACGCACGTAAACGGCATGATAATGGGTGGCAGATCCCACTTCCTTCAGCCAGATCTTGCCGGCCGTGGTGGCCATGGCCACTTCGCGTGCCATTTTCCAGTGGCGCTCGGAATTCACGCGGTCCTTGATATTGTCGCAGGCGAAGGAAAACTGGCAGCGGTTGCGCCAGTCCTTGTTCTGGTAAACCACGCCGCAGATGGTTTTGGGATAGGCGGGATTGCGCACGCGGTTGAGAATGACCTGCGCTACCGCCGCCTGTCCCTTGACCGATTCTCCACGCGCCTCGAAATAGATGCCGGATGCCAGGCATTGCTGCTCGGCTGCGGAAAACACCTCGGCCGGCAGCGGGGTTGCCGCCCATGCATGGTCTTCGGCGCCGATCTGCGGCACGAAACGGCCAGCCTCGGGCTTCTTCAAAATCGCGTCGAACGGCGACTCGCGGGCGAAATCCGGTGCGGCCGGCGCGTAAGCCGTGGCGAGGATGTCGGGCGTGCGGTTGGTGACGAGTTCCGCGAGCATCGGCGAGACGCTCTTGTCCATCTTCTTTTCGTCACGGCGGAAATAGAAGGAGGCAAGCTCCACATCCTTGCCGCGTTTCGGCTTGACGAAGGCCGTGCGGTCCTTGCGCTTCAGCGGCTCGATATCCAGCATCGAGGTACGCTGCAGCACGGAGCCGGCCGTAAAAGCCTTGGGCGGCTGCATGATCTCGGTCGCGACGATGCGACCCTTCTTGGCGGCGCGATTGATGCGCTCGCTATCCGGCGTCGTTGCTTCGCCCTTTTTGTTGGTGACGAAGGCAACCTTGCGGCCATCGGGCAGGGTCATGCCGCCGCCCTGCAGCGCCGCCTCCCCCGCCGTATCGTTGAAGGTCAGCGAGGCATTGTGCACCGAGCCCGCCGGAGAGGCCGTCAGCACCATGCGCCATTGCTCGCCGCCATTGTCGAGCCCGGCCAGAAGCGAGGCCAGATCGGCGCGGGCAGCGAGAGACGGAAAGACGAGCCAGGCGGCAAGGCCGAAGACGACGGGGGAGCTCCATTTGGACGCCCACCCCTGAAGGGACACCGGGGACCGACGACGCATTACTCTTTTCGAACGCAAAACCAGCACTCCGAACACCGACAACCATATTTGCTACAGGTGTTCGAGAATCTCTTATTAACCTTGATGCTTGGTTAACGCCGCGCCTGGACGCGGCTTCACGTTAATGTGTGATCATATTCTAATGGTCGTGGCGTTGCGTCGGCTTCCATGTGCGGACCATGTGCCTGCCCCCCCTCTTCCGTCAGTCCGGCCCCTAGCCGGAATGACGGAGACAGGAAGTGTCACGCCTCCCGGCGCACCGGCCGGGGAGGCTTGCGTCATCAGACGACGACGTGCGAACCCAGTTCCACCACGCGGTTGGCCGGCAGGCGGAAATAGTCCGAGGGATCGGCGGCGGTTTCGGCAAGCGCGATGAACAGGCGGTTCTGCCAACCCGGCATGCCGGACTTCGGATCCGGCACCAGTTTGCGGCGGCCGAGATAAAACGAGGTCGACATGATGTCGAACTTGTAGCCGGTGCGCCTCAGATAGCCCAGCGCCTGGGTGACGTTCTGGGTTTCCATGAAGCCGAAATGCAGCTCGACCACGGCAAAGCGGTCGCTCATCTTGGTCAGCGTATAACGCTCTTCCGGGCGAACGCGCGGCTGGTCCTCGGTGCGGATCGTCAGGATGACGTTCTTGTCGTGCAGGACATGGTTATGCTTGAGATTGTGCAGCAGCGCCGCCGGCGCGGTCTCCGGATCGCCGGTGAGGAAGATCGCCGTGCCGGGCACGCGCACCGGCGCATGGGCGCTCTCCTTTTCCACCGAGGCGACGAAGGCCTTCAGCGGTACATCGGTGCGGCGGGTCTTGGCGAAAAGGATCTTCGAGCCACGCTGCCAGGTGGTCATGATGATGGTGAAGGCAATCGCCAGAAGCACCGGCACGTAACCGCCGTCGTGAATCTTCAGGAGGTTCGCGCCGAGGAAGATCAGCTCCAGCAGCAGAAGCGGCGCCAGCACGGCAATTGCCAGCCAGACCGACCATTGCCAGCGCTTGCGCACGAATTCGAAGAACATCAGGCTGGTGACGACCATCGCGCCGGTGACGGAAATGCCATAGGCGGTGGCCAGCGCATCCGAACTCTTGAAGGTGAATACGAGCGCAACGACGCCGAACAGCAGGATGGTGTTGACGGCCGGCAGGTAGATCTGCCCCGTATTGGTTTCCGAGGTGAAGAGGATTTCCATGCGCGGCAGATAACCGAGATGAATCGCCTGGCGCACGAGCGAAAACGCACCCGTTATCACCGCTTGGCTGGCGATGATGGTGGCGGCGGTGGCCAGGATGACGGCCGGCAGGATCGCCCATTGCGGGAACATGAGATAGAACGGATTGGACATGGCCGCGGGGTCTTTCAGCACCAGCGCTCCCTGCCCCAGATAATTCAGCGTCAAGGCCGGGAAGACCAGGCAGAACCACGCCCACTGGATGGGACGGCGGCCGAAATGCCCGAGATCGGCATAAAGCGCTTCCGCGCCCGTGATCGTCAGGAAGACGGCGCCGAGCACGATAAAGCCGTGGAACCCCTCACTGGCCAGAAACTCCACCGCATGCCAGGGATTAAAAGCGAAGAGAATGCCGAAATCATCGGCGATATGGACAAGGCCGGCAAGCCCCATGACGAGGAACCAGACCGCGGTGATCGGTCCGAAGAATTTCGCCACCGTTCCCGTTCCGTGCGACTGGATGGCGAAGAGGCCGATGAGAATGCAGACGGATATCGGAATAATGAATTCGTCCATGGCCGGCGTGACCAGTTTCAGGCCTTCCACCGCCGACAGCACCGACAGCGCCGGCGTGATCATCGCATCGCCGAGGAACAGGGCCGCGCCGATGAGGCCGAGCACGATGAGAACGCTGCGGTGGGTGCCCGCCGTCTTCATCAGCAGCGCAAGCAGCGAAAGCGTTCCGCCCTCGCCGTCATTGTCGGCGCGCAGCAGAAGCGTGATGTATTTGAACGTCACGATGATCGTCAAAGACCATATCATCAGGGATGTCAGGCCAACGACCTCCTCCCGCGTCACGCCGTCATAGGCGATCGGCCGCAGGGCTTCGCGGAAGGCATAAAGCGGGCTGGTGCCGATATCGCCATAGACGACGCCGATGGAACCAAGGATGGCGGCATAAAGCCCCTTGTTCTGATGCTTGTCATCCGCATCCGGTTTCTCGGCAACGTCCTTGTCGACGATTTGAGACATGATGATCCTGGCTCCTCAGAGCCAGCCCTTCCAACGAAAAAAGAGAAACGGAATGATTGCGGACATCAGCATGACGATGAGCGCGAGTGGATAACCAAATGTCCAGTTCAACTCCGGCATGAGCTGAAAGTTCATTCCATAAACCGAGGCCACCAGCGTCGGCGGCAGGAACACCACCGAGGCGATGGAGAAAATCTTGATGATGCTGTTCTGCTCGATATTGATGATGCCGAGCGAGGCATCCAGCAGAAAGGTCAGATTACCGGAAACGAAAGAGGCATGTTCGTTCAGCGACTGAATATCGCGCCCGATCGACTTGCCCTGCTCGCGCGCGCCCTTGTCCTCGCGAACCTGATCGCTGGTGGACAGAAAGGTCTGAAGGCGCGCCAGGGATGCAAGGCTCACGCGGACCTTCGAGATCAGCCGGTGATAGGCGGCGATGTTGCTCAGGCGGTCTTCGAGATAACGCGGCGCCTTGCGTTTGGAGCGGGCCTGGCTGCCGAGAATGTCGGCGGCGAGATTGTCGATCCCCGTGACCGAATTTTCGAGAATCTCCGCCGTGCGGTCAACGATGGTTTCAAGCAGCTTCAGAAGCAGCGCCGCGCCGCTGCGCATTTCGTGCGGCACGCGGGTGATGGCGGCGATGAAGAGATTGAAGGACTTGGGTTCGGCATAACGGATCGTCACGAGGCGCCTGCCGGCGAGAATGAAGGCGACGTCGGTAAGGCGCGGATCGTCGGAATCCGCCTTCCACACCAGGGAAGCGGTCATGAAGACATTGCCGTCTTCCATGTAAAGCCGGCTGGAGGGTTCGATATCCTTCAGGTCCTCGCGGGTGGGCAGATCGAGCCCCAGCAGCTTTTCCACATGCTGCTCTTCCACCCTGTCGGGATTGACGATGTCGATCCAGACGATGTCGTCGGGAATCTGTCCGGAGCCATCGTCAGGCGACAGGCTGATCGCCTCGCAATTGGCGCGATAGGCTTTTATCAATCCGCTTCTCCGCTCCACATCGCAGGCTTCAGCCGCAATGCTGCTTAACATAACCTGCTCAAGGTCGGCAAACCTTTGGACGACACTTCAGGGCGCTCCGGAACGCGCAGGACATCATATCCCGCCAGCCCGATGGACCAAGAGCCAAACGGCGCAGGCGTATGCGCCCAAAGCGGGACGCAATCAAGCAATATTTTTTCGCGACAGCCTTGCAGGCGAAGCATCTCTGGAGTTCAAATCCGGAAATCCCACCCGATACTGGCGACCAATCTCCTGTTTTCAAAAGACTATCCGGAGCGGTTACGGCCTGTCCGGTTTTGCGCCGCAAGCGGCTGTGCTATTCGAAAACGATCTTCGGTGCGGCTTTTCTCTCGCCCGCGCCGATGCGCGCCCAGACTTTTTCCGCGATATCGCGATAGATCGCGGCCTGCGCGCCATCCGGCTCCGCGGCGACGACCGGCGTTCCGGCATCCGACATTTCACGGATGGAAATGGTAAGCGGCACCTCGCCGAGGAAGGGCACGCCGATCCTTTCGGCTTCCGCCTTCGCGCCGCCATGGCCGAAAATATCGTAACGAGCGCCGGTATCCGGCGCGATGAAATAGCTCATATTCTCGATGACGCCGAGCAGCGGCACTTCCACCTTGCGGAACATGGTGATGCCCTTGCGCGCATCGATGAGCGCCAGATCCTGCGGCGTGGAGACGATGACGGCGCCGGCAAGCGGCACCTGCTGGGCGATGGTCAGCTGCGCGTCGCCCGTGCCGGGCGGCATGTCCAGCACCAGCACATCCAGTTCGCCCCAGGCCACTTCGCGCAGCATCTGCATCAGCGCGGACTGCACCATCGGCCCGCGCCAGATCATCGCCGCTTCCTCATCCACCAGAAAGCCCATGGACATGACCTTCAGGCCATAATTTTCCATGGGCAGGATGATGCGGTCTTCCTGCTGCTGCGGGCGGCCCGAAATCTTCAGGAGCCGCGGCAGCGACGGGCCGTAAATATCGGCATCCAGCATGCCGACCTTGAGGCCGAGCGCCTGAAGACCGAGCGCCAGATTGACGGCGGTCGTCGACTTGCCGACCCCGCCCTTGCCGGAAGCGACGGCGATGATGGCGCCGACACCCGGAACGCCGACCTTTGCCGACCGCGGCTGCGCGGCCGGCCGGCCGGCTGCGGCTGCAGGACGGGGCGGCTGCTCCTGGCCGGGCTTGCGATCGGCCGTCAGCGCCACGACCGCGCCGGCGATACCGTCCACGCCCTTGGCGGCCCGTTCGGCCGCAAGCCTCAGAGGCTCCATTTCCGACGCCCTGTCGGACGGCACGGTGATCGAGAAATAGGCCTTGGCATCGGCGATGAAGATTTCCGAGACCATGCCCAGCGCAACGATGCTTTGGCCGCTGCCCGGATAGATGACGGCGTCCAACGCCTTTTCGACCTGGTTCTTGCTGACTTCTGCCATTGTCTTACTCCGTTGCGTCGTCCGGCCGGATATGGGCTCAATTCCGCGTCATCCATAGACAAGCGGGAGCGCTTCGCCAATGCCAAAGCGTAAACGACAAAGACCGGTGACGATTGAACGCCGCGATTTCAGATTTCGTCGTCCATATCGAGCGTCTCGGGATCGAAGATACGGCCGTCGAAAAAACAGTCCGGCCCGAGCACGAGCCCCGTGCGCGATGCGCCGACGTGAACCGGCGTCCTCAGCGTGCCCTCCAGCTTCAGGTTCGCCCCCGGCACCGGCACGAAAAGCGGTTTCATGGCCTTGCGGAAAATATCCGGACGGTAGGCATTGCGGGCGGCCTCCAGCACCGCTGCATCGAACCGATGCCCGGCGGGCACCTCGCCCCAGCGCAGCATCTGGCTGAAGAACCACAGAGCGTGGCTCTGCCAGGGAAAATTGGCGGCCTTCGCACTGGTCACGAAAAATTCCGGATAATGCTGCATGTCCCGCTGCGACGTGGAAATATAGCCCGTCAGCGCCGGCAACAGGAACTCGCCGTTTTCGTCCATATATTGAGGGGCGGCAAGGATGCCGGCCAGTTCCTCGATATTGGCGGGGTTGGCGCACCATTCGCCGGCACGGTAAAGCGTGCGCAGCAAACCTTCCAGGAGGGGCGCGTTGTCCGCCGCCCAGCCTTTTCTCACAGCCAGTATCTTTTCCGGCGCGTTGTGCCAGATCAGCGCCCCGGTGGTGACGATGCGACCGGCGCCGCCCAGCACCGCGGCGCTGCCCGCCGGTTCGGCGCTGCAGAGCGCATCGACCTTGCCGCTTTCCAGGAGGGCCGGCATCTCTTTCGGCAGGGCCTCGACGATTTCCATGTCCCGGCCAAGCAGCACGCCGCAGCTTCCGAGCAGATAACGCAGGGTATAAAACGGCGTCGAGACAATATCCTCAACCGCAAAGACCGGCGGGTTTTCACCCGCCGCACGGCGCGCCGCGCAGACACGCGCCATCGCCCGCCCAAAGGCCGCCGGATCAGGCAGCTTCAGCCCTTCACGGTAAAGCTCATCGTAAAATCCGTGCGACACGGTGGTCGCCGAGCCGCCGAGGGACAATGTGAAGACACCGACAATATCAGCCGGCAGATCGTCGAGGCCGACGGCGGAGCCGACGGGAACCGGAGCGGGCAGATGCGCGATATGGACGTCATCACCACCCAGCGCGGCAAGCACGGCGCGCGCGGACTGCTTTCGGAAAAGCTCCAGTTCAATGCCTTCATCGGCAGCAAAGCCTTTTTCGGCAGCGGCTATCAGCACGGCGCAGTCGATAGTCGGAGAAAATCCCGCTTTTAGCTTATGCCGTTCCGGCAAACGATTTCTCCTTTCCGGTGATTCGAAAGGAGGATCGCCCAGGAAGCGGTTTATCACAATGATAAAATTACGATTTCGCTATTTTATCAGACCGACCCGCAGCGCCTTGGCGACGGCCTGGGTGCGGTTGACCGTGTCGAGTTTTTTCGTGGCGCGGTTCAGGTAATGATTGATGGTATGTTCCGACAGCATCATGATTTCGGCGATTTCGGCGCTGGTCTTGCCGGCGGCGGTCCAGTTGAGACAGTCGATCTCCCGCTCGCTCAATGTTTCGGGAACCCTGAGGTCAAGGCGTCTGATTTCAGACAGCCGCGCAAACACATGGCTGGAAATGTAAAACAGCTCCGCCAGCCGGCTGGCGGGCAGGGCCGTCTTGTTGCCGGAAAAAGAAACCGCGCCGCGCGTCATGGTAATGTCGTGAACGGGAAACCAGACTGAATTGATCATTTCGAACCGCTCGAAGAGGCCGATCACGGTTTTTCTGGCAATATGTTCGTCGCCTTTGACGAGAAAATCCATGGAGACGGAAAAAGGCACGGTCGTTTTTTTCAGCTGCGCCATGACCCGGCTGTTCTGCAGCATGCCCTCTTCATCGTAACGCTGCAAAAGCTCCGCCGGCCAGCTGGTGATGATCGTATATTGCGACAGCTCGCTCGCCACTTCCGATGACAGGTCGAGCACCATGAAGGCCCTGAATTCCCAGGCTTCCGTCAATCGTTTCAGGAAGCGGAATATATCGAACTGCGTGTTCAGATCGGCGATCTCTCGAACGCAATCAACACCAATCGACTGAACGGCGGCCGTCTCTGTTTTCTGCATCAAAGCTATTCTTCGAGAATGAGAAAATGCCGCCGCAAAGACCTGTCCTTGCCCGGAAATCGGGGGGATGTTACTCAGCAAAATGATTCATGCAAACAAAAGTTGAAAACTTAAATCAGAATAATCGAAAATAATGTGAAACTTACATTAAAACGCGCATGCCGGGCTGTTTTCGCCGGGAAATCCACAGGAGCAGCCTCTGTATTTTCTTCAACTATCCGCAACCGGGGATAATCTGCAGGCAAGTTCCGCAGAAATTCTATCGGCGGTTCCGCGGACCAGGGCGGCCCATTTGCGAAGCTGTTGCGCATCCACCCGATAGGCGGGACCGGTGACGGAGATCGCCGCGTGAAAATTGCGGCCGGGCGCCCGAACCGGGGCGGCAACGCAGTGAATTCCGATCTCATGCTCCTCAAGATCGAAACCATAGCCATTCTCCCGAATGGCCGTTACATCCGCCATCAGCGCTTCCGGCGTCGTGATCGTGCTTTTCGTGAAACGGTGAAAATCCAGCCCGGCGACGACGTCTGCCAGATCATCGGCGGAAAGCAGCGACAGCGCCGCCTTGCCCACCCCCGTACAATAGGAAGGCGAACTCTTGCCGACCTGTGAGTGCATGCGCAATGTGTGCCGGCCTTCCATCTTGTCGAGATAGGTGACCTGCCCGCCGTTCAATACGGCGAGATGCACGGATTCCTGCGTCTCCTCCTGCAACGCCGCCAGATGGGGCGCAGCGACACTGCGCAGATCATTGCCGCTCCAGGCCTTCGCCGCAAATTGCAACAGCCTCAGGCCCACGGCGTAGGTCTGGTCGGCGGCATGGTCCACCAGTCCCTCGGCAACAAGATGGGCAAGCTGGCGGTGCACGCTGCCACGCGGTTGGCCACAGGCCTCCACCACATCGGTAAAACGCATCGGTTTGTCGGCGCAGGCAATCAGTTCCAGCAGGGCGACGGCCTTGCCGAGCGTGCCCGTCTCCCCCGCGGTTTTCTGCGGTTGCGCCGGAACCGCATCAGGGGTTTCGCCATTGGGCTTTTTGTCATCGGACATGGCAGCATCCACCGTCATCTGCCTTGACATCAGCACAATGCCAAGGGAATAATTCCAATTAATAAAATCTAGTTCCGTATAATGGAACAATCAAGCCCCTGCCGGATGAGATGACGCCAATGACGCAAGCCCAATTTCCCGATCTCCAGGATACGGGCGTGCTCATTACCGGCGGCGGCTCCGGCATCGGCGCGTCGCTGGTGGAAGCCTTCGCGATGCAGGGGGCGAAGGTTGCCTTCATCGACATCGCCGAGGAGCCGAGCGCGGCTCTCGTCCGGAGGCTTGCGGGCGCGGCGGCCCATCCGGTTCATTTCTTCAAGGCCGACCTGCGCGACATTGCGGCGATCGCACGCACAGTGGATGTGGCGGCCTCCGCCACCGGCGGCATCAAGGTGCTTGTCAACAATGCCGCGTGGGATGACCGCCACGACATCGACACCGTGACGGAAGCCTATTGGGACGCCAATCAGGCGATCAATCTGAAGCAGATCGTCTTCACGGTTCAGGCCGCGCTGCCGCATCTGCGCCGGGCGAAGGGCGCATCGATCGTCAATTTTTCCTCCATATCCTTTCTGCTGAATATGGGGGACCTTCCTTCCTATGCCGCGGCCAAGGCCGGCATCATCGGCCTGACGAAAAGCCTTGCCGGCCGGCTGGGGCCGGAGAATATCCGTGTCAACGCGCTTCTGCCCGGCATGATCGTGACGGAGCGGCAGAAGCAATTGTGGCTGACGGATGAGGGTATCGCCGCGACCACGGCGCGGCAGTGCCTGAAAAGCACGCTCGCCGCCGCCGACCTGGCCGGTCCGTGCCTGTTTCTCGCATCATCGGCATCGAGCGCCATCACGGCGCAATCCATAATCGTAGACGGAGGCCTCTTGTAATGTCTGAACCCGCTTTCATCGCCGTCGACTGGGGTACGACCAGCTTCCGGCTCTGGCTCATGGGCCGGTCGGGCGCGGTGCTGGCCGAACGGCGCAGCGCGGAAGGCATGACCACCGCCATGCGGACCGGCTTTGCCGAGGTGCTGCAATCGCATCTCGACGCCATCGATGCCCCGGAAAACCTGCCGGTTCTCGTCTGCGGCATGGCAGGCGCCCGGCAGGGCTGGGTCGAAGCGGGGTATATCGACGTACCGGCATCGCTTTCGGCGGTTCTGGACGGCGCAGTCCGCGTGCCGGGCCAGGCGCGGGATGTGCGCATTCTGCCGGGGCTGGCGCAGCGCGATAAAAACGCGCCCGACGTGATGCGCGGCGAGGAAACGCAATTGCTTGGCGCGCTCACTGCCGCCGACAGCGGCGACAAGCTTGTCTGCATGCCCGGCACCCATTCCAAATGGGTGACCGTGCGCGGCAACGACGTGACCGGCTTCGCCACCTTCATGACCGGCGAACTGTTCGAGGTGATCTCGAAACAGACGATCCTGTCCCATGCGGTGGCCGAAGCCGCAGCCTTCACCGCTGCACACGAGGCTTTCCGGGCGGCCGTGCGCGATATCTACGCCAATCCGCAACTCGCCACCAATCGCCTGTTTACCCTGCGGTCCGGGCAATTGCTGCACGGCCTGAGCGCAACCGATGCGAAGGCCAGACTTTCCGGCACCATGATCGGGCTGGAAATCGCTGGTGCGCACTCCAATGCGCGGCGGGACACGCCTGTCGTGCTGATCGGCTCCGGCGTGCTGGGCGCACTTTACGAAGGCGCCTTCACCGCCCTTGATATCCACTATACGGTCATTGACGCAGACGACGCCGTGCGGCGCGGCTTGCTGGCCGCTGCAAATGCCATCTGGCCATAAACGAAAGAGCCACCATGCGTATTCCCTTTCCTGCCATCCAATATCCGCTGATCGCCATTCTGCGTGGCCTGAAACCCGAGGAAACCGAGGGTGTGGTCGGCGCGCTGATCGAAACCGGTTTCCGCGCCATCGAAATCCCGCTCAACTCGCCCGATCCGTTCCGCTCGATCGAGATCGCCGCGAAGATGGCCCCCGCCGATTGCCTGATCGGCGCCGGCACCGTGCTGAGCGTGGAAGACGTGGCATCGCTGGATGCGGCCGGCGGCAAGCTGATGGTCAGCCCCAATGCCGATGCCGAGGTCATCATTGCCGCGCGCGAAAAGGGCATGGTGACGATGCCCGGCGTTCTCACCCCCACCGAGGCGCTGGTGGCCGCAAAGGCCGGGGCCACGGGACTTAAATTCTTTCCCGCTAGCATCATCGGCCCTTCCGGCATCAATGCGATCCGCACGATCCTGCCGAAGGATCTCGTCATTGCCGCCGTCGGCGGCGTCTCCGATAGGAATTTCGCCGATTACACCTCGGCCGGGATCGTGGCTTTCGGGCTTGGAACCAGCCTCTACAAGCCCAGCATGACGGCCGCGGCAGTGCGCGAACGCGCCGCCGTCACGCTTTCCGCCTATGACGCAGCGATTGGAGGATAAGAGCATGGCGACCGTTTTTCCCTTTGCCGGACGTGTCCTTGACGAAACGCCGATGACGCTTGGCGAAGGTCCGACCTTCGATCCTTCAACCGGCACCGCCTGGTGGTTCAATATTCTCGGGCGCGAATTGCATGAGCTGCATCTCGCTTCCGGCCGCAAGGCCGTACACGCCCTGCCCTTCATGGGCAGCGCGCTCGCCGTGATCAGCGACAGCAAGCAGTTGATCGCCTCCGACGACGGCCTTTTCCTGCGCGACACGGCGACCGGTGGGCTGACGCTGCATGCGGCGCTGGAAAACGACCTGCCCGGCAACCGCTCCAATGACGGGCGCATGCATCCCTCCGGCGCATTCTGGATCGGCACCATGGGCCGCAAGGCGGAAATCGGTGCGGGCAGCATCTATCACGTCGCGAAGGGGGTTGTGACCAAGCTGATCGGCGATATCAGCATTCCGAATTCGATCTGCTTCTCTCCCGATGGCGCCAGCGGATATTATGTCGATACCAAGGTGAACAGGCTGATGCGGGTGCCGCTCGATGCGCAGACCGGCCTGCCAGCCGGCAAGGCGGAGCTGTTTATCGATTCCACCGACGGCAAAGGCGGCGTTGACGGTTCCGTCTGCGATGCCGAAGGACATATCTGGAACGCGCGCTGGGGCGCGGGTGCGGTCGATCGTTACGATGCGAATGGCAATCACATCGCCCGGTACGAGGTGCCCGGCCGGCAGACGACCTGCCCGGCCTTCATCGGCGCCGATGCGTCGCGCCTTCTCGTGACCTCGGCGCGGGAAAATCTCGACGAGGACGCCATCGCCGCCAATCCGCAGCACGGCATGACGTTCGAACTCGGGGTCGAGGTCAAGGGCCGGTTCGAGCCGCTTTATCGGTTGTGAGGAGCGGCGCGGACCGCCCGCTCCTCATTGCCGTGCTCGTGACAGGAGTGAGGGCTGCGGGAGTCCGCTCCCGCGCTATATTCACAATCACCCGTTTTCAGGACATATCCGGCAGGATTTCGCGATAGTTCTCGTGCAGGTAACGCTGTGTCGCCGCGGCATCGGCGGGGCGACCGTAAAAATAGCCCTGCCCCATGGCGCAGCCGAGCGCGCGCAGCTTTTCCTCTTCCGCCCGCTCCTCGATCCCTTCGGCCACCACCTCGAGATCGAGCCCTTCGCACATGGCGACGATGGCCTTGATGATGTGTTCCGAGGGACGGTCGCTGCTGATACGCGAGACGAAGGCGCGATCGATCTTCACCTTGTCGAAGGTGAAGTCGCGCAGGCGCCCGAGGCTCGACTGGCCGGTGCCGAAATCATCCAGCGAAATGCGGACACCGGCGCTCTGTAATTCGCTGATGATGCGCTGGGCGGTATCGGCGGATGTCATGACCGCCGTTTCGGTGATCTCCAGCTCCAGCCGATGCGGATCGAGGCCGACCCGCGACAGGATGGAAAGAATATTGTCCGCCGTGCTGGGGTCCATCAGCTGCGCGGAAGACAGGTTGAAGGACAGGAAAAGTTCCCGCGGCCAGAAAAGAGCCGCTTCCGCCGCCTTTCTGAGCAGGGCTTCCGACAGGGCGTCGATGAAACCCCTTTCTTCGGCGAGCGGCACGAAAACGGCGGGCGATACAAAACCGAGATCGGGGTCGTTCCAGCGGGCCAGCGCCTCGAAACCGATGACCTTCGCCTCTTCCAGCCTGACGATGGGCTGGAAGTGCACGTCGATCGCATCGGTGATGATGGCGTTTCGCAGCGCCTGTTCCAGCTGCGTGGCACGTTTCATCTCCTGGGCGATCTCACGCGAATAGACCGTTATCTGGCCACGTCCGCGCCGCTTGGAACGGTAGAGCGCCGTCTCGGCGCTTTTCAGAAGGTCCTCATACTCATCGCCGGCGAAGGGATAGATGGCGAAGCCGAAGGAAGAGGAGAGCCGCACGTTGCGATCGCCGAGATCGTAAGGGGCGGAAAGCACGTCCTTGATCATGTTGCCGATGCGTTCGGCGCCGGTGCGCTCGAACACCAGCGGCAATACGAAGGCGAATTCATCGCCGTCATGGCGCGTCACCACCGCGCCGTCGGGAATGCAGGCCTTCAGCCGGTGCGCCACCTGACAGAGGATTTCGTCGCCTGCTTCCGCGCCGAAAAGATCGTTGATGGGTTTGAAGCCGTCTATGTTGGCAATGCCGACCGTGAAGGGGGCGGGATCGCTGGAGCGCTCGCTCGCCAGCATGCGAATCTTGTCCCGCAGACGGTAGCGGTTGCCGAGCCCCGTCAGCGGGTCGCTGTAAGCCATCGCCTGCAGCTCGTTCTGGCTGACCTGCAACGATTGCGGCTCTGCCCGTTTCATTCCTGCATCTCGTGAATCCTGTGTCGACCGCGCTCACAATGCAGGGCAAGTATTAAAAAAGCCATAGCCTTCCGACAAAGGCAATTTCAGGCCTGGAGCTGCAGGGTTTCCTTGCCGAAAAGCCGCAGGAAAACCGCCTCGACCATATCCGGGCTCACCGGTTTCAGCAGCATGTCGTCCATGCCGGACGCCAGACATTTGTCGAGATCGCCCTCGAATGCGTGGGTAATGACGCCGACGATGGGGATGTGAACGTCAGCCTCCAGGCCGCGCATGCGGCGGGCCACCTCGAAACCGTCTATATCGGCCAGCGTCGTGTCGAGCAGGACGGCGGAGGGCGGCTGTTCGGCAAAGAGCCGCAGGGCTTCCTCACCCGAGGTGGCGAGCCGCCACGACAGCCCCAGCCCTTCGAGTATCTGCGAAAAGACGATCTGGTTGACCCGGTTGTCCTCAACGAGAAGTATCTCGCAGACGCCGCCCGTCCTGAGGATTTCCGGCAGGTCGTCCGTCATGATCTCCCAGTCTTCCTCCGGTGATTTTTCGTTCGGAGACGATCTGAGGCCAACGGCGACATAATGCAGCAGCGATGCCTCGATCTCCTCTTCCTCTATGGTGACGACGGGCAGTTCATGCGCGGCGGCGATATCGAGACATGTCACGCTCATCTGGGCGTCGACGACCACGAGATCGATGCACACGCCGGCGGAAGCGGCAACATCGATGAATGCCTGCTGTTCCTGCTCGCTCGTCACCGCCGCATGATCCATGCCGCCAGCGGCCAGACGACGGCCGGCGGCTTCGGCAAAACGCCCGCTTTCGGACACGACCAGCACCGCCTTGCTTTTCAGCATCTCACCGGCCGGGGTGTCGTCCCCATCCTTGCCATAGGTCGAGGCCACGAAGGCGACGTGTTCGAGCGAGGGAATGACGGGCCTGCCGGCCGCATCGACGGTGGCGAGCGCCGTGACATCCTCCATGGTCGTGACCAGGAAATGCCGGCCTGGCCGGCCCACGCGCTGCTTGCGGGTGATCGCCAGCACTTCCTCGCCGTTCAGGCGTCTCACCCTTTCGGGAACGACGCTCGGCGTGCCGCTATCCATCACCATGCGGTCGGCGATATCGATCTGCGCGGCGACCTTGCGCGAATGCAGGTCGAAGACCGTCTTGCCGAGAATGATCTCGGGACTGGTCTCGACCAGGGCGCAGGCGGATTTGTTGACGGCCGCATAGGCCATGTTCCTGTCCTTGACGAAGACGGGAAATGGCAGATTGTCGAGAATATCCTCGATGAGCTGTACGCGCTCGAGATCGATGCGCCACTGCTCCTCCCGCTTCTTCTGTTCGGAAATATCGGCGACGACACTGATGCCGAGGCCGGAAGGCAGGCGGTTCATGACGAAGCGCAGGAAACGCTCGCCCTTCAGGCGTTCGGTCTTTTCCGATCTTTCCTTCCAGTGCAGCGCCAGCCGTTCGCCGATCCATTCTTCGCGCCCGAGCTGGCGGGCGTTGGCGGCGAGGTTTTCCGTCTCGACCAGGTAACAATCGTAGAGCGCGCTCAGATAGTCGCGCAGCCGCGCGCCCGGGCCGATCGCGGCCTCCTCCAGCGGAAAAAAGCTCAAGAGTTTCCGGCTTGCGAAAATAATGTGATCGTTACGGTCGCAAACGACGATCGCCGCGCCAAGCGCGTCGCAAAGGGCATCCAGCATCACCGTATGAACGCCCGCGCCAGAGGACGCCAAATCACTCAACTGCAAACTCCCGCCTGTTTTTCAGGGGTCAGGCTTATGCTTCTATTGGAATCGTCCGGGGCCGATGCCGGGATGAAACGAAAAATTCCGGAAAAAAGACATCAGGGTTTGCCACTTGAAGCAGTCTTGAGGGGTCGATGACGCTCACCCAAAGTCGACGTCACACACCACCCGGCGAAGGCAGCCCCGTTCCTGCGGTCATTTCAAGCCGCCCCACCATAGTCACGGCCGATTAAAGGCGGATTAACGCTTATCCGGATGTTGACGAAAATGATCAAATGCCAGACAGGCCGTAAAACATGTGCAAATGTTTGCGACCCGAGTTTTTTGCTTTCGAAGCCATGCCGAATCCGCGAAAATGACGATCATGGCCATCAAGCAGCTTTCAGAAACCCTCATCAACCAGATCGCCGCCGGCGAGGTCATCGAAAGACCGTCCAGCGCGACCAAGGAACTGGTGGAAAACGCCATCGACGCGGGCGCGACCCGGATCGAGATCGCCACGGCGGGCGGCGGCAAGGGGCTGGTGCGGATCACCGACAACGGCTCCGGCATGTCGCCCAGCGATCTGGAGCTTGCGGTCAGGCGTCACTGCACCTCGAAAATCTCCGATACGCTGGACGATATTCGCACGCTCGGATTTCGCGGCGAGGCGCTGCCCTCCATCGGCTCGGTCGCCAAGCTGACGATTACCAGCCGCCAACAGGGCGCGGAACAGGGGTCGGTGATTTCCGTTACCGGCGGCAAGGTTTCGGATGTGCGGCCCGCCGCCGCAAATGCCGGCACCGTCGTCGAGGTGCGCGACCTGTTCTTCGCCACGCCGGCGCGGCTGAAGTTCCTGAAGACGGAACGCGCCGAGGCGGCCGCGATCACCCAGGTCGTCAAGCGCATGGCGATCGCCTTCCCGCATATCCGCTTCGTGCTGTCCGGCACCGACCGTTCGACGCTCGAAATCCCTTCGACCGGCGACGATCATCTTGCCCGCATGGCGCAAATCCTCGGCGCGGAGTTCAAGGACAACGCCATCGAGATCGATGCCGGGCGCGAGGATGTGACGCTGACCGGCTTTGCCGGCGTGCCGACCTTCAATCGCGGCAACTCGGCGCATCAATATGTCTTCGTCAATGGCCGCCCGGTGCAGGACAAGCTGCTTTTATCCGCCATTCGCGGCGCCTATGCCGAAACCGTGCCGCATGGGCGATATCCGGTCGCGGTGCTGTCCATCACGCTCGATCCCGCCTTTGTGGATGTAAACGTGCATCCGGCGAAATCGGACGTGCGTTTTCGCGATCCAGGCCTCATTCGCGGGCTGATCGTCGGCGCGATCCGGCAGGCGCTGACGCGCGACGGCGACAGGGCTGCGACAACCGGCGCCAGCCAGATGATGAACGCCTTCCGCCCCGGCTACAGCCCGTCCGGCCTCAGGCCCTCGCCCTCGATGGCAGCAGCGCCCTGGTCCGCCGCCACCTCGCCTTCCCGGCCGCTTACCGTTTCGGGCGGGGCGCAGTTTGCGGAACCGGTGCAATCGCGCTTTTCCGACATCACCATGCCGACGGCGCGGGCCGAACCGCGGGAGGTTTACGAAGCCGCCGCGAGCCCTACGACCGAACCCGTGCTCTACCCGCTTGGAGCCGCACGGGCGCAGCTGCACGAGAACTATATCATCGCGCAGACGGAAAACGGCCTCGTCATCGTCGACCAGCATGCCGCGCATGAACGGCTGGTATTCGAGGAAATGCGCAATGCGCTGCATTCCCGGCGTCCGCCGTCGCAAGTACTGCTCATTCCCGAAATCATCGACCTGCCGGAAGAGGATTGTGACCGGTTGATGGAGCATGCGGCCGGGTTCGATGCGCTGGGCCTCGTCATCGAGCGTTTCGGTCCTGGCGCGGTCGCCGTGCGGGAAACGCCCGCCATGCTGGGCGAGGTCAATGTGCAGGGGCTGGTGCGCCAGCTTGCCGACGAGATCGCCGAATGGGACGCGGCCTCCACGCTTGCCAACAAGCTGGAATATGTCGCCGCCACCATGGCCTGCCACGGTTCCGTGCGGTCCGGCCGGCGCATGCGGCCGGAGGAGATGAACGCGCTTCTGCGGCAGATGGAAAATACGCCGGGCTCGGGACAGTGCAATCACGGCCGGCCGACCTATATCGAACTGAAACTTTCCGATATAGAACGGCTCTTCGGCCGAAGCTGATGCCTTTATCCGCCCGCAAGGGTGTGGGTCTGGCCTTGTGCCGCGCCGGACTATATAAATTCAGGACACTGGAGCATCCGGATTGTTCAGGAAAACGCTACGCCGTTTCGGACTGGGTGCGCTCACAGGACAGAGCAGGAGACGAAAACGGATGAACAGATTTGAAGGAGGCGGCAACCGCCTCGCCGTCATCGAATATCTCGACGGTGACTTCCGCATCGTCCAGACCGGCTCGCACGTCATCTGCGCCATCACCGGCAAGGCCATTCCGCTCGATGAGTTGCGTTACTGGAGCGTGGCGCGGCAGGAGGCCTATGTGGACGCGGGGGCGTCTCTGGAGGCGGAACGGAAGGCTGGCGATTTGCCGGCTTAAGTTGGGATGCGGCGCGTTGGGTAGGTCAGCAAAAGGCAGCATCCGCTACGCCCCACTTTTTCACAGTGCGCGTTCCTTTCACACCCCTCATCCCTGTGCTTGTCACAGGAATGAGGAAGAAGTGCTCGACGGTTTGCCTTCTTCGGCACTCTAAATTAACGACCGCCCATTGTCCCGCAGCAGACGCGCCCGGCAGTTCCCCACCGCCGTCTCGATGATCGTCGCGGCCGCGTTGGGGTCGTCGAACACCATGTCGATTTCGATCACCTGGCTGTTCCACAGCAGTTCTTCCGCCCGGCCGTGGTGCCCGTTGAGCCGCACGGCGTCCTTGGCCGTCGTCACCAGCTGCAGGTTCTGCCTGCCGGCATCATTGAGGAGATCGGCGATCTCATCGTCGCTGAAATGGTGGTGATCGGGGAAGGAGCGCTGCAGCACGATGTCGCCGCCAAGCGCCTCGACGGTTCGATAGAATTTCGCGGGATCGGCGATACCCGCGAAAGCCAGCACACGCTTTCCCCTGAAATCCTCCGGCTCCTGCGGCGTGATCGCCGCCACGAAGACGGGTTTGGCGGCCTTTGCCGCCTGTCTTACCAGCGGATCGGCCGCATGGCCTTTGCCGACCTTCAGCAGTCCGGTCATCTGCCGCATCTGTTCCGCCAGCGGCGCCCGGACGGGACCACCGGGCACGAGATGGCCGTTGCCGATGCCGCGGACCGTATCGATGACGACCAGCGCATAATCCAGTGTCAGGCGGGCGCTCTGGAAACCGTCATCCATGATGATGAGATCGACACCCTCCTTCACCAGCCGGTGCGCGCCCTCCACGCGCCGGCGCGAAATCACCGTCACCGCCTCGCGCGCCAGAAGCAGCGGCTCGTCGCCGACATCGGCGGCGCGGTGGTGCTGCGGATCGACAAGGGTGGTGACATCCAGCGTGCCACCGTAACCGCGGCTGAGGAAGCCGGGTTTCATTCCCCTGGCAACGGCGGCCTGGGCGATTGCTATCGCTGTCGGTGTCTTGCCCGCACCACCGACGGTGAAATTGCCGATGCAGATCACGGGGGCGGCAACGCTTGCCCGTTTCGCCGTCCGCATCCGCCGTCCGGCGACCTTGCCGTAAAGAAGCGAGAAAGGCGACAGGAGCCATGCCTGCCAGCCCGCTTTCTGCCACCAGAAGGGTGGCGCTTCAGAAACCATCTATTTCCGCTCCCGGCCGCGTCGCCACGGCATTCCGTTCGGACATCTCATATCAGGGAAGTTGTTTGCCAGAAAAAACCGTAAATTGCAAAAATGCAATATACGGATCGGACATCCTTGCCGGACCGGTGCTGCGAAGCCCGGTCAGGCTACCCGTTCCGGCAGCAGGGCTTCAAGCGCGGTAATATCGTCGAAACAATAATCCGCATCCGCGCCGAGGCTCTCGCGGGAACCGGTTCCGGTCAGAACGGCGATGCGCAGCCCCGCACCCGCGTTCCTTGCCATGTGCAGGTCGTGATTGTTGTCGCCGACCACCGCCACTCGTTCCGGCGGAAAACCGATCGCCCGGCAGAAACCGAGGACCATGCCGGGCTGCGGCTTGGTGCCGTAACCGCTGTCATAACCCGCGACGAAATCGACATCGCTCTCGAAACCGAAGCGGATGGCTGTCTGGCGAATGGAATTTTCATTGTCGCTGGAAGCAATACCGAGCTTGTAACCACGCGCCTTCAGCCGTGCAAAAAACGCCTTGAGATCGGTGACGGGCACGGATTTATCCGCGGCCTCGGTGAAGAGCCGGTCGAGGCGCTGCGTCAATTCGCCGACATCGCAGGGCGAGCCGGCGGCGACCAGACCGGCGGCGATTTCCGCCGTGTTGCCGGCGGCCAGCAGGCTGTCCGGCACCACATGGCCGGTGACAGGGTCCATGCCGCAGGCGATGAGAAGCCGGTCGGCAAGGGCCGCGTCGCCTTTGGCGGCGATTGCCGCAAGTTCGCGGTTCACCGGCCCCCAGCTGGCGTCATAGCCCAGAAGCGTTCCATCCTTGTCGAAAAGGACAGCGGCGATCGACTGCGCCGCCTCGAGTTCGATATTCGCTACCATGAACCGATGGCGCTCCGCGGTTGCAGCTTGGCCGAAACGGTCAGCGGGTTGATGTAGGGTTCGAGCGCCTTGACCGTGGACGACAGCGCGCCCCGCATGTCCTGAATGACGCGATTGCCCGCATCGATCATCTTGTAACGCTCATTGTCGTTGACCAGCAGATAATGCACCGCCTTGGCCAGCATCTCGATATCGCGGATGATGCGGCCGCCGCCGGCGCGGATCAGCTTCTGATAGGCCTCGCGGAAATTCTGCACATGCGCGCCCGACAATACGGCGCAGCCGAGCATGGCCGGCTCCAGCGGGTTCTGCCCACCTTCCGCCGTCAGCGACCGGCCGACAAAGGCAAGCTCGGTCAGGCGCAGGTAAAGCCCCATTTCGCCGATGGAATCGCCAAGGAAAATATCGGTTTCCGGCGTGATCACGTCATTTCTGCTGCGGCGCGCCACGGTGAGCCCCATGCCCTTCAGCATGGCTTCCACGTCGTCGCCGCGCTCGGGATGGCGCGGCACGATGATGGTCAGCTGACCGTTGCGCGACTTGATCGCGGCATGCACGGTGGCTGCGGCCTTTTCTTCACCGTCGAAGGTGGAGATCGCCGCCCAGGTCTTGCGATTGCCGATCTGCTTGCGATAGGTCTCCAGAAGCGCCTCGTCACAGGGCGGCGGGTCGGTATCGCCCTTGAGATTACCCGATATCACCACCGGCCACGAGCCGAGATCGCGGAAGCGCTCGGCATCGAGATCGGATTGCGCCACCACCAGCGCCAGCTTGGAAAACAGCGATTCCGCAATGTCGTGCCGGTTTTTCCAGCGGTCGAAGGACCGGTCGGACAGCCGGGCATTGACCCGGATCTGCGGGATGTGCCGGCGCTCCAGCTCCATCATCGTCACCGGCCATATTTCCGATTCAGCGGTAATGGCGGCATCCGGCGCCCAGTAGGCGAGAAAGCGGTTGACCGCGATCTTGATGTCGAGCGGCACATATTGATGGATCACATCATCGCCCAGCCGCGTGCGGGTCAGTTCGGCTGACGTGACGGTGCCGGTGGTCAGCAGCACGAAAATGTCGCGTTTGCGGATTTCGCGGATCAGCGGGATGAGGGCAAGCGTTTCGCCCACGCTTGCGGCATGGAACCAGACGAGCGGCCCGCGCGGGCGCTCGGCGCTGGCATAACCGAACCGCTCCAGCCTGCGGCGCTTGTCTTCCTTGCCCTTCGCCGCCCGATAGGACAGATAGGGCCGGGCAAAGGGATAGGCGGCAATACCGGCGATCCGGTAACCGGAAAGAGCGAAACGTGCGATACGGCTGCTCATGACATTCTGCCCCTGATCATTCCGCGCAATGCCCTTCCCCTGTTCTTGATTGTTATCGCCGCCTACTTCTTCTCAAATTGCGTCATTTTTTGTCATCGGAAACGAAAGCGCGATCACATTTTCCCGTGCCGGAACTGCCAGCCTGCGCATTATCGGCAGGAATCACGGGAAAACTGGCCTTCACCCGATAGTATTACAACGCAAGGGCAAAAGGACTCAATTTTTGTCGTCAGGATTGAGAAGACGGTGCATATGCACGATAAAATAACGCATATGGGCGTTGTCGACCGTCATCTGCGCCTTGGACTTCCATGCCGTGAGCGCGGAAGCATAGTCCGGATAGATGCCGACGATATCGAGCGCATTCAAATCCCGGAACTGGACATCCTGAAGGTTTTCCAGTTCGCCGCCGAAGACGAGGTGCAGCAGCTGTTTCGGTTTGCCGGATTCCGTCATGTCTTTATCTCTTTCTTAAACGCTGAGAGAGGCCTTCATCTGCGGGATTTCCCGGCAAACGTCAACTGTCGGAAAGGTGTGAAAACGCTTTCAAAAGTGCGGGCAGCGCATAATCTGCTGCGGCGCACAATGCGGGGTGGTTCACCTGGCGGCGATTATACATCAGAGGTTTTCCATCAAGCCCGACCAACTGCCCGCCGGCTCTTTCCAGAATGAGGTCGGCAGCGGCCAGATCCCACTCGTGCGAATTGGCCTTGACCAGCGTTCCGTCGATGCGGCCATCCGCCACCATGGCCAGCCGGTAGGCGAGCGAGGGCACATGCGGAATGCGCTTTACGCCGCTCCGCACCTCCTGCGGCAGATGCGAGACCACGTCTTCGGGCGCCGCCAGATGGAAGATGCCGGCATTTTCGCGCACGGCGAAAATGGGCTCTCCGTTCTTCAGGGCTTCACCACCTTCAAGCGCGGTAAACTCCTCGGCAAGCGCCGGTGCAACGAGAACGCCCACCACCGGCCGCCCCTCATGCACCACCGCGACGCTGACGCACCAGGTATCCCGCCCGCCGATGAAGGCGCGGGTGCCGTCAATGGGATCGACGACGAAGACGGTAGAGCGGGAAAGCCTGTCCGTATCGTCATCGGTCTCTTCGGAAAGCCAGCCGTAGTCCGGCCGGGCGGAGCGGAGAATAGTTTCGAGAATTTCATTGGCGGCATAGTCAGCCGCGCTCACCGGCGAAAGACCGCCATTCTTCCACCAGACCTCGGGGTCCTTGCGGAAGAAACCGAGGGCCGTCTCGCCGGCCTTGCGCGCGGCTTTAAGGACCAGCCTCAAATCGGAGGCCCAGCGGGCCTCAGCCATATCGTTCATTTTGCCGTCTTTTCCGCGCGCCTCGACCGGCGCGCCCGTTTTTCTCTTCGCACTTGCACATAAAGCACCGGCGAAAACAACCCGCAGGCCGCATCACTTGCCGGCGATCGTCATGCCTTCGATGGCGAGCGTCGGGGCGGCAATACCGTATTTGCGGTCGATATCACTGGCCGGCGTCACCCGCATGAACATGTCTTTCAGGTTCGAGGCGATGGTGACCTCGGAAACCGCGAAGGTCTTTTCGCCGTTCTCGATCCAGAAACCGCTGGCGCCGCAGCTATATTCACCCGTGATCATGTTGGCGCCGTGGCCGATCAGTTCGGTGACGTAAAAGCCGGTTCCGACCTGTCGCAGCAAGTCCTCCGGCGAGAGATCGCCCGGCTCCAGCGCCAGATTGGTGGAGGCCGGCGAAACCGCGGTGCCGCCGCGCACGCCGCGACCATTGGTTTCAAGGCCGAGTTCCCGCGCCGCCGAGGTGGACAGAAACCAGTGCTTGAGAACGCCGTCCTCGATCATCGTCATCTTCTCGCCCCTTACCCCTTCGCCATCGAAGGGACGCGAGGACGGGCCGCGCACGATCTGCGGATCATCGGTAAGGTAAAGGCCCTTTTTCAGAACCTGCTGGCCCATTTTGTCGCGCAGGAAGCTGGTCTTGCGGGCGACCGAAGCGCCGTTGATGGCGCCGGCAATGGCACCGACGAAACCGCGGGCGATGCGCGGATCAAAAACCACCGTGATGTTGCTGCCGGTATCGACCTGACGCGGGCCGACGCGCCGTACCACTTTTTCACCGGCGCGGCGACCAATCTCCTCGGCCGCGTCCAGGTCAGCGTAATAAAGCCGGCTGTCGAAATCGTAGTCGCGCTCCATCTTCGTGCCTTCGCCGGCGATGACGCTGACGGAGCGGCTGAAGCGGCTGCCCATATAGCTGCCGGAAAAACCGTGGGATGTGGCAAGCACGAGGCCGCCCATGCCGCTCGATGCGCCCGCACCTGAGGAGTTGCTGACGCCCTTGACCGCCAGCGCCGCCTCTTCGGAAGCAAGCGCGGCCTCGCGCAGCTGATCCGCCGAAACCTCGGTCGCGTCAAAAAGCTCAAGATCGTCGTAGGAGGTCGCCAGCCTTTCCCTGTCGGCAAGGCAGGCAAACGGATCTTCCGGCGAGACTTTCGCCATGGCCACCGCCCGTTCGGCCAAGGTCTTCAGATCAAAGCCGGGATTGGCCGAAACGCTCGCCACCCGGCGGCCAACGAAGACGCGCAGGGAAAAATCGTCGCTTTCGGAGGATTCGGTGCTTTCCACCTTGCCGAGCCGAACGCCGACCGATTGCGAGCGGGAGCGGACGACAACGGCATCCGCCTCATCCGCGCCGGCGGCGCGGGCAAGATCGACAAGTTCGCTGGCGCGATCGAGAAGTTTGGAAGAATCTATTTCTGAGGACATGAGTTGGCCTTTCATTCCTGTTCCATTTATTGTGCCAGCAACCCCGCATCAAGGGCGAAACGCCGCTTTCTCCATCAGACGGCTCCATCGCCACCCTATTTGAAAGTCCGCCCGCATGACCGAGCACGACGCTCTCTTTTCAGAACCCTTGCTGCTTCTGGCCGGCGCGGTCATCGCGGCCTCGGTTTTCCGCAAGCTCGGGCTTGGCACCGTGCTCGGTTATCTGGTGGCGGGCATCATCATCGGGCCGTTTCTGCATCTGGTCACGGATGCCAAGGACATCTTCAACGTCTCGGAACTGGGCGTGGTTTTCCTGCTCTTCATCATCGGCCTCGAACTGAAGCCCTCGCGCATATGGCAGATGCGGCGCGATATTTTAGGCCTCGGTCTGGCGCAGGTGCTGGTGACGGGCAGCGGGCTGGCGGCCATTGCCTGGTGGGCGGGGCTGATCGATGCACGCGGCAGCGTTGTCGCGGGCTTCGGGCTGGCGCTTTCCTCCACCGCCTTCGCGCTGCAAATCCTTGAAGATGACGGCGACATGAACACCCGGCACGGCAATCGCTCCTTTTCGATCCTGCTGTTTCAGGATCTCGCCATCGTGCCGCTTCTCGCCCTCGTCACCATTTTATCCAACCGGCCGGATGTGCCGACGGATTCGATGTCCTACGATCTCGTCGCGTCGATCCTCGCAGTGGCGGGCATGGTGCTGGCCGGGCGTTACCTGCTGACGCCGATGTTCCAGATCATTGCCCGCACGGGTGCGCGCGAGGTGATGATCGCGGCGGCGCTCTTCGTTGTCATCGGCGCGGCCGCCATCATGGAGGCCGTCGGGCTTTCCATGGGCATGGGCGCGCTGCTGGCCGGGTTGATGTTGTCGGAATCCTCCTACCGGCATGAGCTGGAAGCCGATATCGAGCCGTTTCGCGGACTGTTTCTGGCGCTGTTCTTCATGGCCGTCGGCATGTCGCTGCATGTAAACATCGTCTACGAGCACATTCTCCTCATCCTGATCGCCGTGCCGGCGATGATGGCGGTGAAGGCGGCGCTGATCTATGTTCTGTGCCGCGTTGCCGGTTCGTCGCGTTATGCATCGAGCCGCATCGCACTGCTTCTGGCCCAGGGCGGAGAATTCGGTTTCGTGCTTTTCACCACGGCCGCGGCCTCCGGACTGTTTCCGCAGGCGACCGCGTCGATCCTTGTCGCCATTGTCACGCTTTCCATGGCGCTGACGCCGCTTCTGGCGGTGGTTTCCCGCCGGCTGACGGCGGAGGATGCGGAGGAAGACAAGCTGGAAGAGGATTTCGACGGCGCGGGTGCGGATGTGCTGATGATCGGCTTTTCCCGCTTCGGCCAGATCGCCTCGCAGATTCTTCTGGCCGGCGGGCGCGACGTCACGGTGATCGACAGTTCCGCCGACCGCGTGCGTCAGGCCGCCCGTTTCGGCTTCCGCATCTTTTTCGGAGACGGCACCCGCAAGGATGTGCTGATCGCCGCCGGAATAGAGCGGGCCGATCTCGTGGCCGTCTGCACCCACAAGAAGGAGATCACCGACCGCATCATCGACATGATCCAGTCGGAATTTCCCAGTGTGCGCATCTATGCCCGCTCCTATGACCGCGTGCATTCCCTGTCGCTCCGGAAAAAAGGCGTGGAATATGAAGTCCGCGAAACGCTGGAATCCGGCCTGCTGTTCGGCAGACGAATCCTGGAAGGGCTGGACATGGATGGCGAGCGGGCGCTGGCGATATCCGACGATATTCGCGAACGCGACGAGGAGCGCCTGCAGCTGCAGGCCGTGGAAGGCCTCGCCGCCGGCCGGCAGATGCTGCACAACAAGCCGGTGCGCGAGGTGAAGCCGGAGCCGCTGATGAAGCCGAAGAACAAGGCGGAAAAGCGCGAGGAGGAAGAAGAGGATATGGAGGACAGCGAGACGGAGGTGTCGCTGTGATTTCAAAGAAATGGTTGGGATCAGGCGACCTGTCCCCCCCCCGACGGGGAGAGGAAACAGGTGGCAACGCTTTCTCGTACCCGATTGCCCTGAGGCCATAGGGACCGGTTGCGCCAGTCAGGCTTCCACGCCCTGCCCGCGGTGAAACAGCTCCACCTGCATGTCGATCTGCCGTTTCAGATCGTCCTTGATGCCGGCAGAAGCGTTCAGCACCTCTTCGGACTTCAGAAAGTCCAGCACGCCGAAACGGTGCACCGGTGGGCGCAGGAAGATATGCGGCGGGCGTAATCTGAGTTTCAGGGCAATCGCCGCCTGCATCATCAGCTGGCTGGCGCCGAACAGGCTGTCCAGCCGGTTCGGCATGGTGGTGCCGTCGCCTTCCGGCCCGCCGACCACATCGATGCCAATGACGATATCGGCATGATCGAGCAGATGCTCATAGGGAACCGGATTGAAGATACCGCCATCGATCATGATACGGCCATCGATGCGCACCGGCATGAACAGTGCCGGGATGGCGGCGGACGCCGCCAGCGCCTGGATGATCTCGCCGCTTTCCACCACCACTTCGGTCTGGGCGTAATAATCGGTGGTTATCACCTTCAGCGGAATGGCAAGCTCCGAAAACTCCTTCGGCAAAGCCTGCGGCATCAGGGCATGGAGGATGAGCTCGAGATTGAACTGCCCGAGGCGGAAACCATCGACCGCGTGGCGCATCGATGCAGGCCCGAGGCTCCAGAGCCGGTTGGCGACCGAGCCCTTGCGCCCCATGAGTTCGAGCGTGTAGTCGCGGATTTCCCGTCCCGACATGCCTGCCGCCATGCCCGCGCCGATGATCGAGCCGATGGAGGAGCCGGAAATCGCCACCGGCCGGATGCCGAGTTCGTCCAGCGCCTCGATGACGTTGATGTGGCAGATGCCGCGTGCGCCGCCACCGCCGAGCGCCAGTCCGAATGTCGGCTCATGGCTGCCCGCGCCATCGCGCCTGAGGACCTCCTCCCCGGCGCGGACGATGGTGACGCTGTCGTTTATACCCTGCTCCATGCGAATACCCGAATTCTCTCCGCGGAAAAGACTTGCCTATTCGGCAAACAAGACGGGAGCGTGGCCTGACGGGACGCTGTTCCTATCAGGGCGTTTTCGCTTTTCCTCGAACCACGAAAACACTCTAACTTCTTGTTCTGTCGCATTTCCGGACGGAAACCGAGCTCCGGGTTTCCTGGAAATGCTCTAGGGTTCGTAACGGTAGAAATGCATTTTCGTATCGCCGAAGATGCGGCTTTCGAGCGGTTTGAACATTGCATCGACGTTCACCGTCACGTCGCCGCGCTCTTCCAGAATGGCGAGCGCGCCGGGTGTCAGCCAGCCGCCGCCATGCGCTGCCGCAAACGCCTTTTCGCCATGGCCATAACCATAGGGCGGATCGGCAAAAAGAAGATCGAAGGGCTCGATATTGTTGACGCCGCCAAGCTTGGTGGCATCACGCCGCAGAATGCGGGCGCGGCCATGCAGACCCAGAGCATCAATATTTTCCCACAACAGCCCCCTGCCCTCGACGCCGTTTTCGACGAAAAGCGCCACGCGACACCCGCGCGACAGGGCTTCCAGCCCAACCGCGCCGGTTCCGGCGAAAACGTCCAGGACCCGCGTGCCATCCAGACTTTCCGGATAGGCGTGGCTCAGAATGTTGAAGAGGCTTTCCCGCGTCCTGTCGATGGTCGGACGAATGGAATTCGATTTCGGCGCGGCCAAGGTCCGGCCGCGGAACTCACCGCCTACGATCCGCATTACGTGTCATTCCCCTGCCTCCAGAAGGTTTGCCACCCGGGCCTTTGCCGCCCGGCTTGTTTCCGCCGGGACCTTTGCCGCCGGGGCCTTTACCCTTGCCCGAAAAACCCGAACGTTCGCCACGCTCCCCCGATTTGCCGAAGGACGGCTTGCCGAAGCCGGGTTTACCACCCGGTTTTGCGCCTCTGGGCTTGTCCCCGAAAGGCCGGTCGCCGCGCGGACGGTCTCCCTCCTCGCGCGGACGGTCGCTGCGCGGGCGATCGCCGTCTTCGCGAGACCGCTCCTGGAAGGGCCGGTCGCCGAAAGGCTTTTCAGCGCGTGCGGGGCGGTCACCGAAGCTCCTTGCGCCGCGCGCAGGACGCTCGCCACGGGGGCGGTCGCCCTCTTCACGCGGGCGATCTCGGAAAGGCCGGTCGCCGGAGGGTCTGTCGCCAAAGGATTTGCCGCCGCGTCCGCCGCGGTCGCCAAAGGATTTGCCGCCGCGGCCAGGACGGTCACCGCGTCCGCGGCCACCTTCTTCTTCACGGGGGGAGTCCGAACGAATCCACTCGCCTTCGGCGTCAGCATGCCGCACGACGTTACGGCGGGCTTCATCCTGGGCGGACGGCTTCTTGAACAGGCTTTCGGCTTCAGCGCGGGCAGACGACTTGCGTTCCTTGCCGTCGCGGGTGGGCTTTGCACCGGGCGCCATCCAGACATTGGCGGTGCGGCTGGTGCCGGCGGGCGGGCGTGGGCGGCGGTCGTCGCCATCATCCTCGCTGCGGCCCTTGGCGCCAAATTTGCCGGCGGGCTTGGAGCCGAACTTGCCGGCAGGCTTGTCGCCACGCTTGGTGTCGAGACGGCCGAGCGCCTTTTCACGACGATCCTCGGACTTGCCGCCCTTTTCGAAGCGCGGCTTGCCTTCCGGCGCATCGCTCTTTGCCCATTCGGATTTCACGGGCCGCTTCGGCGCGTTGTCTTCCTCATCCTCAACGGGAGCATTATAAATCGGCGCATCGAAATTGGCGCCGGCCTCTTCGATCAGACGCGGGCCAAGCTGGTCGCGCAGCATGCGGCCGCGCACTTCCAAGACCTTGCCCTCGGCCAGATCGCCAAGCTGGAACGGGCCGTAGGAAACGCGGATCAGGCGGTTGACCTCAAGGCCAAGCGCGCCGAGCACGTTCTTGATCTCGCGGTTCTTGCCTTCACGCAGGCCCATGCTGATCCAGACATTGTGGCCCTGGGTGCGGTCGAGCGTGGCGTCGATCGCGCCATAAAGCACGCCGTCGACAGCGATGCCGTCCTTCAGCTTGTCGAGCGCGGCCTGATCGACCTCGCCATGGGCGCGCACGCGGTAACGGCGCAGCCAGCCGGTGGTCGGCAGTTCCAGCACGCGGGAAAGGCCGCCGTCATTGGTCAAAAGCAGCAGGCCTTCGGTGTTGATATCGAGGCGGCCGATGGAGAGCACGCGGGGCAACTCGCCCGGCAGATTGTCGAAAACGGTCGGGCGGCCTTCCGGGTCGGAATTGGTCGTCACCAGGCCGGCAGGCTTGTGGTAGAGCCACAGTCGCGTGCGCTCGGCGCCGCGAATCGGCATGCCGTCGACTTCGATCTTGTCCGCGAGCGTCGCGTTGACCACCGGCGTATCAAGCTTGACGCCGTTCAGCGACACGCGGCCTTCCATGATCATGCGTTCGACATCGCGGCGCGAAGCGACACCGGCGCGCGCCATGATCTTGGAAATCCGCTCGGGCTTGCCGCCGCCAACGGTTTCGGGCGCCGGGGCGGCCTTTGCCTCGGCCGGCTTCTTGTCGCGCTCTGCGGCGGGTTTGCCGGGGCCTTTCGGCTTCTTGTCGCGGCTAAATGTCTTGCCGCCGTCACGCTTCGGCTTGTCTTTAAAAGTCATTTGCTGTTTGCCTGTTGTTTGGGCTGTCCTATCAGGTCCAAGCACAAGGGTTAAGAGGAAATTGAAACGCAATGGCCGAAAGGACGCATTTCATGGAACTGGCGCTTGCGGAAGCCCGTGCCGCCGGCGAGCGGCAGGAGGTTCCAATCGGCGCGGTACTGGTTCTGGACGGCCGCGTCGTTGCCCGTTCCGGCAACCGCACCCGTGAATTGAACGATGTGACGGCGCATGCCGAAATCGCCGTGATCCGCATGGCCTGCGAAGCGCTGGAGCAGGAACGCCTGCCCGGCGCCGATCTCTACGTGACACTGGAACCCTGCACCATGTGCGCGGCGGCGATTTCATTCGCCCGTATCCGCCGGCTCTATTATGGCGCGGAAGACCCGAAGGGTGGCGCGGTGCATAATGGCGTGCGCTTTTTCAGCCAGCCGACCTGCCACCATGCGCCGGACGTCTATTCCGGGCTGGCGGAAAGCGAAAGTGCTGAAATCCTGCGGCAATTTTTCCGCGAGAAACGTCTCGACGATTGAGCGGCCGGCGGGAGGCTCAGTCTTTCCCGCAGGCCATCAGCCCTTTGTTACTGGAAGGGGTTCCACCAGCTCTTGCCGGTGTTTGCCACGGCCGCTTCTTTCTTGCGGCGCTTTTCCTTCTTCTGCTCCGGCTCGCCGAGATCGGTCAGCTGGTCCTGCGGGACGCTGCGATATTCAGCCGGCGGATCGGTCAGGAATCGGCGCTGGGCATTGACCACGGAACCGCCCTGGGCGTCGGCCTTGGCCTTGCGGAAGGCTTCCCATTTCTGGCTTTCGGTCATCTGACCGGCCGTGCCGTTGCCGGCAAGCAGCGGCGAGCGGTAATGCGGGTTGTTCTTGTTGGCGTCCGCCTCTTCGCGCAGGCGTTCGCGGGTTTCCTCCGGCGATTCGACCCATTGCGGGTTGTTTTCGCGGCTGGCCATGTTCTGCTGCGGCGCGGCCAGCTGTTCGGCGCGGGCTTGGGCGGGAACGACGAGACCGGGGCGCGGGCCGTATTTCAGGTTGCGCTTGTCCTGGTCGTTGCCGGTGATCGAGGTCGCGCTGCCGAGATCGTCGACCAGCTGTTCCGCCGCCGTCTTGCCCGTCCCATAGGTCGGGCTGGTGCATGCACCGAGCAACACGCCTATCGCCGTGACGCCGACAACCGTGCGAAACATGCCCAAACTCTGCGCATTACCCTGCATCATCTTCATTGAAACCCTTCCAGCCGTCCGTCCCACTTCGCCAGACATCGTCTTTCGGCAGGCGGCAGCCCGCATTGCCGTGTAAATCCGGCCATTTTCAGGCAGGTGTACCGGATGAAGAGGCAAAGCGCAATTCGTCCGGCCATTTTCATCGCACATCGGCCAGAAACGCGGAATCGAGTTTCAGGCCGATGCGCAGCTTCAAATCATCCGAGTGCGGCAAGCTCCCGCAGCGCCGCCGCATCGCGCGCCGATACGTCGGGATATTGCGGATCGGAACCGACATCGGTGGTGATACGCCAGGAACGGGCACATTTTGCGCCTTCCGCCAGCTTCTGCTCGACCACGACCTTCGCGACTTCCGGCAGGCGGAAGCCATCGGCGGGGCCTTCATCGCCCACCACCGAGATGGCCGAGGTGATGCAGATTTCGGCGAAATCCTGCCCCTTCAGCGCCGCCAGAAGATCGGCATCGGCGATGTGGACGACCGGCGCGGCCTCCAGCGAGGAGCCGATGCGCTTTTCACGGCGCTCGACTTCCAGCGCGCCGGTGACGACGGTGCGGACCTTGCGGATTTTTTCCCACTTCGCTTCCAGCGCGTCGTTTTTCCATTCCGCCGGGATTTCCGGGAACTGGACGAGATGCACCGATTCCGCATCCGGATACCGCGACAGCCACGCCTCTTCCGTCGTGAAGGGCAGCATCGGCGCCAGCCACGAGACGAGGCAATCGAACAGTTTGGCGATGACGGACAACGCCGCCCGGCGCTTCAGCGACGACGGCGCGTCGCAATAAAGCGTGTCCTTGCGGATATCGAAATAAAAGGCCGAAAGCTCGACATTGGCGAAATCCACCAGCGCGCGGGCGATCTTCTTGAACTCGAAACCGTCATAACCTTCGCGCACGACCTTATCCAGATCGGACAGGCGGTGCAGCACCAGCTTTTCCAGCTCCGGCAGATCGTCATAGGCGATCTCCTCGCCCTTGTAATGGGCAAGGGTGCCGAGCATCCAGCGGATGGTGTTGCGTAGCTTGCGATAGGCATCGACATTGGTCTGAATGATGGCCTTGCCGAGGCGCTGGTCATCCCAGTAATCCGTCGTCATGACCCACAGGCGCAGGATATCCGCACCGGCGTCCTTCATGACTTCCTGCGGGGAAACCACGTTGCCCTTGGACTTGGACATCTTCTCGCCCTTCTCATCCATGGTGAAACCATGGGTGACAACGGCGTTATAGGGCGCACGCCCACGCGTCGCGCAGCTTTCGAGCAGCGACGAGTGGAACCAGCCGCGATGCTGGTCGGAGCCTTCGAGATAGACATCCGCCGGCCATTTCATGTCCGGGCGGTCTTCCAGCGTGAAGGTATGGGTGCAGCCGCTGTCGAACCAGACGTCGAGGATATCCATGACCTGCTGCCAACGGGCGTGGTCGTGGTCGTTGCCGAGAAAGCGTTCCTTGGCGCCTTCGGCGAACCAGGCATCCGCACCTTCGGCCTCGAAGGCCTCGAGGATGCGGGCGTTGACGGCCTCGTCCACCAGAACCTCGCCCTTCTCGTCGGCGAAGACGGCGATCGGCACGCCCCAGCTGCGCTGGCGCGACAGAACCCAGTCGGGACGACCTTCGATCATGGCGCGCAGGCGGTTCTGGCCGGAGGCCGGCACGAAACGCGTCTGGTCGATGGCGGAAAGCGAACGCGAGCGCAGCGTGGTGCCGTCACCCAGTTCCTTGTCCATATAAACGAACCATTGCGGCGTGTTGCGGAAGATGACGGGCTTCTTGGAGCGCCAGCTGTGCGGATAGCTGTGCTTCAGGCGGCCGCGGGCAAAGAGGTTGTTTTCGGCGATCAGCGCCTTGATGACGCGGTCGTTGGCATCGCCCTTCTTGCCGTTATCGTCCATGACGCGGGCCGCGCCGCCTTCGGCGGACGGGCCGAAACCGGGGGCGTCCTCGGTGTAGAAACCGTCGTCGCCGACCGGGAACGGGATGGCCGACGAAACGCCGCGGGCTTCCAGCTCACGCTGATGCGCGATCCAGACGTCAAAGTCCTCGCGGCCATGGCTCGGCGCGGTGTGCACGAAACCCGTACCGGCATCGTCGGTGACGTGATCGCCATCGAGAAGCGGAACCGGGAAGTCGTAGCCGAGCGATGCCAGAGGATGGGCGCAGGTGATGGCGGCCAGTTCTTCGGTTTTGACATCGCGAACGAGCTTGAAGGTCAGCTTCGCCTTGGCCGCTGCCTCATCGGCAAGCTTCTTGGCGAAGATCAGCTTTTCACCCGGCTGCGGGCCGAAATCGTTCTCAGCGCTTTCCACTTCGTAGAGGCCATACTCGACCCGCGACGAAAACGCGATGGCGCGGTTGCCGGGGATGGTCCACGGCGTGGTCGTCCAGATGACGACGGCGGCGCCGGAAAGAGCGGCGGCCGCATCCACGACCGGGAATTTCACCCAGATCATGTCGCTCTCGACATCGGCATATTCGACTTCGGCTTCCGCCAGCGCCGTGCGTTCCACGACCGACCACATGATCGGCTTCGAGCCGCGATAGAGCTGGCCGCTCTTGGCGATCTTCAAAAGTTCGCCGGCGATGCGGGCTTCGGCATGGAAGTTCATCGTCGTATAGGGGTTTTCAAAGTCGCCCTCGATGCCGAGGCGCTTGAACTCTTCCGACTGGATGGCGATCCAGCCGCTCGCGAATTCACGGCATTCCTTGCGGAATTCGTTGACCGGGATGTCGTCCTTGTTCATCCCCTTCTGGCGATATTTTTCCTCGATCTTCCATTCGATCGGCAGGCCGTGGCAATCCCAGCCCGGCACGTAATTGGCGTCGTAGCCGCGCATCTGGAACGAGCGGGTGATGACGTCCTTGAGGATCTTGTTCAGCGCATGACCGATGTGGATGTTGCCGTTGGCATAGGGCGGGCCGTCATGCAGCACGAATTTCTCGCGGCCGGCGGCGGAGGCGCGCAGGCGCTTGTAGAGGCCCATCTCCTGCCAGCGCTTCACCGTTTCCGGTTCTTTCTGCGGCAGGCCGGCGCGCATCGGAAAATCCGTCTGCGGCAAATAGAGGGTGGCGGAATAGTCGAGTTTTTCTGCGGTGTCGCTCATAATCGTACCGTTGTTGCGCGCCGTGTCGGTCGCGCCGTCTCAATTTCAAAGAGGGCAAATACGGAAAGCGCCATGACCAACGTCATGACAAGCGCCAAAAATCCCGGACCTTCCGGCTCGTCAGAGCGGGCGGAAGGCCGGGCCAATAATTCGGCCAATCTGAATTCCAAACATCAACCGGTATTGGGACATGGCCGGTTGTTTATGCGGTTTTCCGGCAAAAAGGAAGAGAAAAGCGACAGCAAACCGGGCCGGAATAACGGCAGGCAGGTCCCGCCAGATCAAAAGGCGATCTTCGCGTCCAGTTCACTCAGCGGCCGCACGCCGGCCAGCATCGCCCGCGCCTCCTCCTCATCGCGCCTGATCTGCGCCACCAGAGGATCGAGGCCATCGAATTTCAGCTCGTCGCGCAGATGGCCGAAGAAGGACACCGAACAGACCTCGCCGTAAAGATCGCCGGAGAAATCGAAAACGAAAGTTTCAAGCAGCGCCGCGCCGTTTTCGGTGACGGTCGGGCGGTAACCGAAGCTTGCGACGCCGTCGCGGATCGAACCGTCGGGGCGGCGGAACCGCGCGGCGTAGATGCCCGCCTTCAGTTCCGTCTCCGGCGCCAACGCCATGTTGGCGGTGGGGTAACCCAGCGTACGGCCGAGTTTCTGGCCGCCGATGACTTCGCTTTCCACCGTGAAGCGATAACCGAGCAGGCCTGCGGCGCCCGCCACATCACCTTCGCACAGAAGCGAGCGGATGCGGCTGGAGGAGACGACATCCGCGCCCTCGTCGCGGAAGGCATCCACCAGCGTCACGTCGAAGCCATGGCGTTTGCCGGCCTCCATCAGGAAGGCCGGACCGCCCTCGCGGCCATTGCCGAAATGAAAATCGAAGCCGGTGACGACGGCGCTGGCGTGAAGCCAGTCGACCAGAATGGACTGGACGAATTCCTCCGCCGAGCGCTGCGAAAATTCCCGGTCGAAGGGATATTCGATGACGGAGCGGAAACCGATCGCTTCGAGAATGCGCGCCTTCAACGGCGCCGGCGTCAGGCGAAAGACCGGCGTTTCCGGACGGAAGACGGAACGGGGATGCGGCTCGAAGGTCAGCACCAGCGCGGGAACGCCGCGTGCTTCCGCCAGTTCCAGCGCCCGGTCCAGCACTGCCCGGTGGCCGCGATGCACGCCGTCGAAATTGCCGATCGCGATGACGCCGCCGCGAAGAGCTTCCGGCAGCGGCTCCTTTTTTTCATTGCGGTGAAAGACGGTCATGGCAGTCGATCCATTTTTTTAGCCGGACACGGTTCAGGCCAGGCGGGGCATCCACCAGCCGGGAGCAGCACCCTGACCCTTCAGATAGGCGTTGAGAAGCGCCTCGTCCGTGTGGCCGTTCAGCGTATATTCGGCGGCGTGAATGCCGCCGCTGATATAAAGAAGGTTGAGGCCGCTCGCAATCGCGCCCTTCACATCCGTCGGCATGCCGTCGCCGATGGCGAGCACGCGATCCTTGGCGAAGGCGCCGCGCACCTCCCTGGCCGCCGCAAGGCAGGCCTCATAGATCGGCGCATGCGGCTTGCCGGCAATGCGGACTTCGCCGCCGAGCTGTTCGTAATAGGCGGCCATGGCGCCGGCGCAGGGGATGATGCGCTCGCCGCGCTCCACCACCAGATCGGGGTTGGCGCAGATCATCGGCACCTTGCGGGCAATGAAGCCCTTGAGCATTTCGGTATAATCCTCGGGCGTTTCCGTCTCGTCGTCGAAAAAGCCGGTGCAGACCACGGATTGTGCTTCCGTCTCGCCGACGCGCTCGACATCGAGACCGTCGAGCAGCGGCAAGTCCCGCTCCGGGCCAAGCAGGAAGACTTTTTTCGGGCCTTCCGCGATCAGGCCGCGGGTGACATCGCCTGAGGTGATGATACGGTCATAGGCCTCGTCAGGCACGCCGAGAACACGCAACTGGGCGATGACGCCGGGAGCCGGACGCGGCGAATTGGTGATGAGCACCACCGTCTTGCCGGCCTTGCGCGCTTCGTGCAGCGCAATCGACGCATCCGGAAAGGCGCTGACGCCATTGTGCAGCACGCCCCAGACATCCGAAAGAATAACGTCGAACCCATCAGTGATTTCGCCGAGGGTGAGAATGCGATGGGCCATGAGATGCTTTCCGGCTGCGAGAAGAGGGTGAGCGTCACATCGCAAAGCGGGACGCCGATGGCAAGGAAAAAAGCGGTGCAGATGTGCGTTCCGCTCCGCCCGAAAACAATGGGCCGCAAAAGATGTGGCTTCATCGCGCCCCACGTTGTTGACTGACGTCACGGCGCCTTCGACGTCATCCTCGGGCCTGTCCCGATGATCTGCAACCTATTGATTTTATTCGACGTAGATAGATCCTCGGGACAGGCCCGAGGATGACGTCGGCGACCTTTTCTGATGCTGTCACTCCCCTCACACCCGGTTTGGCCGTATCCGCCCGCCTCTCGGAAATTTCTGTCATGGAACGCTGATAACCATAAGCCATGAAATTTTTCAGACAGGGCGTTCTTGACTCCGGCAGAAGCCCTCCTTATCTCGGTTCCGCTGGCACTCGATGAACGAGAGTGCTAACACCCATCACGCGAGTTCCAAAAGCTCGCGCAGTCATTTGATCGAGGGATTAGACAATGACAAGCACCAATTTCCGCCCGCTTCACGATCGCGTCGTCGTTCGTCGCGTTGAGTCCGAAGAAAAGACCAAGGGCGGCATCATCATTCCCGACACCGCCAAGGAAAAGCCGCAGGAAGGCGAAATCGTCGCCGTCGGTTCCGGCGCCCGTGACGAGGCCGGCAAGGTCGTCGCTCTCGACGTCAAGGTTGGCGATCGCGTTCTGTTCGGCAAGTGGTCGGGCACCGAAGTCAAGCTCAACGGCGAAGACCTTCTGATCATGAAGGAAGCCGACATCATGGGCATCATCGGCTGATTCCGGCCGACCCGTCCTTCTTTAAATTTCAAGCCGGACCCGGTCCGGCCATTCGAAACCAGGAGTTTTGAAAATGGCAGCCAAAGAAGTAAAATTCGGCCGCACAGCGCGCGAAAAGATGCTCAAGGGCGTCGACGTTCTTGCTGATGCAGTGAAGGTCACCCTCGGCCCGAAGGGTCGTAACGTCGTTATCGACAAGTCCTTCGGCGCACCGCGCATCACCAAGGACGGCGTTTCCGTCGCCAAGGAAATCGAACTGGAAGACAAGTTCGAAAACATGGGCGCACAGCTCGTTCGCGAAGTTGCCTCCAAGACCAACGACATCGCCGGTGACGGCACCACCACCGCGACCGTTCTGGCCCAGGCCATCGTTCGCGAAGGTTCCAAGGCAGTTGCTGCCGGCATGAACCCGATGGACCTGAAGCGCGGTATCGATCTGGCCGTTGCCGAAGTCGTCAAGGACCTTCAGGCCAAGGCCAAGAAGATCAACACCTCTGAAGAAGTCGCGCAGGTCGGCACGATCTCCGCAAACGGCGAGCGTCAGATCGGTCTCGACATTGCTGAAGCAATGCAGAAGGTCGGCAACGAAGGCGTCATCACCGTCGAAGAAGCCAAGACCGCCGAAACCGAACTCGAAGTCGTCGAAGGCATGCAGTTCGACCGCGGCTACCTGTCGCCCTACTTCGTGACCAACCCGGAAAAGATGGTTGCGGACCTCGAAGACGCCTACATCCTCCTGCACGAAAAGAAGCTCTCGAACCTCCAGGCCATGCTGCCGGTTCTCGAAGCTGTCGTTCAGACCGGCAAGCCGCTCGTCATCATCGCTGAAGACGTCGAAGGCGAAGCTCTCGCAACGCTCGTCGTTAACAAGCTGCGTGGCGGCCTCAAGATCGCTGCCGTCAAGGCTCCGGGCTTCGGCGACCGCCGCAAGGCCATGCTGGAAGACATCGCCATCCTGACCGGTGGTACCGTCATTTCCGAAGACCTCGGCATCAAGCTCGAAAACGTGACCCTCGACATGCTCGGCAAGTCGAAGAAGGTTTCGATCTCCAAGGAAAACACCACGATCGTTGACGGCGCCGGCCAGAAGTCCGACATCGAAGGCCGTGTTGCCCAGATCAAGGCCCAGATCGAAGAAACCACTTCCGACTACGACCGCGAGAAGCTGCAGGAACGTCTTGCCAAGCTCGCTGGCGGCGTTGCCGTTATCCGCGTCGGCGGTTCGACGGAAGTCGAAGTGAAGGAAAAGAAGGACCGCATCGACGACGCTCTCAACGCGACGCGCGCTGCCGTTCAGGAAGGCATCGTACCGGGCGGTGGCGTGGCTCTGCTGCGTTCGTCCACGAAGATCACCGCAAAGGGTGAAAACGACGACCAGGAAGCCGGTATCAACATCATCCGCCGCGCCCTGCAGGCTCTGGTTCGCCAGATCGCAGACAACGCAGGTGACGAAGCTTCCATCGTTGTCGGCAAGATCCTCGAGAAGAACGAAGACAACTACGGCTACAACGCCCAGACCGGCGAATATGGCGACCTGATCCAGCTCGGCATCGTCGACCCGGTCAAGGTTGTCCGCACGGCTCTGCAGAACGCAGCTTCGGTTGCTTCGCTGCTGATCACCACCGAAGCCATGATCGCCGAGCTTCCGAAGAAGGACGCTCCGATGCCGGCAATGCCGGGCGGCGGCATGGGCGGCATGGACTTCTAATCAGTCCTGTCACTGGAATGAGGAAAGGGCGGTCTTCGGATCGCCCTTTTTCGTTTGCCGCCCATGCCCTTTGAGTGGTCCGGCGTCGCAAGCGCGCCAGACGGGCGGCATGGACCTCCAATCAGTCCTGTCACCGGAATGAGGAAAGGGCGGTCTTCGGATCGCCCTTTTTCGTTGCCGCCCATGCCCTTCGAGTGGTCCGGCGTCGCAAGCGCGCCAGACGGGCGGCATGGACCTCCAATCAGTCCTGTCACTGGAATGAGGAAAGGGCGGTCCCCGGATCGCCCTTCTTCTTTGCCACCCAGGTCCTTTGTTGATCCGGCTCTGCGAGTACGCCCGAATCCGCGTCAAATATTGTGTCTTTTTGGAACAAAGCCAACTTTAGGCGGCCTGTTTTCGACAGCCATGCAATAGTAGCGCATCGAGACGGCGAATCACCATGGCCAACGGGCCGGACATCAGCCGCGGCAAGCTTATAAGCTCGACATTTAGTTGTCTTTTTTCATATATTTCGCGATTACGATGAAGGAATACATCATATTTTTGATTTTCTCACTGGCCGGTTGTTGTCGATAGAGGAAAATAAACTATAAGTCAGCGCCCAAAGGGTGCCGCGACAGGATGCACGCATTGAAGGGGTTTCGATGCGGGCAAAGACGTCCAGCTGCGGATGGTGGTGAAAGTTCAACCTGACGGCGATGCTTGACACAGCAGCGCCGGCTCGATGTTCATGCGGGGGCGCGATTTGTTTGAAATATCAAGACGCAACGATGCTCTGCCGATGGCTGCGGCAACCATGCCCGATCCGCACACCCTGTCGCATTTCTTCATTTCGGAGGAATGGAGCAGCGATCTTGCAAGCGGCGTGATAAGGCTTGGCGAACACGCCTCTTTCATGCATGGCCTGCCGCCGGGCGAATGCGGGCTGCTCAGCCTTGTCCGCTGTTATGACCGTGGCGACCACGCGCGCGTGCTTGAACTTTTCGAGCAGGCTTCCACGGCCCCCTCGCGCTTCTGTTTTTCAACCGGAGTCTCCATCTTGCCGGCCATGCGGCAGCCGGTCATCTGCATGGGTGAATCCTCCGGCTTCGACGGCGGCCAGCAGGGCTGGATTTCCGGGCTGTTCCTGTTTCCGCGTTTCGAAGATATTCGCTTCGCCGCCTGACCATGCCGTCCGAGCCGAAGATTGTTCACAGAATGAAGACGATTTGTCTCCTGTCGTTCATCTTTATGGATGGGTGATTTTCGGGCATTGATATCTGCAGACATTGCCTTGCAGCTCACCGGCGACACGCCGATCATCTACCGGAGATATCCATGTCCAGCAGCCAGAACGTTCTCGTTCTCATCGCCCGCCTTCTGCTTTCCTTCATCTTCATCTCGTCGGGCTTTGGCAAGCTCGTCGATCCGGCCGGCACGGCCGGCATGATCACCGGCGCCGGCCTGCCCGCCGCAACCGCGCTTGCCTATCTCGCAGGCCTGTTCGAACTCGTTGCCGGCCTTGCCATTCTCGTCGGTTTCCAGACCAGGATCGCCGCCTGGGCGCTTGCCGTCTTCTGCGTTTTCACCGGCCTGGTTTTCCACAGCGGCACCGTTGCCGTTCCCGGCTGGCCTGAGCCGGCTCTTGGCTGGATCAACACGTTGAACGGCATCATGATGGTGAAGAACATCACCCTTGCCGGCGCTTACATCCTGCTTGCCGCCTTCGGCCCCGGGGCCTATTCCGTCGATGCGCGGCGCGGCGCGGCTGTTGCCCACGCATAAGCCAAATAAATCGATCAACAAAAAGCCGCCGGATCACTCCGGCGGCTTTTTGTTTTCCGTCGTCAGACCGCCGCCCTTATGCGCGAGGCGATCTCCTGAACCGTCGCATCGCCATCATGTTCCGGCTTGCGGGCACGCACGAAGCAGGCTTCCGAACGGACGATGATGCCATCGGAGAGGATTTTCAAATGGTTGGCCTTGAGCGTCGAGCCGGTTGAGGTGATATCGACGATGATATCCGCCTGCCCCGCCGCCGGCGCACCTTCGGTGGCGCCAAGGCTTTCGACGATGCGGTAAAGCTGAATGCCGTGCTGGCGCGAAAAGAACTGCTGCGTCAGCCGCCAATATTTGGTGGCGATCGCCAGTCTCCGGCCATGGCGGGCGCGGAATTCCGAGGCTACGTCGCCGAGATCGGCCATGCTGTCCACATCGAGCCAGATTTCCGGCACCGCGACCACGACATCGGCATGGCCGAAACCGAGGCGGGCGCAGAATTCCACCTGCGCATCGGCATTGGTCAGCCCCTCGCGCACAAGGTCCTCGCCCGTTACGCCGAAATCCACCGTGCCGACGCCGATCTCGCGAGCGATCTCGGAAGCCGACAGATAGGCGATCTCGATATCGTCGCGCCCTTCGACGCGGCCGCGATAGGAGCGGTCATTGCCGACGGCCGCGACTTTCAGCCCGGCGCGTTCGAGAACGGCGGAGGCGTCCTCCTTCATCCGGCCCTTGGAGGGCAATGCGATGGTGATCATGGCCTGTTGCTCCCGCGCACCGCTTCGATGCGATCCAGCCAGAGCGAGAAGCCCACGGCCGGGATTTTTTCTTGTGCGCCGAGCAGGGTCAGCAACCGGTCGAAACGGCCGCCACCGGCCAGCACGCTGTCTGCGCCCGCTTCCACCACCTCGAAGACAAGGCCGGTATAATAATCGAGCGGACGCCCGAAGGCGGCGCCATAGGTGACGGTTTCGAGATCGACGCCGGCATTGGCAAGCGCTGCGACACGCTTGTCAAAAGCGGAAAGCGCACCGTCCAGCTTCAGCTTCGCCTTTGCGGCAAAATCGGCCAGAACCTGCGAAGCCTGCGGCAAGGGGGCCTTCAGGGCCAGGAACTGCTTGAGCAGCGCGAAACTCTCATCCGGCAGGCGCGTGGCCGCAAGCGCCAGCTTCTCCCGCAGACGACGGGCGATTTCCTGCGGCGAGCGGCTGGCATTGGTGGAATAGCCCGTCTCCTGCATCACCGTGTCGAGATAATCGACCAGCACCGTCTCGTCTCCCGTTGCCAGAAGGCCGGCGACACGGGCATCGAGGCCGGTCATCGGTTTGGGATGCACGAGGCTTTCCAGCAACGCGTCGAGCTGCGCCATATCACCAAAAGCCTGCACCAGCCGCTTCTGCCAGCCGAGCGGCAGGCCAAGGGCGGCAACCACCGCTTCGAACACCTGCTGGTCGCCCAGCGTGACCGCAAGCGAGCGGCCGGGCAAAAGCCGCTTCAGGATCGCTGTGGCGTCGATGACGGCACGGGCGTCGGCGGCGGCGATATCGGTATCGCCGAGATCCTCGATGCCTGCCTGATAAAACTCATTCGCGCCCTCACGGCGCTGGCGGAAGACTTCACCGAGATAGGAATAACGTTTCGGCGTGCCGGTCGCCGTCTCGATATGGCGAAGGCAGACCGGAATGGTGAATTCGGGGCGCAGGCAGAGGCTCTCCCCCGTCTCGCTCTCCGTCATGAAGATACGGCGGCGCAGATCCTCGCCGGCCATATCCAGAAAGGGTTCGGCAGGCTGGATGACGGGCGTGTTCACACGGCTCGTGCGGCGCGCGGCGAATTCTTCCAGTAGCTCTCCGGAAAATTCCGGCATGTCGATCAGGGGCATGGGACATTTCCTGTCGAAGCCGTGGGGTACCCCCCTCTGCCCTGCCGGGCATCTCCCCCACAAGGGGGGAGATCGGCAAGAGGCGCTACCACCACTTCAATTGCAGACATCGAGTTAGGCGAGACCGCGCCACGCATCGATCTCCCCCCTTGAGGGGGAGATGCCCGGCAGGGCAGAGGGGGGTAAGCGACGCGCATCACTTTACTTGCCCTGCGCCCGCAGCACATCCTCAGCCTGCGCAGCCAGGATCTCGCGGACCTTCGCCACCAGATCGGCCTCCAGCACGGTGACCTGCGCCACACGCGCCTCCCGCCAGCTGGCATTGTCCTCGATCTCGCCGGAGAGACGCTTGCCCTCAATCAGGTCCTTGATCTGCACAACGCCTTCGGCGCGCTCGTCACCGCCCTGGATGATGGCGATGGGGGAGCCGAGGCGGTCAGCATATTTCAGCTGATTGCCGAATTTCTTCCAGTTGCCCTGGTACATTTCGGCGCGAATGCCCTCGGCGCGCAAGGCCTGCGTGAAAAGCTGGTAACGGCCCATGCTTTGCACATCGCCATCCATGACGGTGATGAGAACGGGGGCAAGTGGCTTGAGCTGGCCGAGCTTGCCGAGGTTCTTCAGCGCCGTCATCAGGCGCGAAACGCCGATGGAGAAGCCCGTGGCCGGAACCGGCTGGCCCATGAAGCGCGACACGAGGCCATCGTAACGCCCGCCGCCGCCGACCGAGCCGAACACGACCTTCTCGCCCTTTTCATTGGTGACGTCGAAGGTCAACTCGGCTTCATAGACCGGGCCGGTGTAATATTCGAGACCGCGCACGACCGAGGGATCGATCTTGATGCGCGTCGCATCGTAACCGGCGCTGGAAACCAGAGCGCCGATGGTGTTCAGCTCATCGACGCCTTCCTCGCCTTTCGTAGTGCCCGCGACCAGCTTCGCCAGATCATCGGCGCTTGCCGCATAATCCTTGATGCCGACGAAGAACAGGACCTTTTCGATCTGCTCCTCGCCAAGACCCGCACCCTTGGTGAAATCGCCGGACTCATCCCTGCGGCCGGGGCCGAGCAGCAGCTTCACGCCTTCGGGACCGAACTTGTCGAGCTTGTCGATGGCGCGCAACACGTTCAGCCGACGGCCGGCGTTCTCCTCGCCACCGAGACCGATGGCCTCCATCACGCCATCCAGCACCTTGCGATTGTTGACCCGGATGACATAGTCGCCGCGCTTTATGCCGAGCGCTTCGAGCGTATCGGCCATCATCATGCACATTTCGGCATCGGCCTGCACGCCGGAGGCACCCACCGTATCGGCATCGAACTGCATGAACTGCCGGAAGCGGCCGGGGCCGGGCTTTTCGTTGCGGAAGACATAACCGGCGCGATAGGTGCGGTACGGCAGCTGGATTTCGTTGAAATTTTCCGCGACATGGCGGGCGAGCGGCGCGGTGAGGTCGTAGCGCAGGCTCATCCACTGGTCGTCATCGTCCTGTAGCGAAAACACGCCTTCGTTCGGCCGGTCGCTATCCGGCAGGAACTTGCCGAGCGCATCGGTATATTCGAACAGCGGGGTCTCCACCGGATCGAAGCCGTAAAGCTCGTAGACCCTGCGGATCTTCTCGATCATCTCGTTGGTGGCATGAATATCGGCAACCGAGCGATCCACGAAGCCGCGCGGCAGGCGGGCTTTCAGTTTCTGAGGCTTTTTTGCTTTTTCGCTCATGGGGCCGATCCGATATTTTCCTGAAATCAAGCCGGTGTATTAGAGGATGAAGCCCGGTGCGGCAAGCCGCAAAGCCTCCGGTTTTGCTGGCTCGCTGGGCCGGACGGTGCTATGTGGGATACGTGTATCCCATTTATACCCGGAAGGACGCGACCCATGAGCAAACAGACGGCCATTCGCCTGCCGGACGAGACCTATCAACGGCTGAAGGCGCTTTCCGAGCGCACCGGCCGCACATCGGCTTTTTATATCCGCGAGGCGATCGAGAAACATATCGAGGATATGGAGGATCTCTATCTTGCCGAGGAGGCGACGCGGCAGCGTATCGCCAATAAAGAACGCACCTATGCTCTGGAAGAAGTGATGCGTGATCTTGACCTGGAAAATTGAATTCCAACGGGCTGCCGTCAAACAACTGGGCAAGCTGGCGAAGAGCGATGCCAATCGCATCATTTTCTTTCTGGCGGACCGGATCGCCAAGGATGACAATCCCCGCAAAACCGGCGCCGCCCTGCAGGGCTCCGAGCTTGGAAATTTCTGGCGCTACCGGGTGGGCGATTACCGCATCATCTGCGATATACAGGACCACAAGCTGGTCGTGCTGGTGGTCGAAATCGGCCATCGCCGTGATATCTACCGATAGGCATTCATGATCCTCGAAGCCCTGCAATATGCCGCCACGCGCGCGGTTACGCCGAAAGAATTCCGGCCGCATATCCGCTATTCCGTCAATCTGTGGGCGCGCGCCAACCGCTGCGCCAGGGCCTGGGCGGCGCATGAGGACAATAGCCGGCAATTCGTACTGCAATCGGCCCGAAAGCTGAAACAGCGGCGAACGGCGGTGGTGCTGGGGTCCGGCCTTTTGCGTGACGTGCCCCATGATGCGCTGGTGGCGATGTTCGATACCGTTGTGCTGGTCGATCTGGTGCATCTTGCCAGCGTGCAGGCGAAACTTCGACTGAACGCCAAAAAGAATGTTCGCATCGCCAATCGCGATCTTTCCGGCTTTGACGATGTTCTCGCCGGACGACAGGCGGAACCGCTCGATTTCCTGCGGCGGGTGCCCTATCTCGACCTCGTCGTCTCGGCCAATCTCCTGTCGCAGATCGGCACCGGCGCACGCCACCGGCTGGAGCGCGAGAAAATCGCCAATGCGCCGGATGATCTGCTGCCCAAACTCATTCGGACGCATCTCGATGCGCTGGCCGGGCTTCCCTGCAAGGCCTGCCTGGTGTCGGACATATCCTTCGATGTCATCGGCAAGGATGGCAGCCTGCAGCAGCAGGAGGATTTGCTGCACGGCATCGAGATTTCCTCGCCCACCGCCGCATGGGAATGGCCGCTTGCCCCCTTCGGCGAGGAAAGCAGGGATTATCGCATCGTGCATCACGTCATCGCGCGCGAACTCACGTGAGCGTCATGCTTATTCCACAATTTCCGCGGTAAATTCGCGCCATGTCCCTGATGGTCCGCACCTTGATGTTCCTTGCCTGCCTGCTTTACGGTGCAATGCCGGCGCAGATGGCAATGAGCATGCCGGTGGGTGCGGGCATGGCCGTTTCGTCGCAACCGGCGATGAGCCATGGAAACGCCCATTCAAACCATGGCGCAGCCCATGGGCAGGGCGCGGCCAAGGCCCCTGAATCGGGCACAGGCGATTGCTGCCCGCATGGTGACGGCGTCGCGCATCCCGGCTCCTGCGCCGCCTGTCTTATCGTGGTTCCGCAAACGATCTTCGCCGATGGCGGCCGGATGATCTTCGCCTACCCCAAGCCGCAGCGCGGCAATCTCTTCAACGGCAAGGCTTTCGCGCCGCCGCTGCCGCCTCCCCGCGCCTGACCGCAGATTTTTCCAGTCAATCCATCGAAAAATCCGTCAGACACAGGAAGGATCATCCATGTCTATCAAGACCATAACACTCGCCGCCGCTTTTGCGGCCGTCCTCGCCATGCCCGTTTTCGCACAGGAAGCCGGCGGCCATGCCGGGCACACCATGTCCAAGGGTGCCGCAAGCGAAACCGGCTCCACCAAGGCCTTCATGGAAGCCAGCAAGAAGATGCATGGCGACATGGCCATCGATTATAGCGGCGATGCCGATGTCGATTTCGTGCGCGGCATGATCCCGCACCATCAGGGCGCGATCGATATGGCCAAGGTTGAGCTCGAATATGGCAAGGACCCGGAAATCCGCAAGCTGGCCGAAGAGGTGATCAAGGCGCAGGAAGGCGAAATCGCCATGATGAAGGCCTGGCTGAAGTCCAAGGGCAAGTGATTGATGCTGACGAAGGCGGAGCGCCGGTTGCGGCGCTCCTTCGGCGTTACGGCCTGTTTCTTCTCCCCGGCGGGGAGAAGAAACAGGCGACAGCCTTCCCATGCCAACGGCACCGGCGCGAACGCCGCCCGTACCGCTCCGTCACTCTATTACAGCCCCGCAAGACCGGCCTTATAGTCCTCCGATGCCGCCCGGCTGAGGCGCTCCAGTTCCATGGCGGCCCGGCTGGTGTGGCGTTCCTTGTGGCGCAAAAGAGCGAAGTTGCGGGCGGGCAGATCGATGCCGGAACGGACCAGCAGCCCCTGCCGCAGAAACAGCGAGGCGACGGAGGCGGAAACTGCCGTCGCGGCCCCGCCGGAACGCGCCGCCATCACCACCGCCTCGTTGGACGGCAGTTCCAGCATGACGGAAAGCTCACCCGGATCCACACCCATCTGTCGCACCGCCGCCTCGAAGGCGGAGCGGGTGCCGGAGCCCTGCTCACGCAATACCCATGAGGTGCCATAGAGAATATCAAGTGCTGTGAGATAACGGCCATCGGCAAAGGGATGGGCGGAACCGGTGACGACCAGCAGCTTGTCCGACACGACGGGCTGCACCATCAAGGCCGGCTCGTCGATCCTGCCCTCAATGAAACCGACCTCCGCCAGACCGTCCAGCACCGCCTGCGTCACCGTCTTGGTATTGCCGATATCGAGCCGGACGGTGACGCCGGGATAAAGCTTCTTGAACTGCATCAGGATCGGCGGCAGCCAGTAGCTTGCAATGGTCTGGCTGGCGCAGACGGTGATTTCGCCGCGCGTCAACCCGCCCATTTCGGAGAGGATCAATTCGGCATTGCGCACACGCGCCAGCGTCGCCTTGGCTTCGCCCAGAAACACCCGGCCGCTTTCGGTCAGTTCAATGTTGCGGCCCACACGGTGAAACAGTTCGACATTATAAAAAGCCTCGAGATTCTTGATGGCGGAGCTGACGGCGGAGGCGGTCAGACCGATGGCTTCGGCGGCCCTTGTCAGGTGCTCGCGTTCGGCGACGGCGATGAAAATGCGGAGTTGTTCGAAGGTCATGGCTTTTCATTCGATTTTATCGAATAATATATGCCATATTATTTGATAGAATAAAACAGGCGTCTACGGCATTGTCTGGCCATGGCACACCATCGCACGCTTACCCATCCGTTTCAGTTTTCGCTTCGCTGGCTGACCCCGCTTCTGCCGGGAATCCTGCTCTGCGCGGCGGTCAGCTGCGCCGCCATTCTGGCGGAGCGTTTTCAGGTGCGGCTTGCCGGCCATGCATGGCTTGGTGACCTCGTGCTTGCCATTCTGATCGGCACGCTTTTGCGGTCGCTGGTGTCGCTGCCGGCGGTCGCTTCGGCCGGCATCAGGTTCAGCGCCAAGACCCTGCTCGAAATCGCGGTGGCGCTTCTCGGTGCATCGCTCAGCCTCTCCATTCTCAAGGGCGCGGGCGGCTTGTTGATCGGCGGTATCGCGCTGATCGTCGCGCTGTCGCTGATCGTCAGCTATGCCGCCGGGCGAATGCTGGGCCTGCCACCCAAGCTCGCGACGCTGATCGCCTGCGGCAATTCCATCTGCGGTAATTCCGCCATCGCCGCCGCAGCACCCGCCATCGGCGCCAAGCCGGAAGATGTCGCCGCCTCGATTGCCTTCACCGCGGTTCTCGGCGTCGCCGCCGTGCTTTTGATGCCGTTCCTGCCGCAGCTTCTGGGTCTCGACGCCACCCAATATGGCATTTTCGCCGGCCTGACGGTCTATGCCGTGCCACAGGTTCTGGCCGCCACAGCCCCGCTCGGCGCGATCGCCGTGCAGACCGGCACCATCGTCAAGCTCATCCGCGTGCTGATGCTGGGACCTGTCATCGCCACGCTCTCCGTCATCCATGGCCGGTCCGACACGGGACGCCTGAGATTGCAGCAGATGGTTCCGTGGTTCATCATCGGCTTCGTGCTGATGATCATGGCCCGGTCCTTCGGCCTCATTCCCGAGGTTCTGCTTTCCCCCGTCGCTTCGATTTCCAATATCCTGACCATCATGTCGATGGCGGCGCTGGGGCTGTCGGTCGATATTCGCAGCCTTCGCCATGCCGGCGGCAAGGTCATCGTCGCCGCCAGCCTGTCGCTGGTGCTGCTGGGTGTTCTGAGTTTTGGCCTGATCGTGTTGACACAGGCGGCCTGAGAGCCGGACGTTATTTCCCGGTGCTGACCGTCAGCGTATAATGTGCGCCAAGGCCGCGGCGCGGCGATCCCAGAATGAGGGTCGGGCGGATCAGCCATTCGGTATCCACCTTCGGCGTCAGTGTCGCGACCTTGCCCTGGGAGTCGCTGAAGAAGATCGCGTCCTCATCCGGCGTTGAAAAATCGAAGATCGCCATCAGGACAAATTCGCTGGAGGCGGCAAGCTCCACCTTCACCGTCTCACCCGCCTTTACCTTCAGGCGATAGACGTCGCCGCGCCCGCGCCGGGTCCAGCCATCCAGCTTCAGCGGTCCAACTGGCGGCAGGGCCACTTCCTTCAGCCTTTCACCGTCATCGAGCCAGATGCCATCGACATTGCGGCTTTCCGCAAAAGACGGATGCGGCACGGCGGCGACGGCCATGGTGAAAGCCAGGAGAAGGGAAGTTGCCTTCATGGACGTATGAACTCCCGCCGCAGGGCCTCTATCGGCTGGCGGCAATGGCAGCCTTCGATATGGTCGTTGACCATACCCATGGCCTGCATGAATGCATAGACGGTCGTCGGGCCGACGAAACTCCAGCCCCGCTTCTTCAGATCCTTGGAAAGACGGATGGAGGCGGCGCTGGTGGGGTTGGCCCTTAACGTCGCATAGTCCAGCCTTTGCGGCCTTTCTGCGGCGGTGGGTTCGAAACTCCAGAAATAACGGGCGAGAGAACCGAATTCATCGCGCAGCGCCACGGCGCGGCGGGCGTTGTTGATGGTCGAAACGATCTTGCCGCGATGACGGATGATGCCCTTGTCACCAAGGCAGCGCTCGATATCGGCATCGCCAAACTCAGCCACTTTTTCGAATTCGAAATTGGCGAAGGCAAGCCGGAACGCTTCGCGCTTGCGCAGAACCGTCAACCAGGAAAGTCCGGACTGGAAGCCTTCCAGACAGATCTTCTCGAAAAGCCTGCGGTCGTCGGTGACGGGATAACCCCATTCATCGTCGTGATATCGGCTGTAATCCTCCAGTCCCTGCTGCCAGAAACACCGCACCCGGCCATCCGGGCCGGTTTCAAGTCCCGCTTCGCTCATTCCTCTGACAACCCCTTTTCGCTACCGCCCGTGAGCGGTGTGAGCCTGCGCACTTACCACTCATTCACCACGTTTCAACACCGGGCGCTAACCTTAAATACAGCTTTCCCTAATCAAGGGCTTTTTAATGAACAGCCATTTACGATTCGCTGGCGTCGAGGTGCGAACGTGTCGGGCAATGCGGGACAATATTCCCCGCCATTTCCATTGTTGCGGCATACCGCAGAGAGAGTCCACCCGATGCCGATGAAGTCCGTTTTTCTGGCGCTGAGCCTCGTTTCCACCCTCGCCGTCCCGGCCGCCATGGCCAATGAGCGTTATCGCGAACGTCCGCCCATCGTCGTCAGCCCGGATCTTTCCGCACCCTGGGTCACGCAGCTCGGCGGCCGCGGCAATGTGCGTCCGGTGGTTTATCCGCGCGCACCTGCCGCCCGCCAGCCGTTCTTGCAGCAGCGTCAGGCCGCCATGCCGCAGCGCCCGAGCTCCGGCGTCACATCGCAGCGTCCGGCACGGGTGCAGAATGCCGCCGTGCGCCCCAACGCGCCGGTGCGCACGCAGATCGCGCCGCAATTCCTGCCGCAGATCGTTACCTACCGGACCAATGAAAAACCCGGCACCATCGTCATCGATACGCCGAACCGCTTCCTCTATCTCGTGCTCGCCGACGGCAAGGCGCGGCGTTACGGCGTCGGCGTCGGCAAGCCCGGCTTCGAATGGGCCGGAACCCACACGGTGACCCGCAAGGCGGAATGGCCGAGCTGGACCCCGCCGAAGGAAATGATCACCCGAGAGGCGGCAAAGGGGCATTACCTGCCGGCCTTCATGGAAGGCGGCCCGGCCAACCCGATGGGCGCGCGCGCCATGTATCTCGGCTCCACGCTTTACCGCATCCATGGCACGAACCAGCCCTGGACGATCGGCAGCAACAACTCCTCCGGCTGCATCCGCATGCGCAACGAGGATGTCACCGATCTTTACGAGCGCGTAAACGTCGGAACCAGGGTCATTGTGATATGACGGCAACGGTTCAGCCTTTCCGGCTGCTGCAGGGCCGGAAAGGCGGCGTATCCGCTTGAATTGCCGCCCTGTGGCGCTACAATCCGGCTCACTTCAATGGAATGAAACTTGGCGGGGGACGCCAGGCGCCGAACCTCTCTCAGGGAGATGACGGAACGGCCTTAAAACGGGTGGTCAGCTGACCGCCCGTTTTTCGTTTCTGTCATTCAAATGTTATCAAAAAACGGTTTGGTGCATTTCTGATATCAATCTGGATTCTCTCCATGCCGCGCCATGTTTCCTTTGTCTGCGCCCTGCTCCTCAGCGGCGTTTCCTTCTCTGCCGCAATCGCAGGCGAATTTGAAATTTCCGGTTATGGCGGTTGGCAAAGCGCGCCGCACAGCGATGTGAACGTATCCGACGGACCGGATTTCCGTGCCGGCTGGGAAGGCAAATCCTTTTCCAGCCCACCCTATTGGGGCGTGCGCGGCACCTACTGGTTCGATGAGGGCCAGCTCCGGAATTTCGGTATCTCGCTCGATTTCACCCATGACAAGGTCTATGCCGACGACCAGACGCTTGCCCGCTCCGGCTGGTCGCATTTCGAATTCACCGACGGCCTGAACCTTCTGACCCTGAATGCGCTCTACCGCTTTCCGCTCGAATCCCTGCCGATCACCCCCTATGTCGGCGCCGGCGTCGGCATCAACGTGCCGCATGTGGAAGTGAACCGTCCCTCGGGCAGAACCTTCAAATACCAGTTCGGCGGCGCGACCCTGCAGGCGCAGGCCGGTGTCAGCTACCGCATCACCGACAACTGGTCGACCTTCGTGGAATATAAGGGCACCTATTCCTTTATCGATGTCGATATCGACAATGGCGCTTCGTTGAAGACCGATATCATCACCAATGCGGTGAATTTCGGCGTGGCTTATAAGTTCTAGTATTGACGTGGCAAATGGGGGCTTTCCGGCAGGCGCTGGGTGTCCCCTCAACCTCATTCCTGTGCTCGTCACAGGAATCCAGCCGACGCGCGTCTGCGCGCCGGAGGGAGTCTTTTCAGCCCAAGGACTTGGGCTGGCTGGATCCCTGTGACAGGCACAGGGATGAGGGAAAGGGAGCGGACGAGGCACCGGTCCGAACCTTTTGTGTCGTGTGCATGGCCCGAAAGTGCAGCACGTTCTAAACCGAAAACCGCGCCGGCTTCGGCCCGCCATAGGCCCAGTCCAGCAGTTCCACGGTGTGCAGGATGGGCATATCCGTGCCGGTTCCGATCTGCGTGATGCAGCCGATATTGCCGCTGGCGATGACATCCGCCCGCGTGGCCTCGATATTCTTCACCTTGCGCGCCTTGAGCTTGGCGGAAATTTCCGGCTGGAGAATATTGTAGGTTCCGGCCGAGCCACAGCAGAGATGCCCTTCGGCCGGATCGCGCACGGTAAAACCCGCCGCCTTCAGCAACTGTTTTGGCGCAAGCGTGATCTTCTGGCCGTGCTGCATGGAGCAGGCGGAATGATAGGCGACCGTCAGGCCCTGGCTTTGCCGTTGCGGCAGATCGAGGGTGGCGAGATATTCGGTGACGTCCTTTGCCAGCGCCGAGACCCGCGCGGCCTTTTCGGCATAAGCCGGATCGAGCCGCAGCATATGGCCATAGTCCTTGATGGTGGTGCCGCAGCCGGAAGCAGTGATGATGATGGCGTCGAGACCACCACTCTCCATCTCGCGCATCCAGACATCGACATTGCGCCGGGCCGAGGCGAGCGCCTCTTCCTCCCGGCCCATGTGATGCACCAGCGAACCGCAACAGCCCTCCCCCTTCGGCACGACGACCTCGATGCCGAGCCGTGCAAGCAGGCGCAGCGTCGCCTCGTTGATGCCGGGGTCAAGCACCGGCTGGGCGCAGCCGGTGAGGATGGCGACGCGGCCGCGCTTTTCGCCCTCGGCCGGTCTTTGTCCGGGATGGGTGGAAGCGGAGGCGGAAGGCACGGCGGCGGGGGCAAGAGCGAGCATGGATTGCAACGGCTTCAGCGCCGGAACCCTGGCAAGCAGGCCTGAGAAGGGCCGCGCCAGCCGTGCCAGATGCAAGGCCAGCCGGAAACGCGTGGGATGGGGCAGGACGGCGACCAGAAGATTGCGGATCAGCCGATCCATGAAAGGGCGCTTGTACGTCTGTTCGATGTGGGCGCGGGCATGATCGACCAGATGCATGTAGTCCACGCCGGAAGGACAGGTGGTGGTGCAGGCAAGGCAGGAGAGACAGCGATCGATATGGGTGACGACCTCGCGGTCGGCCGGACGGCTGTTTTCCAGCATGTCCTTGATGAGGTAGATGCGCCCGCGCGGGCTGTCCAGCTCGTTGCCAAGCGTGACATAGGTGGGACAGGTCGCGGTGCAGAAACCGCAATGTACACATTTGCGCAGGATTTTTTCGGATTCCGCCACATGCGGATCGGCCAGCTGCTGCGGCGTGAAGGATGTTTGCATGGTCAGACGGCCCTTTCCATCGTTGCGGCCATCTTGCCGGGATTGAAAATGCCCGTCGGATCGAGCTTTTCCCTGATCCGCGCCGAAAGCAGCGCCTCCGCAGCCGGGCGCGGTTCGAAAGCCGCCACGGTGGCGCGCACCGCATCGCCCGCTCTCACCAGCGTTGCGTGACCGCCGCCCAGCGCCCGGATCGCGCCGCGCAGCAAATCCGCCTCGGGATCGGCTTCCATCTGCATCCAGACAAGGCCGCCCTGCCAGTCGTAAAAGGCGTCGATGCCCGCCTCCATGCGCAGCGCTGCGACAAGCTGATGACCCACCGAAGGCGCGACCGATACTTTCCACACGGGCTTCGTTCCCTGTCCGGCATAGGGTGCGACATCCCGCACCTGCTGCCATAAATGCTTGCTGTCCTCGCCCTCCAGCAATGCCCACGGCCCCACGCGATCCATGACCGAAAGGAGTTTGGCCGTGCGCGCCTCCACCGAGGCGGAAAGCCCTTCCAGCCGCAGGATAGTCGCCGGGCCGTCCGGCAATCCGCCATCGATGAAGCGGTAACGAACGCTTTCCGGCAGATGCGCCGCGCCGGAGACCTCGACGCTCATCGCCATCGCCGCCGCCATGATGCGGTTCGCCGCCTCGTCATCGAGACCGGACACGACCACGGTTTTTTCCGCAGGCGGTTTCGGCAACACCCGGAAGGTGACTTCGGTGAGAAAGCCGAGCGTGCCGAAGGAGCCGGCAAGGAATTTCGACAGGTCGAGCCCGGTGACATTCTTCATCACCCGGCCGCCGGCCTTGATGATCTCTCCGCTGCCATTGACGAAACGGATGCCGAGCAGGCTGTCGCGGGCGGCCCCTGCCACATAACGGCGCGGGCCGGAAACATTGGCGGCAAAGACACCGCCGATGGTCGGTTCGCCTGCGGTGCCCATGATCGGGCGATGATCCATCGGCTCGAAGGCCATCATCTGGCGGTTTTCCGCAAGGGCGGCTTCGACGGTGGCGAGCGGCGTGCCGGCCTTGACGGTCATGACCATTTCGGCGGGGACGTAAGAGACGATGCCGTTCATGGCGCGGGAGGAGAGCGCATTACTTGCCGCGACTGCGTTGCCGAAACCGGAGCGGGTGTTGCCACCGATGATTTTCAGCGGGGTTTTTCGGGTGGCGTGGTCGCGGACGATGTCGGCGGCCTGTGTTTCTGAGTATGGGGTCAGCATGGGGTGGCGTGCTCCGGGTATGGGGTGGCGCGGTTGGCGCAAGAGAGACTGCGCTCCGAGCAAGAGGTACCCCCCTCTGCCCTGCCGGGCATCTCCCCCACAGGTGGGGAGATCGACTCGCGGCAAGGTCTCGCCTTTCTTATCGGCCGAGATAGAGCGACGTAGGTGCGTCTTGCCGATCTCCCCACCTGTGGGGGAGATGCCCGGCAGGGCAGAGGGGGGTAAACCGCACCCTCCAAGGCAACTAAGTTAACGTACCTCAATTGCGCCCCTCCAGCGGAAACACCTTGGAAGGGTTCATCAGCCACCCCTCGTCAAAAGCCGCCCGCACCGCCATCTGCTGGGCAAGATCGGCCTCAGCATACTGGTGGCGCATCAGATCGCGCTTTTCGATGCCGACACCGTGCTCGCCGGTCAGACAGCCGCCGGCATCCACGCAGAGCTTCAATATCTCATTGCCCGCTTCTTCCGCACGGGCCGCATCATCAGGGTCATTGGCGTTGAACAGGATGAGCGGATGCATGTTGCCATCGCCGGCATGGAAGACATTGGCAACGCGCAGGCCGAGCCGGTCGGTGATTTCGCTCGTCTTTTTCAAGACATGAGAAAGTTGGGAAAGCGGCACCGTGCCATCCATGCAGATATAATCCGCGATGCGGCCCGTCGCGCCGAAGGCGGATTTGCGGCCTTTCCAGATCGCCGCCGCCTCCATGGCCGACTGGCATTCCTTTACCGTCTTCACGCCATGTTTTCTGGCGATGGTAACGATATCGGCCAGCATGGCGTCCATTTCCGCCTCGGAGCCTTCGACCTCGACGATCAGAAGCGCGCCGACATCCAGCGGATATCCCGCCTTGGCAAAGGCCTCGCAAATCTCGATGGCCGGCTTGTCCATGAATTCGATGGCGACCGGGATGATGCCCGCGCCGATGATATCGGCCACACAGGAACCCGCTTCTTCAGAGGTCTCGAAACCGAACAGCACCGGCCGCGCGCCTTCCGGCCTGGCGATCAGCCGTACTGTCGCCTCCGTCACGATACCAAGCTGGCCTTCCGAACCGCAGACGAGGGCGAGAAGATCGTAGCCGGCGGCATCGAGGTGCCTGCCGCCCAGTTCCAGCACCGTGCCATCCACCAGCACCATTTTCACGCCGAGCAGATTGTTGGTGGTGACGCCATATTTCAGGCAATGCGCACCACCGGAATTCATGCCGATATTGCCGCCGATGGTGCAGGCAAGCTGCGAGCTGGGGTCCGGCGCATAAAAGAAACCTTCCGCGCCGGCCGCATCGGAAATGGAGAGATTGGTAACGCCCGCCTGCACCCGCGCGGTGCGATTGTAAAAATCGAGTTCGAGGATCGATGCCATCTTCGAAAGGCCGATCACCACCGCATCCTCCTGCGGGATCGCGCCGCCGGAGAGCGACGTGCCGGCGCCGCGCGGCACGACCGGAATGCCGTAACGGTGACAATATTTCATCACCGCCGCCACGTCTTCCGTCGTCTTCGGCAACGCCACGGCCAAAGGCAGGCGGCGATAGGAAACGAAGGCATCGGTTTCGAAAGGCACGAGTTCGCGCGGCTCGTGCACAAGACAGTCCGCCGGCAGAATATCCTTGAGGTCCGCTATGATGCGATCACGGCCTGCGACGACTTTCGCACGCGGCTCCAGAAACTTGATCGGCTGCGTCACCGCCCCTCCTCCATACATATTCCTCCAACTGGTATTCTTTCTTTACCACTTTGAAACGACGCAATCAAATGTTATGGATTTTTTCCATTATGGAAACAATCGGGGTCAACTATGACGAATCTGGGCGATCTGGAAGTCTTCGCAAGCGTTGCCGCTTCCGGCAGCATGTCGCTCGCCGCCAAGGAGCTTGGTTATTCGCCCGCCGTGATTTCCAAGCGCATCAAGCGGCTGGAGGAAAAACTCGGCGCGCGGCTGTTCCAGCGCACCACGCGGCAGATTTCCCTGACCGAAGCGGGACAGGGTTTTTACGAGCGGGTGCTGGCCGTGCTGGAGGGACTGGAGGAGGCCGAGGATTTCGTGTCCGGCAGGGCCAACACGGTCAACGGCACGCTGAAGGTTTCCGCCCCCACCTCCTTCGGGCGCATGCATATCGCGCCGCATCTGAGGACATTCATGGAGCGGCACCCTGATCTCTCGGTCAATCTGGTGCTCAGCGACGAGTTCATCGATATCATCGAGGGCGGTTACGATCTGGCGATCCGCATTGCCGATCTCAATTCCTCCAGCCTCGTGGCCCGCCGGCTGGCGCCGGTGCGCCGCGTGCTCTGCGCCTCGGCCGACTATGTGGCCGCACATGGCATGCCTGATACAATCGAGGATCTGAAGAAACACCGCTGCCTGCCGGCGCATAATAATGACATCTGGCGGCTGGAGGGGCCGGGCGGCGCGCTCAGCATCCGGCCGGAAGGCATGCTCGTCACCAATTCCAGCGAGGTTATCCGCGAAGCGGTGATATCGGGGCTTGGCATTGCGCTGCGCTCCACCTGGGATATCGGCCATGAATTGCGTAACGGCAAACTGGTGCAGGTCCTGCCTGGTTATGAGGGGTCGCGCAACGTGACGCTGTCGGCGGTTTATCCGAGCCGGCAGTTTTTGCCCGCCAAGGTGCGGCTGTTCATCGACTATCTGGCCGGGCTTTATGGGCCGTCACCCTATTGGGAGCAGGGCTGAGGCGGTTAAGGCGCCATCACCACCAATCTTCCCTCATCCCTGTGCTCGTCACAGGGATCCAGCCAGCCCAAGTCCTTGGGCTGAGAAGAGTCTTCCCGCCGCGTGAGAGCCGCGTCGACTGGATTCCTGTGACAAGCACAGGAATGAGGGAGGTGGGATGTCGTTCAGTGCCCACCTTCCGCATGAGATCGGCGGATGCGCCGCACCACCCACCACACGCCAAACACCGCGAAGGGAACGGAGATGCCGGTGACAATGGCAGGGTCGAGCGGCAGCACATCGTGGCTGATCGCCTTGGTAAGATAACCGATGAGGCCGACGACATAATAGGAGATGGCGGCGACGGAGAGGCCTTCCACCGTCTGCTGCAGGCGAAGCTGCATGGCGGCGCGCTTGTTCATGGTGTTCAAGAGCACGGTATTCTGCCGCTCCAGTTCCACATCGATCCAGCTTCGGACGAGCGCGGTGGCGCGGTAGAGCTTGCGCGACAGGTTGGCCTGCCGCTCTTCCACCGACTGGCAGGTGCGCATGGCCGGCGCCATGCGCCGTTCCAGAAAGCTGCCCATGGTTTCGTGGCCCTGCACCGGGGTTTCCGCCAGCGCCCGGATGCGTTCGCGCACGATGCCGTCATAGGCGCGGCTGGCGCCGAAACGATAAAGGCTGAGCGCGGCATTGGCTTCCAGTTCGGCGGCAAGCCGGGTCATCTCGGCCAGCAGCGCATCGGCCTCGTCGCGCGCGCCGTTTTTCATACGCTGGGTGATGCCCGTCAGGCCATCCTCGATGCGGCGGATTTCCGGCGACAGCGTCTGCGCCATCGGCAGGCCAAGCATGGCGAGCGTGCGATAGGTCTCTATGTCCAGCAGCCGCTGCACCAGCGCGCCGCGGCTATAGTCGCTCAAGCCGCGGTCGATCACCAATATCTGCGTCAGCCCGTCGCGATCCTGGCGGAAATCGGTGAGGATTGCCGCCTGCCCGTCGCGCACATCGCTATGACAGAGGCTGGACGGCTCGAAGATCGTCTCCCCTTGCGATGCGACACCGTTTTCCGGGCGGATTTCCAGCCGCACGCCAGAGATCAGCGAACCGGGCGGTGAAAAACCGTCGCCGAAAGGATCGCCGGCAATCTCGCCGCCGAATTTTTCCGGCGCCGGACCATCCCAGAACCAGGTGGAAAATTCCGTGTGCCGCTCCCAGCGCAGCGTCCCCTGCCCCCAGGGCATGGCATGGTGGCGGGCATCGCGCTCCGGCGGTGCGATACCGCGGCTGCGCGACATTTCCGCGATGACGGAGTGATGCACGGCGGAGCCGCCATCCATCATGAAGGCAAGCTGGACGATGATGCGCGACGGCGCGAGCAGCACCGTGGGGCGCGCATGCACCTCGCCCAGAGCCAGCGACCTTTCCGGCGCGCTTGCGAAAGCAAATCTACCCTTGGCCATTGCGATGTCGTCCCCGCTTTTGTCGCCGGATTCCTAAAACATCGATTGCAATGAAAACACCGCTATCGACGCCGATGTCATTGTTTTGATCCACCTGGTAGAAAAATCCACCATCATCACCCTGTCCGACCGCTGCTTTAACAAAAGCCAATTCGAAAAGGCAGATGCCGTGTTGCCGCAGGCATGACGCAGCCAGGCGGAGAACTGGACAGAATATTTGACCAGTGCGACGCTTCACTGGTACTTTGCCTGACATCAAATATGGGGCGGGATTTCGCCGGAGACTTCTGTGATGGACGAAACGCTATTCGCGCGCATCGAGCATAGCCGCACATCGCAGGAGGTGATCTTACGTTTCGAGGAACTGATCCTCGACGGCATATTGCGCGATGGCGACCGGCTGCCCGGCGAGCGCGAACTGGCGCAGCGCCTCGATGTCTCGCGACCGATCCTGCGGGAAGCGCTGAAGGAACTGGAAAACCGGGGGCTTCTCACCAGCCGGCATGGCGGCGGCACCCATGTCGCCGATATTGTCGGACCGGTCTTTTCCGATCCCCTGAGCGCGCTGATCACCCGCCACAGCCGGGCGACGCGGGATTTCCTCGAATATCGCCGCTACATCGAAGGCATGACCGCCGAACTTGCCGCACAGCGGGCAACGGAACCGGACAGGCGCAACCTTGCCGCCATCGTCGACAGGATGCGCGAGGCGCATGAGGCAGGCCGCTTCGACGAGGAGCTTGCGGGCGACGTGGAATTTCACAACGCCATCGGCGAAGCGGCGCATAATATCGTGCTGATGCACACGTTGCGCTCCTGCTACCGGCTCCTGAGCGACGACATCTTTTATAATCGCCACCTCATCTTCACCGTCGCGGGCGCCCATGACGAGGTGCTGAGACAGCATATCGCCATCCATGACGCCATCGCCGCCGGCGATCCGGCAGCGGCAAGGGCGGCGGCGGAGGCCCATATCGACTTCATCGTGGAGACGACATCCAAGGCGCATCAGGTGCGCGAATGGGACCGGATTTCGCGCCTGAGGCAGCAGCAGCGCAGCAACTGAAAAACGCCATCCGGCGAAATACGACATCGCTTTTATTCAGGTTTTGATGGAACCTTTTGTGCTCTTTGGTCTTTTTATCGGGTTAATTGGAAAAATTTACCAAGATGGGACCCATGACGACCACGAGCGAAACTGAACGCTATCCGCGGATAGCTCTCATATCGACGCATGGCTATGTCGCCGCGCACCCGCCACTGGGTGCTGCCGATACCGGGGGACAGGTGGTTTATGTGCTTGAGCTTGCACGCAAACTCGGCCAGCTCGGTTATACTGTCGATCTTTACACCCGCCGCTTCGAAGACCAGCCGGAATTCGACGAGGTTGACGAGCGCGTCCGCGTGGTGCGCATTCCCTGCGGCGGGCGCGATTTCATTCCCAAGGAATATCTGCACCGGCACCTGATGGAATGGTGCGAAAACGCGTTGCGTTTCATCAAGAAGAACGACCTGAATTATTCCTTCATCAACAGCCATTACTGGGATGCCGGCGTGGCCGGGCAGCGGCTGTCCGAAGCACTGAAAATCCCGCATCTGCATACGCCGCATTCGCTGGGCCTCTGGAAAAAGCGCCAGATGGAAACCGACTATCCGGAAAAGACCGATACGTTCGAGCTGGAGTTCAATTTCAAGGAACGGATCCAGCACGAGCTCATCATCTACCGCAGCTGCGATATGGTGATTGCCACGACGCCGGTGCAGCTCGATGTACTGATCGAGGATTACGGCCTCAAGCGCAAGCACATTCACATGATACCGCCCGGTTATGACGACAATCGGTTCTTCCCGGTATCGGATGCAACACGGCAGATGATCCGGCAGCGTTTCGGCTTCGAGGGCAAGGTGGTGCTGGCGCTCGGACGCCTTGCCACCAACAAGGGTTACGACCTGCTGATCGACGGCTTCTCGGTTCTTGCCGAGCGCGAACCGGACGCCCGCCTGCACCTGGCCGTCGGCGGCGAAAACATGGACGAGCAGGAAACCACCATTCTCAATCAGCTGAAGCAGCGGGTAAAGGCGCTCGGGCTGGAGGACAAGGTGGCGTTCTCCGGTTATGTCGCGGATGAGGACCTGCCGGACATCTATCGCGCCGCCGATCTTTTCGTACTCTCCAGCCGCTACGAGCCCTTCGGCATGACCGCGATCGAGGCGATGGCGAGCGGCACGCCCACCGTCGTCACCATTCATGGCGGGTTGTTCCGGGCTGTCAGTTATGGACGCCATGCGCTGTTTGCCGATCCTTTCGACAAGGAAGACCTCGGCATCACCATGATGAAGCCGTTCAAGCACGAGCGGCTTTACGGGCGGCTTTCCCGGATGGGGGCGCACAAGGCGCGCAGCCTGTTCACCTGGACGGGTATTGCCCAGCAGCTTCTCGCCCTTGTGGAAGGCAGGACGATGATGCCGGTTCTGGAAGAAGCCGACTGGGCCGAACCGTGGAATGACGGCGATTGAAACCGCTTCGTCTTTTTTCCACCGACCTCGACGGAACCGTCGTCGGCGACTATGACGCCACGCGCCGGTTCCGCGATTTCTGGCACTCCCTGCCGGACGAGCAGCGTCCGGTTCTCGTCTTCAACAGCGGCAGGCTGGTCGACGACCAGCTTGCGCTGTTGGAAGACGCGCCGTTGCCGCGACCCGATTACATCATCGGCGGCGTCGGCACGATGCTGCATGCGAAAGGACGCAGCGGGCTGGAAACCGCCTACAGGCGTTCCCTCGGCAGCGGTTTCGATCCGCTGAGAATCGCCGATGTGATGAGCGGCCGACCGGGTGTGACGATGCAGGAAGAGCGCTATCAGCACGGCCTCAAATCCAGCTGGTTCCTGCATGATGCGGATGAAGAGGCGCTTGCCGATATCGAAAGCTCCCTTCTGGCTGCCGATATCGATGCCCGCATCGTCTATTCCAGCGGCCGGGATCTCGACATATTGCCGAAGGCCGCCGACAAGGGCGCGGCGCTCGCATGGTTATGTGGACAATTGCGCATCGGCCTCGACGAATCAGCGGTCGCGGGCGATACTGGCAACGATCGGGCGATGTTCGAATTGAATGATATTCGCGGCGTGATCGTGGGCAATGCGTTGCCGGAGCTTGTCGCATTGGCGGGTCTGGACAATCGCTTTTTCCAGGCACGTGCGACGGAAGCCGACGGCGTTATCGAAGGCCTCCGGCATTGGGGACTGCATCCCGACGGACGCAATACCGGCAATTATTCATAGTGGCTTTGCGCTCCAGGACGTGAAAGCAGACAGGGACGGTATTTCCGCCAGCGGTTGCTTGACCGGGGAACCCACCCGGCCAAGGCGACAACCCGCAAAAATATCGCATTATCCGTGCCCACAGGCTTCATCAAGGTGAAGACAGCAGTGGGTTATGGATGATGAGGGATTGGCGGAATTTACGGGATATCTATATTAGCAATTATCATTAACGGGCAAAGAAGGACCTATCCGGATTGAAGATTTTGAATCGATTGGCGACAGACGTTGGCTTGATGTTGCGCAGACCGCCGCGACAGCAATATGCGGCGCTGTGCTATCGATTGTCCAAAAAAAAACCGGAACCGGAAGTGCTTCTGCTGACCAGCAGGGATACGGGTCGATGGGTCATTCCCAAGGGCTGGCCGATGGCCAACAAGAAGGCCCATGCGGTGGCCGAACAGGAAGCCTATGAAGAAGCCGGCGTCAAAGGCACGGTCGAGAAGGCTCCCTTCGGCTTCTATGAATATGAGAAGAAACTGAATAGCGGCATCAACGTCCCGTGCAGGGTGCAGGTGCATCTGCTCGAGGTTGCGGAAATGCAGGACAGCTTTCCGGAAAAGGACTCCAGGCGGCTGGAATGGGTCAGTCCTCAGGAAGCGACCCGACGGGTCAACGAGCCGGAATTGAAAGCCCTCATGCTGGCTTTCGACAAGCGGATGGCGCATTCGAAATAGCGCATCGGCCCGAAGCGTGGCAATGTGCGGTTTATTTCTCCAACATGGCTCTTCCCGTCTTTCCTTTGAGGAAGACATGCGAGATGTAACAGTCTTTCTGTAAATTGCCTTTAACCTGCGACACTGCCGGACGAAAGGGAATGCTGGCAAACGAGGTGTGAATGGCAATGAAGACGCCATCGAACATGAAGCCGACGCTCGACAAGGATCTCGACAAGATCAGCCGTGTCGAGGAGGCGACGCTGCATGTCACGCAGCAGCTTGCCGGTCTTGGCGCGGGGTTCATGTTCGTTGTCCTGGCGGCGATATTCGCCGGCGTCTTCGTTACCGGAACCGCGGGCTCGGTCATCATCATCGCGGCAGTCGCCATCGGCGCCTATATGGCGATCAATATCGGCGCGAACGACGTGACGAACAATGTCGGCCCGGCGGTGGGCGCCAAGGCCATGCCGATTGCCGCCGCGCTCATCGTCGCTGCCATCTGCGAGATTGCCGGCGCGCTGATCACCGGCGGCAATGTGGTCGAGACCATTTCCAGCGGCATCATCAATATCCAGACCATTCCCGACAGAACCGCATTTTCCTGGGCGATGCTTTCGGCGCTTCTTGCCGCCGGCCTTCTCGTCAACATCTCGACCTGGACGAAAGCACCGATCTCCACCACCCACACGGTGGTCGGCGGTGTCGCCGGCGCGGGAATGGCGGCCTATGGGGCGAAGGCGGTCGACTGGGTGTCGCTCGGCAGCATCGCCTTCGCCTGGATGCTGGCGCCCTTCATCAGTGCCGCGATCGCCATCGCCATCCTTGCTTTCATCAAGGAATTCATCATCTACCGCGAGGACAAGATCGGTTCCGCCCGGTTATGGGTGCCGGTTCTGATCGGCCTGATGGCGGGGGTCTTCACCGCCTATCTCATCTGGGTCGGACTGCGGCAACTCATGCACGTGTCCCTTGGTCATGCCAGCATCATCGGCCTCGTCACCGGGCTTGTGGCGTGGCGGCTCTGCGTGCCGATCATCCGCAAACAATCGGAAGGGCTGGAGAACCGCAACCAGTCGCTTCGAATACTGTTCCAATGGCCACTCGTGCTCGCCGCCGGACTGATGTCCTTCGCCCATGGGGCAAATGACGTTTCCAACGCGATCGGCCCGGTGGTGGCCATCGTGCGGGCCTTGCACGATGAAGCGGTGCAGACATCCGTCCGCGCGCCGCTATGGGTGATGCTGGTCGGCGCCTTCGGGCTTTCCTGCGGTATTCTGCTTTATGGCCCGCGCCTCATCCGCCTCGTCGGCGAACAGATCACCAAGCTCAATCCGATGCGCGCCTTCTGCGTTTCCGTGGCCACGGCGCTGACCGTCCTCGTGGCCTCGCGCTTCGGTCTGCCGGTCAGCACCACCCATACGGCGATCGGCGCGGTGTTCGGCGTCGGTTTCTTCCGCGAATGGTACACCCAGGCCTCGCGGCGGCGACAGGACCTCGTCAATGCCGGCGCCGGCCAGACCCGACGGGCCGACAGATATGCCGACAATCCCTCCGAGATACGCCGCCGCTATCTTGTCCGGCGCTCCCATTTCATGACGATCATCGCCGCCTGGCTGGTCACCGTTCCGTCCAGCGCGACGCTTGCGGCGCTGCTCTACTGGCTGATGTCCTTCCTCTTTCTCTGACGCGGAACCGAAAGTCCCATGCGCGCAAATTTCCGGATGCAACGCCTGTTCACCGAAGCCGCCCTTGCCGAAGGCGTGGCGCAGGAGGCAACGGGCGAACAGTTCAACTATCTCGCCAATGTGCTGCGCATGGCCGATGGCGCCGAGATCCTGCTGTTCAACGGCCGGGATGGCGAATGGAAAGCGAAACTCTCGTTTCCGAGCCGCAAGAAGATCGTCCTCGTCCCCCTCGAAAAGACACGGCCGCAGCCGGATGCCCCGGATCTGCATTATCTCTTTGCGCCGCTGAAGGTCGGACGGATGGATTATCTGGTGCAGAAGGCGGTGGAGATGGGCGCAGGCCTGCTGCAACCGGTGATGACGCAGCACGTCCAGGGCAAGATCCACAACACCGAAAAGCTGCGCGCCAACGCCATCGAGGCGGCCGAGCAATGCGGCATACTGTCCCTGCCCGCGGTGGGCGAGCCGGTGAAACTGAAGGAGCTGCTCGAGACCTGGCCCGCTGACCGCCGCATCATCTATTGCGACGAGGGCGATGCGGGACAAAATCCCCTGCCGATCCTGCAAGCCGTCACGGAGCGCAAACTCGCCCTGCTGGTCGGCCCGGAGGGCGGGTTTTCCGAGGAAGAAAGGGAACTTCTGCGCAGCCTCGCCTTCGTCACCCCCATCCCGCTCGGGCCGCGCATCCTGAGGGCCGACACGGCCGCCGTCGCCGCATTGGCCGTCATCCAGGCGGCCATCGGCGACTGGAACTGAGCGGTAGCCTTGCACTTCATGCATCTTTAAAAGAAATTCATTTGCCTCCGGGGGCGATCCGGCCCTATCTGCCAATCATATGCCTCGCCGCAACAGAGACGTCATAACAAGGTAAGCCATGGCACGCGACACGACCGACCAGACCCCCCTCTCCTCCGTTACGGAGCTTACAGATTATCTGGCGGGCGGTTGCAAGGCTGAGGCGGATTTCCGCATCGGCACCGAACACGAAAAATTCGCCTTCTTCCGCGCGGATAACAGCCCGGTTCCCTATCATGGCGATGCCAGCATTTCCGCGCTTTTGAAGGGCATGCAGGAAAAGCTCGGCTGGGAACCGATCATCGACGGTGAAAACATCATCGGCCTTGGCGAACAGCATGGCATGGGCGCCATCTCCATCGAGCCCGGCGGCCAGTTCGAGCTTTCCGGCGCGCCGCTGGAAAACCTGCACCAGACCTGCAAGGAGTCCAACCAGCATCTGGCGACGCTGCGCGAAGTGGCCGAACCTCTGGGCATCCGTTTCCTCGGCATCGGAGGCAGCCCGCTGTGGCGCTATGACGAAACGCCGCGCATGCCGAAATCGCGCTACGCGATCATGACGCGCTACATGCCGAAGGTCGGGACCAAGGGTCTCGACATGATGTATCGCACCTGCACGATCCAGGTGAACCTCGATTTCTCCTCCGAAGCGGATATGCGCCGCAAGATGCGTGTCTCCATGAAGCTGCAATCGCTGGCGACGGCGCTCTTTGCCTCTTCGCCCTTCACCGAAGGCAAGCCGAACGGCCTGCTTTCCTGGCGTGGCGATATCTGGCGCGATACGGACAACCGCCGCTCGGGCGTGCTGCCTTTTACCTTCGAGGCCGATTTCGGTTTCAAGGATTATGTGGAATGGGCGCTCGACGTGCCGATGTATTTCATCGTGCGCGACGGCAAATATCACGATTGCACCCATGTCACCTTCCGGCAATTCATGAACGGGGCGCTGAAGGGCGAAATCGCCGACTGGCAGCCGACCATGGGCGACTGGACGAACCATCTTTCCACGCTGTTCCCGGATGTGCGCCTGAAGCGTTTCCTGGAAATGCGCGGCGCCGATGGCGGCCCGTGGCGGCGCATCTGCGCCCTGCCGGCTTTCTGGGTCGGACTTCTTTATGATGAAGAGGCGCTTGCCGCGGCCGATGAACTGACCGCCGGCTGGAGCTTCGACGAGGTCATCGCGCTTCGCAACGCCGTACCCGCCAGGGGTCTTGCGACCGAGATCGCCGGCAAGCCGCTTCTCGGCATCGCCCGCGAGGTACTCGACATTTCCCGCACCGGCCTGAAAAACCGCAAGCGTCTCAACGGCGAAGGCCAGGATGAGACCGTGTTCCTGTCATCGCTTGACGAGGTGCTGGCCAAGAAGACCACGCTCGCCGAAGATTTGCTGGCGCTTTATAACGGCCGCTGGGGCGGCTCGGTGCTGCCGGTATTCGAGGAATATCAATATTAGGGCACTGCCTGGAGAACGGCGCCGCCGTGTGGAAACCGGCAAAGCGGCGCATAAAAAAGCCCGGAGCGGCCGAAGGGCCTGACACCGGGCAAAGGCAGGGCTATTGGCAAATCACCCTGCGGGGAAAACTTTTCGCTCGGCTGCAATTCTGGCAGCTGGAGGCCTGCCGGAATTGCCGCGCATGAACTAGAGGGTCTTGAACCGGCCGGCCCCGCGCCTGCGGGCGGCGCGGGTCAAATGGGCGGTGGGATCCTCAAGCAGTCCGGTATTGAGCGCATCGCTCACGTCGGATCGCGCCAGCCCGATATCGGCCAGAAGGCGGTCATCCAGTTCCGTGAGGCCATTGGCGACGAAGCGATTGTAAATGCGCTGCACAAACGTTTTGACGCCGGAAGCAACACCGACGGTGATGCGACCCATCGTGTCGCTCTGCCGGGCCGTAGCAAGTTCCAGTTCCATTCTCCGTTCTGCCGTGCGCATGACACTTATCCTTTCGTAACGGCACGATGCGGCACCGCCCCCGGCGCACCATGCGCGGGAAGCTGCCTAGGGTTAGGGGCCTGACATTTCACCGGCCCGGGGTTGATATTGATTTGCTGGGTGTCAAAATGTCGCAAGACTATTGATCAGTCCAACGAATGTTTCTAATGTGAGGCATCAATCATTCTGATGGATGTTTATCCATGTCCGCACCTCTCGACATAGACCAGCTGCATACCTTCATCGCCATCGTCGATACCGGTAGCTTCACCAAGGCCGCCGACCGCGTTTTCAAGACGCAATCCGCCGTATCCATGCAGATGCGGCGGCTGGAAGAGCGCATCGGCAAGCAGCTTTTCGCCAAGGACGGGCGTGGCAACCGCCTGACGGCGGAGGGCGAAAAACTGATGAATTACGCCCGCCGCATCATCCGCCTCAACAACGAGGCGATTGCCGCCTTCGACGACAACCGGCTGGAGGGCATGCTGCGCATCGGCACGCCGGACGATTATGCCGACCGCTACATGCCGGAAATCATCGGGCGTTTTGCCAAGACCCATCCGAATGTCGAGCTTTATATCGTCTGCGAACCTTCGGTGAGCCTCGCCGAAAAAATGGCGCGCGGCGAACTCGATATTGCCCTCGTCACCCATAATCCGCGCGCCCGCTCCTCGGATGTGGTGCGCACCGAGCCGCTCTGCTGGGTCGCCTCCGCCAACCATCCGCTGAAGGACGACGCCCCCGTGCCGCTCGCCGTCGGCCGGCGTGACTGCCACTGGCGCCAGCTTGCCTGTTCGGCGCTCGATGCCGATGGCCGGGATTATCAGGTCCTTTTCACCAGCTGGTCTTCCACCGTGGTCGCCGCGGCGGTTCTGGCAGGCATGGCCGTCTCGGTACTGCCGGAATCGGCGCTGCGCACCGGCATGAAGGTCTTGACCGCGGCGGACGGTTTCCCGCCCCTGCCGCCGGTGCAGATCGGCCTGATGAAGCGGCCGGGGCTTTCCCCCTCGCTGGTAAACGCCATTACCGACCACATTACCGCCTGCCTCGACAATATCTCGCCGATGAGCATCGCCGACGAGATGGACGGCGATGTGAAGACCTACCCCAAAATGCCGCGCCTGCGCGCCGGGCACATGCTGCCGGGATGGTAGGCGGAGGATAACGACGCCCTGAAACGTCCCGTCCGGCATGATCGGGACAGGCTCGCGCATGACATCGTCCCTGCGGAAGGATTTTCCACCGACCGGACAGCGGGTAAAATCGGGCTTTTCCGGGCGCGTTTGCCGGTTCGCGCCTACCGCGCCCGCAGGGTTGCCACCGCCAGCAGCGTATCGCCGCTGATGCCGACCGAACCGCTGCCGTTGAACAGCATCATGATCGGATCGGTCGTGTTCTGGGCGTTGTCATACATGATGGTGAATCGGGCGACCAGCTTCTTGACCTTTTCCGGATCCTGAAAATCCTCGATGTCGAAATATTTCTTCATCATCGTCACCTGCGTATCGACTTCGGCATTGGCAAGTTCGTCGGGAATTCCGAACGTGGTGTTGATGAAGTTCTGAAGCGCCGTGTCGGCAAGGATGGAATAATAGGACGTCGTTCCGGCCGCCATACGCTGGAAATAAAGCGCCAGACGCACGCCGGCATTGTCTTCGCCCGCCTGGGTTTCCAGCGTCTGGGTAAGGTAATTGTCCAGCGTTTCGTAAAGGCCGCGCCGCGTCTGGACGAGGCTGCGATCCTCATGGAGAAGATTGCCGTCGGTATTGAAGTTGAAGGCCGTGACCAGGCGGCGAAATACCGGATCCATCTCCTTGTTGAGATAGCTTTCCTTGTCATCCAGCTTGGATGTGAAGATTTTCTCCAGCTGTTCCTTCGTCACGCTTTTCGGATCGATGCCGAGCGATTCCATCGCAAATTTCGTCAGGCGATCATTGCTCAGGAATTCCTTGAGCGTCTTGATCTTCTGCATCTCGGCCGTGAAATATTCCGACTCCTTCTTGGCCGCCGCCTTTTCCGCATCCGTACCGAACGCCGATTTTTTCTTGATGTAGTCGGCCGACATGGTCTGCATCTCGATTTCCGACTGCGCCAGAACCGGGGAGCTCACCGTCCCGTCCGATGCGAAGTTGAAAAGCTCCGCCAGCTTGACGTAACGCTCGTCCTTCAGCGTGTAGACGTAGCTTTTCTTGTCCTGCAGGTCGCTGGTCAGCACCTTGCGGATATCGGCGGCGTTGACCTTGGCCGGATCGAGGCCGACGGCCTTCAGGGCATAATTATAGACCGCGCTGCTGTCGAGGAAATCCTTGACGGAGGTGACGCTGGCTATGTCGCTCTTGAACAGCTTCAGCGCCTTTTCGTCGGCAGCGTCGTCCTTGTCGTTATAATGGGTCATGTAGCCGCTGGTGGTGGTCGCGGTCTGCTCCGTCGTCTGGGGCGTCGTGCCGTCGGCAAGCGTTCCGTCCTCCTGGAAATTGAATGCCTTTCTCAGGGCGATGTATCGCTCGTCATTCTTGCCCATGGTGGCGATATAATTGGTCGGATCGTCCAGATCGCTGGTGAGGATGTTCTGGATCGTCGCCGTCACGATGGTCAGGTCGTTCAGGTCGAAAGCGATCTTGACGTAGCTGAGAAGCCGCGAATCCGAGGTGAGTTCGGTCACGGTCTTGATCGAACCGATCTTCGATTCGAAATAATCGCGGTTCAGCGTGGCGACGGTGGGCGTCACGCGCGGTGCGCTGCTGATATAGGCATCCGTTATGACCTTCAGATTGTCCGCCGTCTGTGCCCCGCCGGCGGCTACCGTGCCGTCATTGTTGAATTCGAAAGCGGCGGCAAGCTGCGCCATCTTGTTATATTGCGTGACGGTGTTGGACAGCGTGGTCTGTTCCGCCTTGATGGAGGCAAGCTGCGCCTCCCATTCGTCCTGCGGCGGCAACACGGCCTCAAGCTGGGTCAGCTGATCCTGGCGGGTAACTTTTTCCGCCTCCAGCTCCGTGCGCTCGTCATCCGTCAGGCTGGTATCCGCAAGCGCCGTATCGATTGCCGTGATCCGGGCCGTGACCTGCGCGTGCAGCTCGATATTGCCCTTCATCGCCAGTTTCTCGACCGCCTCATTATAGGCCGCGCCGTATTTCTGATTGATGTAGCTGTCCGGATCGTCGATGTCGCTCGTCATCAATCCCTTGATATGCGCATAGGAATAGGTTTTCTCGTCAACACCGAAGACCTGGAAGATATAGGCGCGGGTCCTATCATTGCGCAGCAGCTGGTCGACATTGGTCACGGTGCCGACGATCGCCTTGTAATAACGCGTCTCCTCCGCCAGACTGTCGTCCAGATCGGTTATCGAGGTATCGTAAAGGCCGATCATCTTGTCCAGCTGGGCTTCCGTCTGGACGGTCTTCGTCGAGGAGGTGAAGTTGAAGGCGGCGGCGAATTCCCGATACCGCTCGTCGGTCAGCTTGTTGGCGAAGCTGTTCTGGTCGTTCAGATCGCTTTCCAGCACTTTTTTCATGAAGGCCTTGGCATAGGTCATCTCGCCAAGACCGTAGGCATCCATGGCATAGGAGTAGAGCTGATAATTATTCAGGAACTCATCGACGCTTTTCACATTGCCGATGTTCTCCTTGTAATATTTCGTCTGCCGCTCCACGAGCCCCTGCTGCGACACGCGCGAAATGCTTGCCTTCATATCGCGGTTGATGAGGTCGTAGCTGAGATAAGTCGATACCATCCGAATGCCCTCTGAAGCGCCGGCGATCCTTTCGGACATCGAGCTCCGTTTTTGAATTCACGCAGCGCGCCTCCGATTGGACGCGCGGCAAGCCTTGGCAGGACTATGCGGCCGACGCCTTGCCCGGAGCTTGAAAGAGCACAATTTCGGCCGGCATAAAAACCGCATTGTCTCAATTCGCTTTACCGAAGCGAAACCATGCCACAGTGGGTTTTGCTAACCATTTGGGAATGCAAAGTTTTCTTAACCGCGATTTTTAAGCAGTCTCGAACATGCGGCGGATATTCTCCTGACATCAGAGGACGAAAAGTCCCGATGAGAAGACCGGAAACCGGCTCTCAGGTAAAACAAGGGTAGAATAAACATGACCAAGACCGTTCTGAAGCCCGACTGGGCCGTCGCCACACTCAGGTTAGACCCGGCCCGTTTTCCGCAACAGGTCACCTATGGCAGAGGCAATGGCGCGACAGATGTCGCGGTGACGCTCGATGAACGGGGCGCCGTTCTGAGAAAGGTCCTTTCCTCTTCCGGCCTGCCTTTGTCCTTCGCCCTGCCCGCCCGCGCCTTCAAGGGCGTCGCCGCCCGCGCCATCGACCATGGCGACGGACAGGTGACGGTGACGCTGGAGCTGCACCATGACGATCCGGACCTCTGCGTTCCGCTGCTTGTCGCCCATGATCTGTGCGATATCGCCGCCGACTGGCGCAGCTGGTCGGAAGCCTACCGCATCCCCATGCTGATGGTGGAAGCCGACGGCGTCGCACGGCCGCTCGAAGAACATCTTGGCAAGGTGCGCACACAGAATACCCGTCCGCGCCGCCGCCACTCCTATTTTGCGGATCGCCGCCCGCGCTTCCTCGTTCGCCGTTCCACCGGCTCGCTGGGCATGAGCATGAAGATCGAGGGCAAGGAAATCATCGCCCGCAGCTGATGATTTTCAGCCAGACCAATCAAAAGCCCGGCGCGGATGACGCGGCCGGGCTTTTTGCATCTTCGTTTCCGGCTTCAGGCCAGCAGAAGCGGCAGGATGAGACCTGCGAAAATCAGCACGCCGACACGGTTGTTGGATTTGAACAACACGAGGCATTGGTCGACGTCGTCAATATCCAGCACCCAGACCTGGCGGAACAGCATGATGGCGGCGGCGGCAAGGCCGCTATAGGCAATCAGGTTAACACCTGCCACCCAGAAGGACAGGGTGATCATGACAAGGGCTGTGCCATAAAGAAAAACCAGCCAGCGATGTGTATTCTCGCCGAACAGCAGCGCGGTCGAACCGATGCCCACCGCCGTGTCGTCTTCCTTGTCCTGATGGGCGTAGATTGTATCATAACCGATCGTCCAGGCGATGGAGCCGACATAAAGCAGGACAGCGGGCCAGGCGAGGGAACCGAACTGCCCGGCCCAGCCCATCAGCGCGCCCCAGGAGAAGGCAAGGCCAAGGAAAAATTGCGGCCAGTTGGTGAAGCGCTTGGCGAAAGGATAGATCGCCACGAAGACCAGCGAGGCAATGCCGGTGACAATCGCAAAACCGTTGAACTGCAGAAGCACGACAAGCCCGGCAAGCGCCTGCAGCACGATGAAGAGCCTGGCCTGCCCGCGGCTCACCCGGCCCGACGGCAGCGGACGAGAGCGGGTGCGCGCCACCGCCATGTCGATCTTGTGGTCGGCGAGATCATTATAGGTACAGCCCGCACCGCGCATCGCCACCGATCCGATGAAGAACAGCACCAGATGCCAGATCAGCATGCCCCAGGAAAAACCACCGCTTTCCACCGCGGCATTGGCCGCAAGGGCCGCGGACCAGAAACACGGCCACATCAGCAATTGCCAACCGATGGGGCGATCCCACCTTGCCAGCTGCGCATAGGGCCAGAGGGACCTCGGCAAAATCCGATAGACCCAGTTGTTGGATGGCGCGTCGGAAACGCGGTCTGACAAATCGCTGTGGTGAACCATGCAGATGGTTCTACAGTATCGGCGGGAAAATCGGAATGGTTTTCAAATTGTGCTGATGCGCCGCGTTAAGCGGCATTTAGCATGCAACCGGCGAAGCGCACCCAATCTCTCCTCCGTCATCCTCGAGCCTGACCCGAGGATGACGTCGAATATGGAGCAGCAGTTGAATATGGATCAGCATAAAATAAAGGCCCGCAACGGTCTGCCGCGGGCCATCAACTTCAGAGATTGGGTTCCTGGTCTCAGGGGAGCGAAAAGTTGAACTTGTAGCTTGCCTGAACGCCGATGATGAACTGGTTCTTCGAGCCGCGCTCGCGCACCAGCGAGCTGTCGGCGGCGTCGCCCGTCAGGCGGCGATATTCCGCAAACGAACCGACTTCGGCGTTTTCGGTAACCTTCCAGGTAATGGCGGCGCCGACACCGGCGGAATGCAGGCCGCCGCCCGCGCTGTAGGGCGAAGGCGCGCCGGCGGCTGTCTGCGCCGCGCTTACGCCGTAATAGCGCTCGTTATATTTGCTGCTGACCCATGTGGCGCGCGGGCCGGCGGAAATCTGGATGCCCGGGGCAATATCCGTGAACACGTCCGCGTTGACATCCGCCACCACGCCGCTGTGGCTGCGGATACCCTGGCGGACTTCGCCACGAATGCGCAGCCAGTCGGTCGGATAGGCTTCGGCGAAACCGCCGAGCTCGCCGCCGCGCTTGATGCGGGTCATGCCTTTGAGATCGGCAGAATCGCCCTCGTCACGCGGGGAAATCAGCCGGCCGGCCAGACCCATGCTGATCGGGCCGTTGTCGAGAAGCGAGATCGAGGCGCTGTCGTTGCGCGAGGTGAAACGCGCACCCTGCCCCTGGCGGCCGAGTGAAATGATGGGCGAAAAGCCGAATTCATTCTTGTTGTCGCCCTGATATTTCGGCGCGGTGAAACCCGCTCCGCCGAGCTTCAGATACCAGTCGCCAGAAAACCAGCCTTCGGCATGGGCGTTGCCCACGGCAAAAAACGACAGGACACAGGCGGCAAATGCCGCTGATGGCTTGAACATGAAAGAACCCCAGAAACGCAATACAGACAGGTGCCCGTAGAATTAGAGGGATTGTCTTTCCATTCCATTAACCAGCGCGAGATGAAATTCGCCTCCTGTGGATGGTGGCGACAAGGCCTCAAAACCTCACCTCCGTCATGCCCGGGCTTGTCCCGAGCATCTGCGACCGAAGGACTTTACGCAACATGGATAGATCCTCGGGACAAGCCCGAGGATGACGCCGAGATTGCGGAGACGTTTGTCAACACTCTCCGCAATTCGGTCACCCGTCACCCACGCCGTCGTCAGAACGTTACCTTCTCCAGCGGCGCGCGCGTCTTTTCGAATTCCAGCAGCTTCGCCTCGTTGCGCGCGATATAATCGCGGTCATGCGGCACAGCATCGCGATCCTTGGCGATCTGAATCTGGAAAATATGAAAGTTTTCGTGCGTGAAGGCCATTTCCGACCCCGCCAGATAAAACTCCCACATGCGGAAGAAACGCTCGTCGTAAAGCGCTATCGCTTCTGCCTTGCGCGCCACGAAACGTTCGCGCCAATGCCGCAGCGTATGCGCGTAATGCATGGGCAGGATTTCGATATCCTTGACCAGCAGCCGCGATTTCTCGATGGCTGGCAGCACTTCGGCAAGCGAAGGGATATAACCGCCCGGGAAAATATATTTTTCGATGAAGGGATTGGTCGCCAGCGCCGGATAGGGCTGGCCGATCGAATGCAGCACCATGACGCCCTTGTCGTCCAGTACCTCCGCCACCTTGTCGAAATAGTCGCGATAATGGGTCGGCCCGACATGTTCGAACATGCCGACGGACACGATGCGATCGTATTTTTTCGAGGCCGACAGGTAACGGTAGTCCTGCAATTCGAAGCGGACATTGCCGGCAAGCCCGCGTTTTGCGGCCCGGTCGCGGGAAACGCGCAGCTGTTCTTCGCTGAGAGTAATACCCGTCACATCCGCGCCGGCGCTTTCGGCGATATACATCGCCATGCCGCCCCAGCCCGAGCCGATTTCCAACACACTCTGGCCCGGTCCGGCCATCAGCTTGGCGGCAATGTGCCGTTTTTTCGCGACCTGTGCTTCATAAAGGCTGATGCCGGGCGGGTTGAAATAGGCGCAGGAATATTGCCAGTCCTCATCGAGGAAGAGATCGAACAGCTTGGCGCTCAGATCATAATGATGAGCGACGTTGCTCTTGTTGTGGTTGACCGGCAGATGCATCTTGATGCGGGCGGCAATGATACGCGCCATGCCGCGCCAGACCATTCCGAAAGACAGCGCCTCGCTCAGCGTATTGCCTTTCACCAGTGCGAGAAAATCGTAGATGTCGCCTTCCGCGACCTGCGCCCGGCCTTCCATATACATTTCAGCCAGCTTCAGCGCCGGGTCGGCGGCGATCTCCTGCATGGCGGCTTCGTCGGTGAAGTTCAGAACCACCTTTTTTCCCGTGCCGTTGCCGAATGTGCGGCTGCCGCCCGGGCTGTTGACGGTGAGATCACCGATCTTGATTATCTTTTCGAGAAGAACATGCAGAGACGACGCCATGGCACCCCCAATTGCTAAGTCTCACTTATCAATTTCGCCGACCGTATTCCTTTCGGCACAAGTTTCAAGATAGTCTTATTTCAAAAAAATTGAACGATTTCATCAAGCAAAAAGCCCCGCCGGAGTATGCGGCGGGGCTTTTTGATGAAAAATCATTTCAACCGCAGGTCAGCGACGCTTCATCGCTTCGGCCAGGGCAGCGGCAAGAGCGCCGCCGGATTGCGACCCTTCGTTGCGGTCTTTCGGTTTGGATGTTGCGTGGCGCATGGCGCCCGCATTGCCCTTTTCACGCATCGGCTGCGGTGCAGCCTCGCCGCCATCCTTGCGCATGGTAAGACCGATGCGCTTGCGTTTCACATCCACTTCCACGACCCGCACCTTGACGACATCGCCCGCCTTGACGACCTCATGCGGGTCCTTCACGAAACGGTCTGCAAGCTGCGAGACATGCACCAGCCCGTCCTGATGCACGCCGATATCCACAAAAGCGCCGAAGGCGGCAACATTGGTGACGGTGCCTTCGAGCAGCATGCCCGGCTTCAGATCGGTGATCTCGTCCACGCCCTCGGCAAAGGTCGCGGTCTTGAAGCTCGGGCGCGGGTCGCGGCCGGGCTTTTCCAGTTCGGCGATGATGTCCCTGACGGTCGGCAGACCGAATTGCTCGTCGATGAACCGCTTCGGATCAAGCGCCTTCAGCACGGCGCTGTCTCCCATCAGCGAGCGCAGGTCGCGGCCGCAGGCGGCGACGATCTTCTTCGCCACGCCATAGGCTTCCGGGTGCACCGAAGAGGCGTCCAGCGGTTCCTTGCCGTTCGGGATGCGCAGGAAGCCGGCGCATTGTTCGAAGGTGCGCTGGCCAAGGCGCGGCACCTTCAGCAGTTCCTTGCGGCTGGCAAAAGGGCCGGTCTGGTCGCGATGAGCGACGATGGCGTCGGCAATCGAGCTGCCGAGACCGGAGACACGCGCCAGAAGCGGCGACGAGGCCGTGTTGAGATCGACGCCGACGGCATTCACCGCGTCTTCCACGACAGCATCGAGCGAGCGGCTGAGGCGGCCCTGATCGACGTCATGCTGATACTGCCCGACGCCGATGGATTTCGGCTCGATCTTCACCAGTTCCGCCAGCGGATCCTGAAGGCGGCGGGCGATGGAAACGGCGCCACGCAGCGAAACATCGAGATTGGGGAACTCGGCTGCCGCCCGCTCCGAAGCGGAATAGACCGACGCGCCCGCCTCCGAGACGATGACCTTGGTGGGTTTTGCGCCGGAGGCCGGAAGCTGCGCCAGAAGATCGGCGACGAGCTTTTCCGTCTCGCGGCTGCCGGTGCCGTTGCCGATGGCGATCAGCTCGACATTGTGCTTGCGGATGAGCAAGGCGAGTTCCGCCTGCGTGCCGCGCACATCGTTCTTCGGCGGGAAGGGGTAGACCGTCGTGGTGTCCAGCAGCTTGCCGGTGCCATCCACCACGGCCACCTTGACGCCGGTGCGGATGCCGGGATCGAGCCCCATGGTGGCGCGGGAACCGGCGGGGGCCGCCAGCAGCAGATCCTTCAGATTGCGGGCAAAGACATTGATCGCCTCCTCTTCGGCCCGTTCGCGCAATTCGCGCATCAGATCGAGGGAAAGCGACATGGAAAGCTTCACCCGCCAGGTCCAGCCCGCCACCTCCATCAGCCATTGATCGGCGGGACCGGCATTGCGGATATCGAAAGCGGCGGCGATGGTACGCTGCGCGGGCTTGACCGGCGAGGGATCATCCGCATCGACATCGATGGTCAATGTCAGCACCTCCTCGTTCCAGCCGCGCAACATGGCCAGCGCCCGGTGGCCGGGCACCGTCGCCCAGCGCTCGAAATGGTCGAAATAGTCGGAGAACTTCTCGCCCGTCGCCTGCTTGCCGTCCACGACCTTGGCGCGGAAGGTGGCGTTCTGGCGCATGTAGTCGCGCAGGCGGCCGAGAAGATCGGCGTTTTCCGTCATGGTCTCGGCCACGATGTCGCGGGCGCCCTCGAGTGCCGCCTTCACATCGGCGACCTCGCCCTGAACATAGGTTTCCGCCAGCTTCGCCGGATCGGCGGCGCGGTTCTCCCAGATGGCGTCGGCGAGCGGGCCAAGACCACGCTCACGGGCGATTTCGGCGCGGGTGCGGCGCTTCGGCTTATAGGGCAGGTAGAGGTCTTCCAGCTCGGCCTTGGTGCCCGCCCGCATGATCTTGACCATCAATTCGTCGGTCATCTTGCCCTGGCCGGTGATGGAATCGACGATGGAGGCGCGACGCGCATTCAGTTCGCGCAGATAGACGAGACGTTCCGAAAGCGTGCGCAGCTGCGTATCATCCAGCCCTCCGGTCACTTCCTTGCGGTAACGGGCGATGAAGGGAACGGTCGCGCCCTCGTCCAGCAACGCCACCGCGGCCTTCACCTGATCGGGGCGGGCGTTGATTTCGGAGGCTATGAGCGAGGCGAGGTGGGCATTGTCTGCGGTCATGGGGGTCTCTGCTGTCACGTCTGGAGCGGCGAACATAATGTCTGATTGTGGCGTGACAACAAGAGGCATCCACGATTCCACAGGAAAGGCGGCGATCAAGGGAAAGACGGGCCTGTGCGGCGCTTTCTCCTTGACCTTTCGCCCCCCTGCCCTTAACGCCCGTGCCACAAGGTTACTGGCGAATTTGCAGGGGTGTTGACCATGAAAGTTCTGTTGATCGGTTCCGGCGGACGCGAACATGCGCTGGCGTGGAAAATCGCCCAGTCTCCCCTGCTGACGGATTTTTACGCGGCCCCCGGCAATCCCGGCATTGCCGATCACGCGACGCTCGTGCCGCTGAACGTGGAAGACCACGCGGCCGTCATCGCCTTTGCGAAGGAAAAGGCAATCGACTTCGTCGTCGTCGGCCCGGAAGCGCCGCTTGTTGCCGGCCTTGCGGATGACCTGCGCGCCGCCGGCATCGCCACTTTCGGCCCCTCGAAAGCCGCCGCCCAGCTGGAAGGCTCCAAGGGCTTCACCAAGGATCTCTGCGCGCGTTACGATATTCCAACCGGCGCCTACCAGCGCTTCAAGGCCGCCGAGCCGGCCAAGGATTATGTTCGTGCACAGGGCGCGCCGATCGTCATCAAGGCGGACGGTCTTGCCGCCGGTAAGGGCGTGACCGTGGCGATGACGGAAGCGGAAGCACTGGCCGCCATCGGCGAGTGTTTCGACGGCGCTTTCGGCGCAGCCGGCGCCGAAGTGGTGGTGGAGGCCTTCCTCGATGGCGAGGAAGCGAGCTTCTTCTGCCTTTCGGACGGCAAGACCGCGCTGGCGCTCGCCACCGCCCAGGATCACAAACGCGTCGGCGACGGCGATACCGGCCCGAATACCGGCGGCATGGGCGCTTATTCCCCCGCCCCCGTGATGACGCCCGCCATGGTGGAGCGCACCATGAAGGAGATCATCGAGCCGACGATTGCAGGCATGGCCAAGGACGGCAATCCCTTCTCCGGCGTGTTTTTCGCCGGCCTGATGATGACCGCCAAAGGCCCGGAACTGATTGAATATAACGTGCGCTTCGGTGATCCCGAATGCCAGGTTTTGATGATGCGCCTCAAGAGCGATCTGCTGCCGATCCTCTACGCCACCGCTACCGGCACGCTGGACAAGGTGCAGGCGGAATGGCGCGACGAGGCCGCGCTGACTGTCGTTCTTGCCTCCAAGGGTTATCCCGGCGCTTATGACAAGAATACGCCGATCGCCCATATTCCCGATGCCAGCGAGGAAGCGAAGGTCTTTCATGCCGGAACCGCGCTGAAGGACGGCAAACTCGTCGCAACCGGCGGCCGCGTGCTGAACGCCACCGCATTTGGAAAGACCGTGACGGAGGCGCAGGCGCGCGCCTATGCGCTGGCCGACCGGGTGGAATGGGAAAACGGCTTCTGCCGCCGCGATATCGGCTGGCAGGCCGTCGCCCGCGAAAAGGCCTGATTTTCAGGGCAAATGGCGGTGCGAACGAATATTTCGTTCAATTTTTACCAAGTTTGCTGACCCGATGGAAACGAAAGACCGGTAATATTTGCCCCAATAGTGAATGGCGCGCCGTGCCTGAGCCACGGAATTTGCCGTTATTTCGGGGGTTTTTCGATGCGTCGTCTTTTTCTGACAGCCATTGTGGCGCTGAGCGGCGGCTCGGCAATGGCCTCGTCCATCGAATATATCAATGGCGTGCATGCCGGCAACGGCAGCTTCATTCGTCGTGAATGCATCGGCTGCAAGCCCGCGAAAAACAAAATGGCGGCGCAGGGCTATGCCATTCCATCCATCGAGCCGGGCACGCAACACACCGAAATGCGCGAGGTCGATGGAAAGCGCACCCTCATCCGCACCGAGGCCTGGCTTGGCGGCGCACCCGTCACCTTCGTCAGCACCAATCCCGCCTGGATGCCGGGAGACGCAACCGGCACTGCCATTGCGACCTATGACGCAACCACAGAACCCGCAGCGCATCCCGTTGACGCGGTGTCGACGCCTGCCGGCATCGACGTGACGACAACGACCGCCGGCGTCAAGACAATCTCCGCCGACAAGGCAGTAAAGGCAGCGGCCGCCGCCACGATTGCCGCCCCCGCCTTCCCCGATTTCGAGTTGCGCGGCAACTGAAGGGCGGCCGACAGATTTTCACGGAAAATGTGAAATCAACGCGCCATCGCTGCATTTTTCAGAGATTGCAGCAACCATTCGGGGAAGAATGAAGTCGTTCTCCGTTATTCTGCCCGGCGGACCGATAAAGCTTTCGCTAATTAAATATTTCTTCAAATTTTTGGCTGCTAAGTGATTTCATAGTGCAATGCAGCACGCTCTGAGGACTGATACGGCTGACCGTCGTTCAGGGCCTCACCGCGCATCAGGCGCCCTTTCCATTTCCGAAACTTCGGCAGCGTACGGCTCAGGCCGCAACGCGAAACGCTTGTGAGCGCCCATGAAAAACCTCTCCATCTCCCGGCAGCTGATCGTACTCGTGGTGGCCCTCATGGCCGCCTTTTCCGTGGCGACGTTTTACCAGCTGAAATCCGCTACCGACGCCATCTATGGAGAACGCTACGGCATGCTGCGCACGCAGGTGCAATCGGCCATTTCCATTCTGCAATCCTTCCACGACAAGGAAAAGGCGGGAACGCTGTCGCGCGAGGAGGCCATGAAACAGGCCTATGCCACCGTCAGCGCCATGCGGTTCACGCCGGACGGCTATCTGTTCGGTTACGACTATGACGTGACGATGAAGTTCCATCCCGACCCCAAGCGGGTTGGCGAAAGCTTCAAGGGCAAACCTGACAGCAAGGGTTTCGCCTATCGCGACGAACTGGTGCGGCTTGGCCGCAATGGCGGCGGCCAGACGGATTTTTATGGTCCGAAGCCGGGCATGGAAGGCAATGACTACGCCAAGAGCTCCTACGCCCTTGCCTTCGAACCCTGGCAGGTGGTCGTCGTGACCGGCGTCTATATCGACGATCTGAACGCACAGGTGCGCGGCGAGGTGATGAAGGCGCTGTCGATCGGCGCGATCATCTTCGTGCTGGCGCTGGCCGCCGCCTTTTATGTCATCCGCGGCATTTCGAAACCGCTCGGCGATATTCACCGCGCACTTGGCGAAGTGGCGAATGAGAACGTCTCGCTCGCCATTCCTCATACCGGTCTCACCAACGAAGTGGGCATGATGGCTAAGGCCACGGCCTCGCTGCAGGACAAGGTGCGCGAGCGCCACGCCATGCAGCGCCGTGAGGAAGAACAGCAGCGGCAGCTCAATGCCGAGCGCCAGAACAATCTCGACATGCAACGCGACGAGGCGGAATTGCAGGCGCGGGTCGTCACCACCATCGGCGAAGCGCTGGAAAAGCTGGCCGGCGGCGATCTGACCGTGCGCTGCGGCGATCTCGGCAACCGTTATGCGGCGCTGCGCGACAATTTCAACGAGGCATTGACCCATCTCGACGCCGCCATGGCCAAGGTGAATTCCAAGAGCATCGACATTGGCGGTTCCAAGGAGGAAATCCGCAAGGCCTCCAACGAGCTTTCGCAGCGCACCGAACGGCAGGCCGCCAATCTGGAGGAAACCTCGGCAGCGCTCGACGAACTGACCGTTGCCGTGCGCCAGACGGCGGAAGGGGCAGCCGATGCCGCCAAGCGCGTCACCACCGTCAGCTCCGAAGCCATGCGCAGCGACCGGGTGGTGGAAGAAGCCATCACGGCGATGAGCGGCATCGAACAATCTTCCGACCAGATTTCCAACATCATCGGCGTGATCGACGACATCGCCTTCCAGACCAATCTTCTCGCGCTGAATGCCGGCGTGGAAGCGGCACGCGCCGGTGAGGCCGGCAAGGGTTTTGCCGTGGTGGCGCAGGAAGTGCGCGAACTGGCGCAGAAATCCGCCGCCGCCGCCAAGGAGATCAAGGACCAGATCGCCCGCTCCTCCGCCCAGGTGGAAAACGGCGTGCGCCTTGTCGGCGAGGCCGGCGATGCGCTGAAGCGCATTTCGGACCAGATCAAATCCGCAAACGAGATCGTCAGCAAGATCGCCCATTCGGCCGCCGAGCAGGATACGACGCTGCGCTCGATCTCCTCGTCGCTCAACCAGCTTGACGTCGCCACCCAGCATAATGCGGCGATGGCGGAAGAAACCACGGCTTCGGCGGAAGCGCTCGCCGTCGACACCGAAGAGCTGCTGAACCTCATCCGCGGCTTCCGCGTCTCTTCCGGTCACCAGCTTCACGGCATGGCGCAAGAGATGCGCATGGCGGGGTGACCAAGAACAGTCTCATACACTCAAGACAAGAATGCCGGGCACAGACCCGGCATTTTTACGCGCTTCCCACCGTTCTGTAACATTCTCCAAACGTTCGTCGTCATCCTCGGGCTCGACCCGAGGATCCACATCTTCAGCGGGAAATGGATCCTCGCCTCAAGGGCGAGGATGACGGCGGAAAACATTCGTCACCTGGAGAAACGAGCCATCCCGTGTTTGCCTCGCCTCCTCTCAACGTGTCAGCGCATCCAGCACGTCAATATCGGCAGGTGAAAATACGTCAATGCCCGCACACTCAAGCAGCGCCGCCGTAACCCCATTGCCCGCATGTTTAACGCCGGAAAACGAACCGTCGTAAATCGCAAGCGATCCACAGGATGGGCTGCCGTCGATCAGAAGCGCATGGGTGCAGCCATTGGCCCTGGCGAAGGCCAGCGCCTTTTCCGCACCGGCGATGAACTCAGCCGTGACATCGCCGCCGGTCACCTCCAGCACGCGGGCGCGGCCTTCCAGCACATCGAGGCCAGAAGCCCCGTTTTCTATTTCCGCCGGCGGGCGCGGGACAGGCATGCCGCCGGCCATTTCCGGACAGATCGTCACCAGCCTGCCCTCGCTGCGCCAGCGCTCGATTGCCGGGTGCAAAAGAGGCTTGCCCTTGCCATCATAACGGACGGGCTGGCCGAGGAGGCAGGCGCTGATGAGGATTTTGAGGGGTGTTTGGGTCAACGGGAAACTATCCTGTGGGAGTCGAGACCGAGGTTACCCCCCTCTGTCCTGCCGGACATCTCCCCCTCAAGGGGGGAGATCGGCAAGAAGAAGGCTCCCTGCGAAAAATCGTAACCTTCGAGGAGGGCGAGAGGCCGCCACGATTCGATCTCCCCCCTTGAGGGGGAGATGTCCGGCAGGACAGAGGGGGGTGAACCGCGCACGTTGCCGTCTCGGTCAACCCAAAACCCATCACCCCGTGATCTTCGAGAAATCCGCAACCGTTCCGGTGGCCTCGCGGATGGCCTTCAGCAGCGCCAGGCGGTTGGCGCGGATGGCGGCGTCTTCATCATTCACGAGCACATCCTCGAAGAACTTGTCGACAGGAGCGCGAAGTGTGGAGAGCGCCTGCATGGCGGAACGGAAATCTTCGCCTTCGACAGCCTTCGCGGCGTCGGCAGAGGCTGTCTTGATCGCCGCATAAAGCGCCTTTTCGGCATCGAGCTTCAAAAGCTCTTCCGAAACGCCATCGGCCACCACGGTGCCCTTCTTTTCCTCGGCGGCCAGAAGCTGGGTGGCGCGCTTGGCACCCGCCAGGAGGTTGCGGCCATCCTCGCCGGTGATGAAGGCGGTGAGCGCCTCGACACGGCGGGCGATCATCAAGAGATCGTCGGATTCGGGCGTCAGGACGGCGTCGATCAGATCGTAACGGGCACCGAGATCGCGCAGATAGACTTTCAGGCGATCGTGGAAGAAGGAGAGAAGGTCCGGGTCCTTCGTAACGCTCAGCAGCGGCAGCCGCACATTTTTCTCAAGCAGAATGCGCACGACACCGAGCGCCGCACGGCGCAACGCGAAGGGGTCCTTCGAACCGGTCGGCTTTTCATCGATGGCCCAGAAGCCGATCAGCGTGTCGAGCTTGTCAGCCAGAGCGACCGTGATCGCCACCTTGTCGGCCGGCAGGCGGTCGGAGGGGCCTTGCGGCTTGTAGTGGTCTTCAATGGCGGCGGCGACGCTTTCGTTTTCGCCCTGCAGCGCCGCATATTTGCGGCCCATCAGGCCCTGAAGCTCGGGGAATTCGCCGACGGCTTCGGTGCGCAGGTCGGCCTTGGCCAGCACCACGGCGCGGTCCACCAGCGCGGCATCGGCGCCGACAACCGGGGCCAGCGCCTTCGCCAGTTCGCGAATACGGGCCACGCGCTCCCCCTGCGTGCCGAGCTTGGCATGGAAGGTAACGTTCAGCGCATCGAGCTTTGCCATGCGCTGGTCGAGCGGCTTCTTGAGATCGAGGCTGAATTTCGCAGCCGAGTCCTTCAGCGTTTCGAGATCGGGCAGATCGCCCTGGTCGCGGTTCCAGAAGTGGCGGGCATCCGACAGGCGGGCACGCACGACCTTACCGTTACCGTGGATGATTTCCTTGCCGCCATCGCTCGCCTCGATGTTCGAGATCAGGATGAAGCGGTTGGAAAGACCCTCTTCCGCACCCTGATTGCGGGTGACGAAACACTTCTGGTTGGTCTTGATGGTGAGGCGGATGATTTCCGCCGGGATCTGCAGGTAATCCTCTTCGAAGGTGCCCATCAGCACCTGTGGCCATTCGACGAGGCCGGAGACCTCTTCCAGCAGACCTTCATCTTCCACCAGATCGAGACCGTTGGCGAAGGCCAGGTCCTTGGCGTCGTGCAGAATGATATCCTTGCGGCGCTCGGCGTCGAGAATGACCTTCGCCTTTTCAAGGCTCGAGACATAATCTTCGAAACGGCGCACGGTGATCGGGCCGGGCGCATGGAAACGGTGGCCATAGGTGACATTGCCGGCGACGATGCCGTCGATGGCGAAAGGAATGACCTGCGTTTCGTCATGTTCGGGGCCGAACAGGCAGACGATGGATTGCAGCGGGCGCACCCAGCGCAGGCTTTCCGAGCCCTTGCCTTCGATGCCGGCATAGCTGGAACCCTTCGGCATGGAGGCCGGGCCGGAGCGCATGGATTTCGGCCAGGGAAAGGAGCGGATGATGCCGGGCATCACCTCGGCGATGATCTCTTCCGCGGGGCGGCCAGGCTTGTTGATGATGGCGATGTAAAAATCGCCCTTCTTCGGATCGGAAACGACCTGCGCTTCCGAGATATCGTTGAGGCCAGCGCCGCGCAGAAAGCCCTCGATGGCCTTTTCATTGGCGTCGGTGCGCGGGCCCTTCTTCTCCTCACGCACATCGGCGGAGCGGGCGTTGAGGCCGCGAATATCCAGCGTCAGGCGGCGCGGCGTCCAATATTCGCGTGCGCCCTCATAGGTCAGCCCTCTCTCCACCAAGGCATCGGTGACGAGTTTCTTCAGATCGCCCGCCGCCTTGCGCTGCATGCGGGCGGGGATTTCCTCGGAGCGAAGTTCAAGCAGAAGATCGGGCATGGGATAAGGACTTTAATCTGTTGCAAAAGAGTGTCGCGGACTTAGCAAGACCAGCGGCAAAAGTCACCAGCTATCGGTTAAATTACCGCCAGCGCGCATCACCAGCCGCCGCCACCACCACCGCCACCGCCGGAGCCGGAAAAACCGCCGCCGCCACCGCCCGAAAAGCTGGAGCCGGAAGAGCTGACGGGCTGGGGAATGGTGGAGGCGATGGTATTGGCCATGGAGGTGGAAAAACCGCCGATCCTGTCGCCAAAGCTGCCGTAATGACTGCCCGCATACCAGCCGGGCGCATAACTTGCAGCAGCGGCGCCGGCGGCAGCTGTGGCAAGCCAGGCCTCGAAGGTGCGGCTCCACGGTTTTTCGACGCCAAGCGCCACGGCATAGGGCAGCAATGTCTCGAAATGCTGCGGCGACATGGCCGGCGCGCCCGCCATATTCATCCGGTCCTTTTCCGCCAGCGTCAGATAGGTTCTGAGGCCCTCGATGCCGTCCATCAGCTTGCGGCCAAGCGGCGTCGGCGCGCCCATCAGTAACAGGAACAACGCATTGGTGAGCACGATGCCGCCGATGGCGGCCAGCGCCAGCGATTTTGTATCGTGCGTCACATCCAGCAGGATTTGCGTGGCGACGCCGCCAATGGCGGAAAAGGCCACGAAACCGGCAAAGGCCAGCATGACAATGCCGCCGATCCGTTTGCGCAGCGGTGCGCCGCGCGAGAACTGCCGGCCGATACCAATCGACAGGATGCTGAAGAAGAAGGCGAAAAAGCCGAAGACGAGGACGGCGGCAATGGCGCTTTCATCGAGATCGCCGAACACCAGCGTCGCGATGATGATGGCAATGCTGAGGACGATTCCGAAGACGGTGTAACCGGCATTGCTGCGGTAATATTTGCCGCGATGTTCTTTCTCGATCGCCGCGCGGAACTGCTTGCCGACCTTTTCAACCTCCGCCCCATGGGCCTTGTCGATGGTCAAAGTCTCGCCCGCACCACCAATGGAGGCAAGCAGCGTCTTCTGCCCGGTCGGCAGATCGGTGGCGGTTGCCTTTTCCGTGCGGCGAATGACGATCGAATTCTTCAGATCCTCCAGAACGACGTAACCCTTCACCGCCAGATCAAGGGCCGAGGCGGAGAGCGCCGTCCAGCCCGCGCCGGAAAAACCACGATTATCGACATAATTGACCAGAGCCGGGGAAAGCCCTTCCGGCGCATCCCAGCGCGGCACAATCACGCCTCTGGCCGGATCGCGGCCCACCGCGAACCACGCCCGCAGGTAATAAAGCAGCACGGCCAGAAGCCCACCACCGGAAAGCAGGATGGCGAGATTATCCCGCAGCCACCAGCCCGCCTCCTGCGAGCTGTCAGGCGCGGCAATGGCGCCCTTGGGCAGCTTGACGGCCACCGTCATGCCTTCACCCACCGAAAATGGACGGGTGGAGGCGAAAAAGACTTCATTGCCTTCGCTGAGGATGCGGGCATCCTTGCCTTTCGCGCCCAGCGGACCGGTGAAGACGGCCGTATCGGTGGCCTTGACGCCCTGCGGCAGCGTGATGGTCGCGGAAATCTCGCCCATCGGGAATTGCCAGCCATTGCCGGTGACGTTCCAGGTCAACTCGTCATAATCGCTGAAATAACGGATTTGCCGGGCGGTGGTGTAGGTGATCTGGAAGATGTGTTCGCCGGTCGGCAGAAAGCGGTCGGCGCTGCCGGTATAGATGCGGATGCCGCCATCGATACTTTCGGTGCGCCAGTTTTCCGGCGCGCCATCGCGCTCCACCGAAACGACGTTGAAATCTACCTTGGTGCGGCGGTTATTCGCATCCAGCGCATAAAGCGGGAAATCGCGGAAGATGCCACGCTTGATGTTCTGGCCTTCGGCGCGGGCGGTGATGGTTTCCGTCACCGTCAGCTTGCCATCCGCCGCCACCTCGACGACGGAATGGTAAGAGCGGATAAATTCCTCCGCAAAGGCCGGGAAAGCGGCGCCCAGGAAGACGAACAGCGCGAGAAGTCTTGCGGCGATGGTCTTCACGGGCAGTTCTCCTTGATGGCGTCAGTGCTGCGCCTCGGCAGCGCTTTCCTTTTCCGTGTAGTCGACGCCGAGCGAGGCGAGCTCTTTCCAGTAAGCCGGGTAGGTCTTGCCCACGCAGGCCGGGTTCTGGATGGCGATGCCGCCGATCTTCAGCGCCGCCAGGGCGAAGCTCATGGCGATGCGGTGGTCGGCAAAGGTATCGATGGAGGCCTTGACCGTCTGGCCGGCAAGAGCGGGATCGGAATGCACGATCAGGTCGTCGCCTTCCTCATGCGCCAAACCGTCGCGAATTTCGTTGAGGCCGAGCGAGACGGCACGGATGCGGTCGCATTCCTTGACGCGCAGATTGGCGATGCCGACGAAACGCACCGGCGTCTCGTTGAAGGCGGCCAGAACCGCGATGGTCGGAATGGCGTCCTGCATCTGCGAACCGTCGATTTCGGCGGGCAGATGCGGAAACTTCGCCATGACCTCATGGGCCTTGGCATCCGGCTGGGTGAATTTGTCGGCCGGCGTGCCGATATCGATCGCGCCGCCGGTCAGAAGCTCCGCGCCCCAGAGATAGGTGGCGGCGGAGGCATCCGGCTCGATGTGGAAATCCGTGGCCGTGTAGCCGGTCGGATGCACGCGCCAGATGGCGTTGCTGACCCGCTCCACCTTGGCGCCGAAGGCTTCCATGGCTGAGGTGGTGAGGTCGATATAGCCTTTCGCACCGATTTCCTCGCCCTTGAGGATGATATCGACAGGCTTGTCGCCGCAGGCCGCCGCCATCAGCAGCGCCGAGACATACTGGCTGGAAAGGTTGGCATCGATGGTGACGCTGCCTTTCGGGAACCCTGTGCCCTTGCCGCAGACGGTGACGGGCGGGCAGCCGGTCGGGGCATCCGCCTCGACGCCGAGGGAGCGAAGGGCCTCCACCAGCGGCATGATCGGGCGTTTGCGCATGTGCTCGTCGCCATCGATGATGACGGCGCCATCCACAAGTGCGGCAGCGGCAGTGAGGAAGCGCGTAGCCGTGCCGGCATTGCCAAGGAAAAGCGGCCTTTCCGGCTGTTGCAAAACGCCCGTGCTTTCCACCACGAAAGTGGTGGCATCAGGCTCGGTTACCTTCACGCCCATCTCGCGCAGGGCTTCGGCCATATAAAGCGTGTCGTCGCTTTTCAGTGCACCGGTCAACCGGCTTTTGCCCTTGGCAAGACCAGCCAGGAGAAGCGCACGATTGGTGATGGACTTGGAGCCGGGCGGCTCGACCTTGCCGGAAAGCGGATGGCCGGGCGGGGTGATGGTCAGTTCGATCATGATTGTCGTCTTGTCAAAAAATGCGGCAAAGAGCCGGATTATCGGAATTTGAACGGGAAGTTTTAAGCTGGCGGGAGAGCAGTGCGCTTAAAATTTCACTGTCGGTACGGCGCGGTCGGCCGGGTTCTCGATCTCGAAATAGGGCGCCTTGGCAAAGCCGAACTGGCCGGCGACCAGATTGGACGGGAAGCTTTCCACCTTGACGTTCAGATCGCGGGCAGCGCCATTGTAATAACGGCGCGACATCTGGAGTTCGCCTTCGATGGTTTCGAGCGAGCGCTGCAATTCCAGAAAGTTGGTGTTGGCCTTGAGATCGGGATAGGCTTCGGCAAGCGCAAAGAGTTTACCGAGCGCCTGGGACAGCAGGCCTTCCGCCTGGGCGCGGCCTTCGACATCGCCGGCCGGCACGGCCTGTGCCCGGTTGCGCAGGTTGATCACCTCCTCGAAGGTGCTTTTTTCATGCGCCGCATAACCCTTCACGGTCTCGATGAGGTTGGGAATGAGATCGGCGCGGCGTTTCAGCTGCACGTCGATGCCAGACCACGCCTCCTCCTTCATCTGCCGCGCCTTGACGAGGCCGTTATAGATGAAGACCACATAAAGCGCGATTGCCGCGATGATTGCCAGCGTGATGAACATTCCCGACCCCTCCTCAAGAGGCGCGGACACCGCACCGGCATCCGCACGTTAGACTGTTGCCCGCCTTAGATAGATCGTCAGGCGGCCCTGTTCCAGTTCAGCCCGCCCGCATCCGTCAGTAGGAAGGCTTCGCCGCAGGCTTTCGCCAGCGTGCGCACGCGCAGGATATAGCTCTGGCGTTCCGTGACCGAAATTACGCCGCGCGCATCCAGAAGGTTGAAGACATGGCTGGCCTTGATGCACTGGTCATAGGCCGGGAACACGCATTTGTGCAGGCGCTGATTGTCGTTATCACCGGGCGCGCCGGCAGCGAGAAGCGCCTGGCACTCCTTTTCGGCGTCGATGAAATGACGATGCAGCATGGCCGTATCGGCAAATTCGAAGTTGTGACGGGAATATTCCTGCTCGGCCTGCAAAAAGACGTCGCCATAGGAAATCTTCTCTTCGCCCTCGCGGCCGTTGAAGTTCAGGTCGTAGACATTGTCGACGCCCTGCACATACATGGCCAGACGCTCCAGACCATAGGTCAGTTCGCCCGCAACCGGCGAGCATTCGATGCCGCAGACCTGCTGGAAGTAAGTGAACTGCGAGACTTCCATGCCGTCGCACCAGCATTCCCAGCCAAGGCCCCAGGCGCCGAGCGTCGGGCTTTCCCAGTCGTCTTCGACGAAGCGCACGTCATGCAGCAGCGGATCGAGGCCGATCGCCTTCAGCGAACCGAGATAGAGTTCCTGCAGGTTCGACGGGTTGGGCTTCAGGATGACCTGATACTGGTAATAATGCTGCAGGCGGTTGGGGTTTTCACCGTATCGGCCGTCGGACGGGCGGCGCGAGGGCTGCACATAAGCGGCCTTCCACGGCTTCGGACCGAGTGCGCGCAGCGTCGTCGCCGGATGAAACGTACCCGCACCCACTTCCATATCATAGGGCTGCAGCACCGCGCAGCCCTTGTCGGCCCAGTAATTGTGCAGCGTCAGGATCAGGGCCTGAAAGGAACGCTTCGGGTTCATATGGTCGGGAACATCGGTCATTGCAGTCATCGCGGCGTTAGGAGGACAAGTAAGCATTGACTTACTTCGGATGCGGACTGGTGCCACGGCAGGGCGTGAGGGTCAAGGTTTTATGCGTGGCGGCGGGAGGTGAAGGGGTTGACGATCTTCATCCGCCCTTCGACGGTGAGGCCGTCATGCATGTCTTCGGAGATGAAGACGATGCTATTTGCCCGTAAAGCCGCTGCAAGCATGAGCGAGTCGTAGAACGCAAAGTTGTACTTGTCGACAAGATCAACAGCTTGCGAATTCAACTGCAAATCAAGTTCGACAACGGTGACGGCCATTCGCCGGAGACCGTCCAGTGATCTGCGGATTTCGATCCATTTCTGCGGCCACTTTCGCCGAACGACACTCGCAAATTCATTAAGTGCCTGAACGCTCGTTGCGTAGGGTTTCGAAACGATCTCCTGCGCCGTGAAGGAGCGTTCGTCATCGAGAAAGGCGTAGATGAAAATATTCGTGTCGAGGAACGGCACATGGCTCAACGTTCATTCGCCTCTTCACGGTCGAATTTCCAGCCGCGCGGAAGCTGCCAACGTTGAGCACGAATATACCCCAGTATTTTTTCGCGCTCCTCGTCCGAGATAACGGCAGACGGCTCCTGTGTCGGCACAGAAACATCCACCTCGTCGCCTTCCTTGATATGCAAAGCTTCCGCGACATCCGCCGGGATGCGGACCGCAAGACTGTCGCCCCATTTCGTGACGCGCATGGATGCCTCCTATCGACAAAGAGACTATAGCAAATTCCGCGTTACAGGAAAATTACGTCTCATCCTCGCGCTTCACGCGGTACTCACCGGTTTCCGGGTCCTTGATCAGCGTGCCAATGGCGCCGGTCTCGCGTTCCTTCTCGCGCCGTTTCGATTTCGCCGACAGCTTTTCCGCATCGCGGACGAAGCGGCGGTAGAGGATGACGGACCCCACCACCAGAAGAAGAATTGTAATGAGCTGCGCCATAAGGCTTTATTCCCGCGACATCATAGACCGAAACGCGACCACAATGCCTTTTCTTCGGCGACCTCCGCAAGCCCCGAGACGGCGCCGGCGGCGAGCCTTTCGGCATTCACATCCAGCGCTGCATTGACGCCCGGCACCTTTTTGCCGAACAGGGTGCGCCCGCCGCTGACGAGCTGGAGCTTGACCTTTTCGCCGTAACGGCGGCGCAGAACCTCCCGCATGTCGCCCAGCCCGTCGATCAGGCCGAGGTCGAGGCCGCGCATGCCGGTCCAGAACAGGCCGGAGAAGATTGCTTCATCCTCCTTCAGCTTCGAGCCGCGACGCATCTTGACCATATCGATGAAAACATTGTGGATTTCCACCTGAAGCGACTTCAGGTAATCGATATCGCCTTCCTTTTCCGGCTGGAAGGGGTCGAGGATGACCTTGTTTTCCCCGGCCGTATAGACACGGCGCTCCACACCGATCTTCCGCAGCATTTCCGGAAAACCGAAGCCGCCGGAAACGACGCCGATCGAACCGACGATGGAGGTGGGATCGGCGATGATCTCGTCACCGGCCAGCGCGATCATGTAACCGCCGGAGGCCGCCACATCCTCCACGAAGATCAGGACCTTCTTTTCCTTTTCCTCGGCGAGCTGGCGGATGCGGTTATAGATCATCCGCGCCTGCACCGGCGAGCCGCCGGGCGAATTGAGCGAAATGGCGACGGCCGGCGCATCCTTGACGGCGAAGGCCTTGTCGAGGAGCGGCGCATAGGAGGCGAGATTGAGCGCGGGGCGGAATTGGCTGCCACCGGCCATGATCGCGCCATGCATGCGCACGACCGGGATGACGAGCTCCTTTTTGCGGAAACGCTTCGGCACAAGATACTTCAGAAAACCCACTACTCAATCCTCGCAGCATTTGCCTCATCGTCACGGATGTATGTATCGCCCCGGAAAACGCAATGGCGCAACCGGCGGAACGGCGATATTTATGACGCGGACCGGATTGCCCTTACATGACGCGAATAGGCGGTGCGGCCATTGTTGAGATCATCCACGAAGGGCGTGAAGGCGTGGCTGCCGGTCTCGTGCATGACGAGCGGCGCGCGGAAGGACAGGCGGGCGCGCGATCCCTTGATGGCGGTAACCAGCATGCGCACCGCATCCTCACCCGGACGCGGATGGATGAGGGTGATCTCGATGCCGCCGAAACGGCTGCCGCAGGCGGCAATGATCTCCGCCACGGATTGCGGCCGTGCGATTAGCGAAAGCTGCCCGCCCGGAATCATGATCGCGCCTGCGGTCCTGATCCAGTCCTCGAACAGGCCTTGCGTCATGGCGTGGGCCTCGGCCTTCAGGGCGTCCGGCGTGCGGCGGTCACCCGCATCATTATAGGGCGGATTCATGATGACATGGTGGAAATGCTCGTCCGGCAAACCCGCTTCAACGCGTGCTTTCGCGCGCAGGGTCACATCCGCCTCGCACACGCTGATACGGGCGGAAAAGGCGGTGTTTTCCGGCAATAACAGGCTGCGGCGGGCAAAATCCGCCATGTCCGGCGAACGCTCGTAGAGCGTCACTTCGGCCTTTTCGAGCCGCGCGGCCACGGCCATGCCGGCGGCACCGGCGCCCGCGCCGAGATCGGCGACCCGGCAGGTGCGATCATCCGCCACCAGCGAGGCCAGAAGCATGGCGTCCATGCCGGCCCGGTGCCCCCTGCCCTTGGGCTGGAGGATGTGAAACCGGCCGCGGTGAAAGGCATCGATCGTTTCGGAAATTTCGCCGCCCACCTCAGATCAAGCCTCTTCGTTGCGCAGCTCGTCTCCCAGCCCGGCATCGATGAGGATGCGGCGGGCCTGATCCGCACGATCCTCTTCAACCAGAAAACGCCGGGGCAAAAGACCGAGCGACCCCTCCAGAATGCTCATGGCCTGATCGGCGACGAGGCAGTGGATGCCGGCGTCCTTCATCAGGCTTTCCGCGAAGGAGAGCAGCACGGCATCGTTGGTACGGATCAGTTCACGCATGGATAGACCTTAAATTCCCATCTTTTTGAATGGTTGGCGGCAATTCGCCCCTTGCCGCGCAAGGCGCCAGTTTTTATTGTCAAATTCAAATTCGAACAGGAGTCCTGTCCCTTGGGCGTCGTCATACCGCTTGAAGAAAGCAAAAACAAACTCGCATCCGTCAAGCCGCTTGTCGACCTGACCCGCCCTGACATGGAACGGGTGAACCAGCTTATCCTTTCCAAGGCGGGCTCCGATGTCCAGATGATACCGGAAGTGGCCAACCACCTGATCTCCTCCGGCGGCAAACGCCTGCGTCCGATGCTGACGCTGGCTTCGGCCTCGATGTTCGGCTACCAGGGCGACAATCACATCAAGCTCGCCACCAGCGTGGAATTCATGCACACGGCAACGCTTCTGCATGACGATGTGGTGGATGAAAGCGACCTGCGCCGCGGCAAATCCACCGCCCGCACCATCTGGGGCAACCAGGCAAGCGTCCTTGTCGGCGACTTCCTGCTCGGCCAGGCCTTCCGCATGATGGTGGATGTCGGCTCGCTCGACGCCCTCGACGTGCTGTCCACCGCCGCTTCGGTGATCGCCGAAGGCGAAGTGCTGCAGCTTTCCGTCGCCAAGAACATGGAAACCACCGAGGACGACTATCTTCAGGTGATTCGCGCCAAGACGGCCGCCCTGTTCGCCGCGGCGGCGGAAGTCGGCCCCATCGTCGCCAAGACCGACAAGGCCAGCCGCAGCGCGCTGAAGTCCTACGGCATGAATCTCGGCCTCGCCTTCCAGCTGGTCGACGACGTGCTGGACTACGGTGGCAAATCGGCCGATCTCGGCAAGAATACCGGCGACGATTTCCGTGAGGGCAAGATCACGCTGCCGGTCATCCTTTCCTATCGTCGCGGAACGCAGGATGAGCGCGCCTTCTGGCGCAATGCCATCGAAAAGGGCGAAAGCAGCGACGAGAACCTCGAAAAGGCGCTCGGACTGATCACCAAATACAATGGTCTCGGCGATACGATCAGCCGTGCGACGCATTACGGCACCATCGCCCGCGACGCCCTTGCGCCCCTGCCGCAGAGCCCGTGGAAAAATGCGCTTCTGGAAGTGATCGACTTCTGCATCGAGCGTCTCAACTGACGCCGGAGGCTGGTGCGCACGGCGGATGACACCCTCCGTCCGCCCGGCATTTCGGGTGGCAGTCCCCGCAAGGCCGGATTGTGGCCAAGGCCATAATTTCTTGCGGGGTTGCTTCAAAAAAGCCATTCTATCGTGACCAAACAATGGAAACTGATTTTTCCGTGCATATGCACAAAGGCAAAGGTTCCCTCATGCGGCGTAAACCAGCACTCCGTCTTCTTTGCAGCGCGGCTCTCGTCGCCGCTCTCACGATTGGCGCGGGTGCAAGCCCCGGCTTTGCGGAGACAAAGGCAAAAGCGGAAGACAAGGCCGTCACCTTCGATCCCGCCAAGGTGAACACCTTCTCCGGCGCTTTCCTCGCCGGGCGCAACGCCGATGTCGATCAGGACTATCCGACAGCGATTTCGCTTTACAAGAAGGCGCTGGAGTTCGATCCGGCCAATTCGGAAATCCGCCAGCGGCTGATGATCGCCGAGCTTCTGAGCGGCAATTTCGAGGCCGGCGCCAAGATCGCCGATACGATGAAGGACGATACCTCCGTCGAGCGGGTGACGACCATCGTTCGCGGTCTCGACGCCATCAAGGACAAGGAATTCGCCAAGGCCGAGAAAATCCTGAAATACACCGGCCCGAACGATCTCGACCGCATGGTCAACACGCTGTTGACCGCCTGGGCGCGCGCCGGTTCCGGCAAGCCGAAGGAAGCGCTGGCGCTCGTCAACAACATGAAGGGTCCGGGCTGGATTTCGATCTTCCAGAAATACAATGCCGCCGCAATCGCCCTCGTCAGCGGCAATACCGATGCCGCCCGCAAGAGCCTCAACGAGGCTGTGACGGACCGCGAAGGCGGGGCCACCGCCTCCGATACCTACATGCGCGCGGTGATGGCGCTTGCCCGGCTCGAGGCCTCCGCCGGCAACAGGCAGAAGGCGCTGGACGCGATTGCCGTCGGCGATACTTTCGCGCCGAATTACGCGCCGCTGAAAGCGCTGCGCGAATCCATCGAGAAGGGCGAAAAGCCGCAACAGCAGATCACCAATGCCGTCGAGGGCGCCGCTTCCGTGATGTTCTCCATCGCGGGCGCGCTGAACCGCGAAGGCGCCGAGGAGATCGTTACCCTTTACCTGCAGACATCGCGCGCGCTCGACCCGAAGAGCCCCGATACGCTCATTCTCCTCGGCGGGCTTGCCGAGGCGCTGAAACAGCCCGACCGCGCCATCGCCTTTTATCGCGAAGTGCCGAAGGACTCGCCGATGTATCGCATCTCCGAGCTGCAGCTCGGGCTGACGCTTGCCCAGACCGGCAAGGTGGACGAGGCGCGCACGCACCTGCAATCCCTGCTCGAATCCGACCCGAAGGATATCAGATCCTATCTCGCCTATGGCAGCGTGCTTTCGGACGCCAAGGACTATCGCGCCATGGCCGAGAATTACGACAAGGCCATCGAGGTGATCGGCGCCGTACCGCAGAAATCCGATTGGTCGGTGTTCTTCCAGCGCGGCATCGCCTATGAGCGCCTGAAGGAATGGGACAAGGCGGAACCGAATTTCAAGCGGGCGCTGGAACTCAATCCGGAGCAGCCGCAGGTGCTGAACTATCTCGGTTATTCCTGGGTGGACAAGGGCATCAATCTCGATGAAGGCATGGAGATGATCAGCCGCGCCGTCGAGCTTCGCCCGAATGACGGTTACATCGTCGATTCGCTCGGCTGGGCGCATTATAGACTCGGCGCCTTCGATGAGGCCGTGACGGAACTGGAGCGGGCGATCGAGCTGAAGGCCGGCGATCCGACGATCAACGACCATCTGGGCGACGCCTATTGGCGTGTGGGCCGCAAGATCGAGGCGGTCTATCAGTGGAACCGCGCCCTGATCGGCGACAGCGACGACGTGGACAAGGCCAAGGTGAAGGAAAAGATCGCCAACGGCCTGCCGCCTCTGGAAAAGGATGCCGAGAACACCGCCAAGAAGGACGCCGCGCCGCAACCGCCGGCTCCGCCGGCACCGGCCACCCCTGCCCCGGACAAGAAATCCTGACGCCGCATGCCGGTAAATGACACGACCGGGGCGACCGAAACCATCGAGGCGGCCCCGGCCAAGATCAATCTGGCGCTGCATGTGACCGGCCAGCGGCCGGATGGCTACCATCTGCTCGAAACGCTGGTGACATTCACCGAGGCCGGCGACAGCATTCGCGTCCGCGATGCCGATGCCGACACCTTCTCCATCTCCGGTCCTTTCGGCGATCTTCTGCGCGCCGGTGATGGCGGTGACAATCTCGTCACCCGCGCCCGGGACAGGCTGCGCGATGTGCTTGCGGCGACGGGTCGGTCGGGCCATCCTGTCGCCATTGATCTCGAAAAGAACCTGCCGGTCGCCTCCGGCATAGGCGGCGGCTCGGCGGATGCAGCGGCGGTGTTGCGGGCGCTCCTGCGGCACTGGCATGCGTCGATGGAGCCGGAAAGACTTGCATCGCTCGCCCTTACCCTCGGTGCGGATGTACCGATGTGCCTTGCCAGCCGGCCCCTCATCGCGCGCGGTATCGGCGAAGAGATCGAACCGGTGACCGATCTGCCCCGCCTGTTTCTGGTGCTCGCCAACCCGCTGAAAGCCGTCTCGACGCCGGAGATTTTCCGGCGCTTGCAGAGCAAGACCAACCCCCGCCTGCCGGCCCATGCGGCAATTCGCTGGACGGATTTTCTGGCGCAAAGCCGCAACGATCTGCAACCAGCGGCGCAGGCCCTGCTGCCGGAGATCGGCGAGGTCATCGAATTGCTGTCGCAGGAGGATGCCGCATTTGTGCGCATGTCCGGGTCGGGTGCGACCTGTTTTGGGCTTTTTCATTCCTTCGATGCCGCCCTTAACGCGGAAACATCGCTTCGGAAACAACGCCCCGGCTGGTATTTTCAGGCAACGCGGACCATTTGAGGATAGGTCATGGCAGGCGAAAGACCCTTCATTCCCCTTGGCATTGCGGTTTTGACCGTGTCGGACAGCCGCACGCTGGAAAACGACAAATCCGGCGACACGCTTGTCGCCCGGCTTGAAGAGGCAGGACACCGCCTCGCCGCCCGGAGCATCGTGCCGGATGACAAGGCGGCGATTGCAGATACCGTGCGGGAATGGACGCTCGCGGATGGCGTGGATGTGGTCATCACCACCGGCGGCACCGGCTTTACCGGCCGCGACGTGACGCCCGAGGCGCTGGAGCCGCTGTTCGAAAAGCGCATGGACGGTTTTTCCGCGCTTTTTCATCGCATTTCCTATGACAAGATCGGCACGGCCACCATCCAGTCACGCGCGACCGGCGGCGTCGCGAACGCCACCTTCATCTTCGTGCTGCCCGGCTCGCCGGGTGCATGCAAGGATGCCTGGGACGGCATCCTCAAGGCCCAGCTCGATTATCGCCACCTGCCCTGCAATTTCGTGGAAATCATGCCGAGGCTGGATGAGCATTTGAAGCGTGGGGCTGGTGGCGTTTAGAGCAGCTGACTGAGGTGTGGGGGGCTTGGCCCCCTCTGCCCTGCCGGGCATCTCCCCCTCAAGGGGGGAGATCGATTTGCGGCGAGGTTTCGCCCATCTCACAGTCTAAGAAGGAAATTGAGGTAGTGCCTCTTGCCGATCTCCCCCCTTGAGGGGGAGATGCCCGGCAGGGCAGAGGGGGGTAAGCCCCACGCGCCCTCGACAATGGACAACATCCTGCGCCTTCACACCGGCGCGGCCGAAAACCCAATCACGCCAGATATTTTTTGAAGAAATCCACCGTCCGGCCCCAGGCGAGGTCGGCCGCCGCCTTGCCGTAACGCGCCGAGGACGTGTCATTGTTGAAGGCATGGTTGACGCCGTCATAAACGAAGATTTCAAAGGTCTTGCCGTTTTCCTCCAGCGCCTTCCTGTAGGCATCGATGCCGGCGTTTATGCGTTCGTCGAGGCCCGCATAGTGCAAAAGCAGCGGCGCCTTGATGGCCGGCACATCGGCCGCCGGGGCCTGCTGGCCGTAATAGGCAACGCCGGCATTGAGGCCAGCCGATCTGGTGGCGAAACGGTTGACCAATCCGCCGCCCCAGCAGAAACCGACTGCACCGACCTTGCCATTGGCCCCCTGCCTTGCCGCAAGCCAGACTCGGCCGGCTTCGGCATTGGCTACGGTTGCATCCATGTCAAGACCGCTGAACATCTCCCTTGCCTTGTCCTCATCCGAGGGGGTGCCGCCCTGCGGCGAGAGGAAATCGACCGCCAGCGCCCGGAAACCGGCAAGCGCCACACGTCTCGCCACGTCGCGGATATGGTCGTTCAGACCGCGGTTTTCATGAATGACGATGACGGAGCCGATCGGCCCAGACACCGATTTCGGCGTGACGAGATAACCCTTCATCTCGCCGCTTGGGGCCGGATAGGTCACGTCTTCCGCAACGATGCCCGCATCATCCGGCGCGACGATGGCCGCACGGGCGCTATTGGCCGAAAGGAGCGGTGCTATGGCCGCCGCAGCAGCGCCCGAGCCGGCGAGCGCCGTGAGCTTTTCCATGAATTTGCGGCGGTCGAGGCTGAGATGGGTATATTCATCGTAAGCGTCGATCATGGCCTGCGTAATCTTCGGCTTGTCCATCACCCTGTCCTCCTTGAACGCACGGATGCGCCAGGGAGGATAACGCAGATCGCCCCGGTGGGAACGGGGCTGGCGGAAGCGGCGCCACACTTTTGCGTGAGCGCCGCAAGCCCTGTCATTGGCCTCAGGCGGCGAGGTCCACGACGATGCGGCCGTCGATCTTGCCCTCTTCCATGCGGTGGAAGATATCGTTGATGTTTTCCAGCTTGTCCCAGGAGAAGTGGGCGGCCACCTTGCCTTCACCGGCGAAGGTCAGCGCCTCCTCCAGATCCTGCCGCGTGCCGACAATGGAGCCACGCACCGTGATGCGCTTCAGCACCGTGTCGAACACCGGAATGGAGATGAAGCCCGGCGGCAGGCCGACAAGCGCCATGGTGCCCTTGGAGCGCAGGAAGCCATAGGCCTGCTCCATGGCCTTGGGGGAGACCGCCGTCACCAGCGCGCCATGGACGCCGCCGGTCGCCTTCTGCACCTGCTCCACCGCGTCGGGCGCGCGACCGTTGACGGTGACGTCGGCCCCGAGTTTTTTCGCAAGCTCAAGCTTGTCGTCGAAAATATCGGCGGCAACGACATGCATGCCCATCGCCTTGGCATATTGCACGGCCATGTGGCCAAGCCCGCCAATGCCCGAAATGACCACCCACTCACCGGGTCTGACCTCGGTTTCCTTCAAACCCTTATAGACGGTGACACCGGCGCAGAGCACGGGGGCTGCCGGGCCGAAGTCCAGATTATCCGGCAGGCGGCCGACGAATTTCGGATCGGCGAGGCCATATTCGGCGAAGCTGCCATTGACGGAATAGCCGGAATTCTTCTGGCTTGGGCACAATGTTTCCCAGCCGGTGCGGCAGGGTATGCAGCATCCGCAGGCGGTATAAAGCCAAGGCGTGCCGGCGCGGTCGCCTTCCTTGATGCCGGTGACGCCCGCGCCGATCTTGGCGACGTATCCGACGCCTTCATGGCCGGGAATGAAGGGCGGGTTGGGTTTTACCGGCCAGTCGCCGGTTGCGGCGTGCAGATCGGTGTGGCAAATGCCCGTCGCCTTGTAGTTGATGAGAATTTCACCGGGGCCGGGATCCGGGATCGGCACTTCCTCGATGGTCAGCGGTTTTCCAAACGCGCGGACAACGGCCGCCTTCATTGTGTTTGCCATGACATGCTCCTCAATCTCTGCTCGCCTGAAATCCTCGACGGCAGGCAGAGATTAACGGGGATGCGGCGTCATGGAATTGACCTATCGCAAATCGGCTTATTTTGGAGGCGCCGACTGTCTCACTTATGAGGCAAGCGACGCTGCCGTTTCACTCCAGCGCCAACCAGATGGCAAGCCAGGCCCACAGGCAGACCAACAGCGCAAAGCCGATGCCGAACAAGGCCCCGCGCTGGCGCAGGCGATTGCTGGTGACATGGACATAGGAGTGGGCGTAACGTGAAAGCACGAACAGCCAGGCCAGCACGATGGTGACGATGTTGTCCGCATCCGTGATGTAAAGCAGCAGGCAGGCAATGTGGAACAGGACGGGAAGTTCGAACTGGTTGGCGATATTGCGGTTCACCAGATAGCTTTCGCGCGCCTCCTCACCCCGGTCGCGCAGCCTGATTGCCGATTCGCGATCCTTGAAGGTGTATTTGTTGCGCCGGTAGATCAGCAGTCCGTAAAGGCAGAAGACGAGAAAGACATGGGCGATCATCGGCCAGAACATTGCGGTCGTCGGTGACATGCTTTCTCCCCCAATCGTGAAAACGCTCCCCGATCCGGCTTCAGATCGGGGAGCGCCAAATACTCAGCCTATCTTTTTACGGATTCGGCTCGAAAGATCAAACCGCGCCGGGATAGTTCGGGCTTTCGCGGGTGATCGTCACGTCATGGGCGTGGCTTTCACGCAGTCCGGCGCTGGAAATGCGCACGAAGGTGGCGCGCTCCTGGAATTCCTTGATGTTGCTGCCGCCAACGTAACCCATGGCGGCCTTCAGGCCGCCGGCCAGCTGGTGCAGCACGCCGGAAACCGGACCCTTGTAGGGAACCTGGCCTTCGATGCCTTCCGGCACGAGCTTCAGCGTATCGCGCACTTCGGCCTGGAAATAGCGGTCGGCGGAACCGCGCGCCATGGCGCCGACGGAGCCCATGCCGCGATAGGCCTTGAAGGAACGGCCCTGATAGAGGAACACCTCACCCGGGCTTTCATCCGTGCCGGCCAGCAGCGAGCCGATCATGACGGCGGAAGCGCCGGCGGCAATGGCCTTGGCCAGATCGCCCGAGAACTTGATGCCGCCATCGGCGATGACCGGAATATCGGCGGCATTGGCCGCTTCCACCGACGCCATGACGGCGGCCAGCTGCGGAACGCCAACGCCGGCAACGATGCGGGTGGTGCAGATGGAGCCGGGACCGATGCCGACCTTGACGGCGTCCGCACCGGCATCGATCAGCGCCTTGGTGCCGTCGGCGGTGGCGACGTTGCCGGCGATGATGCGAACCGAGTTCGACATCTTCTTGACCTGCGAGACGGCATCCAGCACGCGCTGCGAATGGCCATGCGCGGTATCGACGACCAGAAGGTCGACGCCGGCATCGATGAGGCGCTCGGCGCGCTCGATGGCGTCAGCACCGACGCTGATGGCGGCGGCAGCGCGAAGACGGCCCTGCGCATCCTTGGTGGCGTTGGGGTTGAGCTGCGACTTCTCAATGTCCTTGACGGTGATGAGGCCGACGCAATTGCCCTTGGCATCCACCACCAGCAGCTTTTCGATGCGGTGCTTGTGCAGCAGGCGGCGGGCTTCCTGCTGGTCGACGCTGGTTTCCTTGACCGTGACCAGGTTTTCGCGGGTCATCAGTTCGTAGATCTTCTGCTGCGGATCGGAGGCAAAGCGCACGTCGCGGTTCGTTAGAATGCCGACGAGACGGCCGTTCTTGTGGCCGCCGGTGCCGCCGTTTTCAACCACCGGAATGCCGGAAATGCCATGCGCCTTCATCAGGGCCTGGGCTTCGGCAAGCGTCGCATCCGGGCCGATGGTGACCGGGTTGACGACCATGCCGCTTTCGAACTTCTTCACCTGCCGGACTTCTTCGGCCTGTTCGATGGGGGTCAGGTTGCGGTGGATGACGCCGATGCCGCCGGCCTGGGCCATGGCGATGGCGAGACGACCTTCGGTGACCGTATCCATGGCGGAAGACAGGATCGGCAGGTTGAGATCGATATCGCGGGCAATGCGGGTCGAGATATTCGTCTGTCCCGGCATGACTTCGGAATGTCCGGGTTGCAGCAACACATCGTCAAATGTGAGAGCGTCCAAACCAGTGGGTGTTTGAATGATGCGTGCCATGGCCAAATTCCTTCATACTGAAAATGCGTGACCGTTCCGGAACGAAAAGTTCACCCCGGCGGCCTGCAAGGATTGCTTGGAAGTTGGCGAGGGCTGGTAACACGTTCATGACAGGAAGGGAATAGAAAAAACCCGGAATAACCTTCCGGGTTTTCGGTGTTGCCGCATTGCAGCGGTGTTCAGATATCGAACTGATAGGATTTCGGCACGAAACGATAACCCGTATCCAGCTTCTCCGCATAACCGACAGAAGGGAAAGGCATATGGTAACCGAGGAAGGGCAGCCGGTCGGTGGCGATCATGTCGTAAACCTTCCTGCGGGTCGCGGCGGCGGCGGCCTTGTCCATGTCGAACCTCACCTCCCAGTCCGGTCTTTGCAGCGACAGGACGAAATGGTTGGCCGTGTCCGCCGTCAGGATCAGCTGTTTGCCTTCCGATTCGACACGGAAGATCATGTGTCCGGGTGAATGGCCAAAGGCCGCCACGCTGGTAATCCCGGAAACGACACTGGCGCCGTCGCCGATGAAGGTCGCCTTTTCCGCCAGCGGCTTGACGTTGGCGAGAACGCCCTTGTGACCGCCCTCGGCGGGTGTGCCGACGCGCTTTTCATCCGTCCAGAAATCGTATTCCGCCTGACCGACCACATAACGCGCCTTCGAAAAGGCCGGCGCGCCCTTTTCCATCAGGCCGCCAATATGGTCGCCATGCATGTGCGTCAGCACCACCACGGTCACATCTTCCGGCGTATAACCGGCCGCCGCCATGCCTTCGATCAGGCGGCCATTGCCGGCGCCGCGGCCGGCTTCGCCGAAACCTGTGTCGAACAGCACGAGATCGCTGCCGGTATTGACGAGAACCGGAGAGAAGGAATTGACGAATTGCTCCTTCGGCAGAAAATTGTCTTCCAGCAATTTGCCGACGGTCTCCGCCGTCTGGTCGGTGCCGAAGGTCTCCCCGGGGTTCGGAACCGCGCGTGCGCCGTCCTTCACGACCAGCACCTCGAAATTACCGAGTTTGAAACGGTTGGTTTCCGGCGGCATGGCGTGTTCGATCTCCATGGAGGTTTGCGGCTGGTTCGTCTGGGCCGTCGCGGTGCGCGCCATCAACAACGGCGCGCCGAGAACGCTTGCGCCCGCTGCGCCGATGAGGCCACGTCTGCTCATGCTCAAGGATTGGGTCATCATCTTGTCTCCGATATCGCCAACTGGCCGTTATCACCAACTGAACTTTGCCCAACGGACAATAGAGCGAGAAAGTTTCAAGGAAACCGGCCTCACGCAGGTTTGATCGTAACTTGAGAAATTGATAATTAACGTGTTGGCAAGCGGGCCTATCAGGCGTAGGAGGAACGGCGATATCCTTTGTCGCAGCGGAAAGCCGCAGGCAGACCCATGAACCGCATCATTCCCCTCATCCTGGCAGTCGCTCTCTTCATGGAGCAGATGGACTCCACCGTCATCGCCACCTCGCTTCCGGCGATTGCGAAAGACCTCAATGTCGGCCCGATCACGCTCAAGCTCGCTTTGACCGCCTATATGGTGGCGCTGGCGATCTTCATTCCCATCAGCGGCTGGATGGCCGACAAATACGGCGCGAAGAAAATCTTCCGTTTCGCCATCGGCGTCTTCGTGGTGGGGTCGATCTGCTGCGCCGTTTCGTCGTCGGTGTTCGAATTCGTGCTCTCGCGTTTCCTGCAGGGCATGGGCGGCGCGATGATGACGCCGGTCGGCCGCCTCGTGCTGCTGCGCACGACCAAGCGCAGCGAACTCGTCTCCGCCATGGCGCTTTTGACGATCCCCGGCCTCGTCGGACCGCTGACCGGCCCGCCGATCGGCGGTTTCATCACCACCTATTTCTCATGGCACTGGATATTCCTCATCAACGTGCCGATCGGCGTCATCGGCATCTGGCTTTCGACGATCTTCCTGCCGGAAATCGAAACCACCAACCCGCCGCCGATGGACGGCAAGGGTTTCGTGCTGTCCGGCATTGCCGCTTCCGGCGTGGTGTTCGGGCTTTCGGTCGTCAGCCTGCCGGCGCTGCCGCCGGCCATCGGCATCGCCTCGACGATCATCGGTTTCATCTGCGGTTTTCTTTATCTGCGCCACGCCGCACGCCACCCCGCTCCCATTCTGGATTTCCGCATTTTCCAGAACGCGACCTTCCGGGCCGCCTCCGTCGGCGGCACCGTTTTCCGCATTTCGACGGGCGCCATTCCCTTCCTGATGCCGCTGATGCTGCAGATCGGTTTCGGTCTCAACCCGTTCCAGTCGGGCATGATCACCTTTGCCGGTGCGATCGGCGCGATCACCACCAAGTTCATGGCCAAGCGGGTATTTGCGGCAACCGGCTTCCGCTCGACGCTGATCGGGGCCGGCATTGTCGGCGCCTGCACGACGCTTGCCAACAGCTTCTTCACGCCGGAAACGCCCTATCCGCTGATCATGATCTTCCTCGTCACCGCGGGTTTTGCCCGGTCCTTCTTCTTTACCGGATCGAATGCGCTGAGCTATTCCGATATCGAGGACAGCCAGGCCAGCCAGGCGACCTCGATGGCATCCGTGCTGCAGCAGATCAGCCTGGCGCTCGGCGTTGCCTTCGCCGCCTCCATTCTGGAGGTCAGCAGCATGATGTCGGGCACGCATCTGCAGCTGGCCGATTTCCACATCGCCTTCACCATCGTGGCATTGGTATCGCTGTTCGCCATCGTGCCGATCATCCGGATGGACGGCAATGCGGGGGCGGCCGTTTCCGGCCACCGCGGCAAGGTCTCGCAACCGGCGGAGTGATCAGTCTTCGGAAGCCTCTTCGGATTCCGCGGCGTCGTGCGGCTCGCCCTTGCGGCCCTTGAAGTGCTTGGCAAGCAGGAACATCTCCACCGATTCCGAGCGGGACGAGGCCGGCTTGATGTGCAGCACCTGCTTGAAGTTCTTCTTCAGCATGTCGAGCAGCTGCTTTTCCGTGCCGCCCTGGAAGGTCTTGGCAAGGAAATGGCCGCCTTCGGCGAGCACCTGAACGGCGAAATCGGCCGCGACTTCGCACAGATGCATGGTGCGGATGTGGTCGGTCTTCTGGTGCCCGGTGGTCGGCGCGGCCATGTCCGACAGCACCAGATCGGGCGTGCCGCCGACAGCTTCCATCAGCTTTTCCGGCGCGCTCGGATCAAGGAAGTCGAGTTGCAATATCTTGACTCCGGGGATGGGATCGATCTCGAGGAAATCGATGGCCGCGACACGAATGTCGTCTTCGGTCGAATCCGTGACCTTGGCGGCGATCTGCGACCAGCTGCCGGGTGCGGCGCCAAGGTCGATGATGCGGCGCGCGCCTTTCAGGATCTGGTGTTTGTCGTTGATTTCCAGCAGCTTGAAGGCGGCGCGGGCGCGATAACCTTCAAGCTTGGCGCGCTGCACATAGGGATCGTTGATATGGCGTTCCAGCCAGCGGCGCGAGGAGGCCTTGAGCTTGGTCTTCTTGACCTTCTGGCCGATCTTGCGGCCGGTGCGGTTGTTGCTTGTCGGCGCCTTGCTCATGTCAAACCTTCCGTCCTGTCCTGCCTTGCCATCTGCATGCGCCTTATCCGGTTGCGCCGCCATGCGCCGTCATCCGCCATCATATCCGTCAACAGGCCTTCGCGCAGGCCGCGATCCGCCACCCGCATCCGGCGCGCCGGCCAGCGGCGGCGAATGGCTTCCAAAATGGCGCAGCCGGCCAGAACCAGATCGGCCCTGTCCGGTCCGATGCAGGCATTGGCGGCGCGGCCGGCGAAATCCCAGGCGAGCAGCTTGTCCTGCATGGCCGTCACCTCGGCATCGGAAAGCCAGAGGCCATCCACCTTGCGGCGATCATAGCGCGGCAGGTCGAGATGGACGCCCGCAAGCGTCGTCACCGTGCCCGAGGTTCCGATCAGATGAAAATCCTCGTGATGGATCTGCGGCGCCAGCGGCGGGCAATGGAAGGCATCGAGCAGCCCCTCGACCTCCCGCACCATCGCGGCAAAGACATCCGGCGTCACATCACGGCCGCCATGGCGTTCGGAAAGCGTGACGACGCCGACCGGCAGCGAGGTCCAGTGGGTGATGTGGTTGGCAAGCCGGTTCGAACGGTTCTCGCCGACCTTGATGACCGCGATTTCCGACGATCCGCCGCCGATATCGAACAGCACGACGGAGCGCGCTTCGCGCCCGACAAGCGAGGCGCAGCCCGAAACCGCAAGGCGGGCTTCCGTCTCGCGGCTGATGATTTCGAGCTTCAGTCCGGTTTCCCGCGTGACACGCGCCAGAAACTCCTCGCCGTTGGATGCAGCCCGGCAGGCCTCGGTGGCGATCAACCGCATGCGCCTTATCGGGCGGCCGGAGAGTTTCGCCGAGCAGACTTTCAGCGCTTCCACGGCGCGATCCATCGCATCGTCGGACAGCCGGCCGCTGGATACCAGCCCTTCGCCCAGCCGGACGATGCGCGAAAAGGCGTCAACGACCCGGAACTGGCCGGGCCTTGTCGGCTGCGCAATCAGGAGGCGGCAATTATTGGTGCCGAGATCGAGCGCCGCATACATATCCGCCGGCGGCTCCTGACCATGCTCAGGCTGGCGGCCGGCGTGGCGGGCGGATATGTCCGATTGCGGCCGGTGCTGTTCCTGCGCGGCCCCGCCAGAACGGCCGTTCTGCTTGCCGACATGCCGTGGCGCATGGGTGGACACCAGCGGCCGGCCCTGTGGATCGCGGCCACGTGGATCACGATGCCCGCGTTTGCGGTTACGCGACTTTCGGCCACCGCCGGGCGCCATGGGGGATGGATTTGCCGCATCGCCCGCGGCCAAGGCCTGCACACTGGACGCGGGGGCCGGCTGTTGGGAAGGCGCACCCTTGCCGCGAGACCGCCTGCGGCGCTTTCTCTTGCGCGGTTCGGCATCCGGCTCAAGAGCCGATAGGGAGGAGGAACCGGCCGGAACATCCGCGGCAACATCATGCGACAACACCGCAGCGTCACGGGGTTTGCCGTCACGCTTGTGCTTCTTGCCACGACGGGATCGCTTCGCTTTCCCTTTGTTTACCGCCGACGCCCCTTGTTCCGACGGCTTTGGGCCGTTTCCGGGGTCGATCACTGTCTTGTCCATTTCGCCGCGCACAAGCATCGAAGCTATGCTGCTGGCGTTCATAAGGTTTCGTTGGGTGGACAATACCAGCGCGGGAGATTTTAGCCAAATGGTTTTTGCCGGGCCGACAATGGCAAGAGGTCACACCGCGCCATGGTCCCTGTCCAACCCGCCGCAATAACAGCGATGATGTTGCGGATTCCTGAAAAAGCGAATGCGAGGGTCCCTGATTTTACCTGAAAGACAGGGAGTTCGCGCTCATCCCTCCCTATAAAGGCTCAAGCAAAACGACGACGGCGCCGGTATCGGCCAGCCATCTCACAGCCAGCCATTTCACAGGCAGCCATCGCACCGGAGGCCGGCCATCACACAACCTGATCCAGCCATCCTTCGACAGCCGCGTTGAATCGATCGACGATGTCCGCTCTGCCGCATAGGCTGGGCGTCGTCAAATAGCTGTAGGTTTGCGTGACGGCCCTACGCAGTTCGTCGGCGCTCAGTTCCATGGTGAAGACATTTATGAAATCGCGAATGTCGACCACCGCTATGTCTCGCCCATAGGGCGACAGAAACCGGATCATTTCGGCCGGCGCGGCGAGATCGTCATCACCATTCACGCCAGATGCGATGATCGTGTATTTGCGCAAATTCACGAGGTCCATTTTTTTTGCGAAAATCGCCGACCCGATTTTTCCAGTCGGGTCTGACCGTGACCTCGTATGCGCGCACCAGATCACCGTTCAACATCTCCTCTATGTCACCAGCCGTGGTGTCGAAGCGGTCAGATGCATGGACGTGATGCGTTTTGATTTCATAACCGTAACGTTGACGATGAACGAACAGCAAGGCCGCGACGAGGAACTGCTGTATGTTTCCTTCGGATGGTATGTCGATCAGCGAATAAAACAGGCTCCGGGCGCGCGCATAGGTCAAAATGTCGTCGGCCACCGGAGGCAATGGCGGGATCACTTTGCGGCTCTCGGCAAAACGCGCCGCCATATAGTTGGCGCATGCCATTCGGCCTGGAGCGCCGAGCCGGCCAAGAACGCGCGAAAAAGCGTCAAACCGAGCGTCGTTCTGCAGCCTTGAATTCGCGACGTTGCCCTTCCAGCCGAGATTTTCGCCAAAGGCCGTAATAGCATTGTGCAGGGTGATATCCCTGAGACCCAACTGTGTCGCCAACCGTTTATCACCATATTGGCCGCGGAGACCGGTCGGTATCGAATTGCAATCCCACTCCGGATCAACAGTCGAATAAAACGCGAAAAACAGTGATGCCAGCCGGACGCTGTTGGAGCCGTGTCCTAGCTGGCCATCCATTGACGCCCGCGCGGCCGCCGGTGGCAAGGCCTGCAACTTCAAACCTTCGATAAAACTGTCGATGCGCGCGAGCGCCTCGTCGACAGCCCGTTCGACCAGTCTGTTCCGAGGCATTATGATACCGCCAGAAGCGGGAGCGACGTTTGATGCGGATAATCCACATCGTTGAGAGGTGTCTTGCCCTCGAGTTGCTCACGAAGTGTGCGCCCAAGCGCGTGCCCCAGCATTGGCGGCACTGCATCGCCGACCTGAGTGTACTGAGACGACCGGGACCCGGCAAACCACATATCCGCGGGGAAGGTCTGGACAAGGGCGGTTTCTTCCAAGGTCATGCGTCTGGCGCCAGGAACCACGCCTTCACGCGCCGCGCCGCCCGCCATGAGGTGCGCCGAATATTCCGGCGCCACATCCATCGTATCGACCCAATGAGTCTTGTAGCCGCCGGCCGATGCCAGCACCGTGTGGCAAGGCCTGGTCAGGTCGATCGGTCGACCGCCGCCATTATAAACGTGACCGGCATAGGGGCTTTTACGCGGATCAGGATATTTGGCATACACAACCGGGCAATCCGGAGGATCGCCAAGAGGTGCAAGCTTGCTGATCACGCTGCCGGAAGCGACGTGGGGGTGGTCACGGCCGGCGCCATGGGTTGGTCGCGGAAACACATATGATCCACGCCGCATGCCCACGATAATCAGCCGCCGTCTATTCTGCGGAACCCCGTAATCGGCGGCGGAAACAACCTGCCAGGAGACATTGAAACCGAGGTCTTCGAACTCACTGAGCAGTTCGGAAAGATACGGCAGCCGGGCTCGCGTAGCCAGGCCCGGAACATTTTCGACCAAAAAAGCCTCGGGACGGACCTCACGCAAGACACGCATGAATTCCGGAAACATGTTGCGCGCATCGGCAGTGCCTTTACGCAGACCGCCCGTGGAAAACGGCTGGCAGGGAGGGCCGCCAAAAACGATGTCAGCCACGCCGCGATAACGCTCGAACGAAAGCGCGCGTATGTCCGAGCGGAAATGTTCGGCACCGGGTGTATGCGCATCGTAGGTCGCGATGGCGTCCTTATTTTTTTCAACGCATGCGACCGGTTCGATCCCTGCCCTTTTCATCCCGAGGGACAGACCGCCTGGACCAGAAAATAAATCAAGTGCTTTCATGTCAAAAGAAATGCAACGCCGATAGCAGGTTGGCAAGACCAAGAATCTCTGTTTGCACGCCATTCATTCGCCAACACCAACCGGTGTTTTCCAGGCGTAATCGCAGTCGGAGAAGAGAATTTCCCCTCTCCCGGTCAGTCCTTGTGACATATAAACTTACCGGGAGAAGGGAATGGTACGGTTGAGTGGGGTCGAACCACCGACCTCAGGTGCCACAAACCTGCGCTCTAACCAACTGAGCTACAACCGCACATGAAACGCCGAAGCGGCGTCACGGGGGGTGACATAAAAGGTGTTTCCCCCATTTGCAAGTGCCTCTTCGAATTTTGCGAAAAAAGGCTGAGAAAGGCAAGCGCTTTTCAATAGGCGCGGCTGAGATGACGCGGCTGCGGCAGGCCTGTTGATGTTAACTCTATTTGGCGATTCATCCGCCGGACGGTGGACCGGGCGGCGCTGTGAAGTTATTTAAAATTCTGTTAACGTGATGCCTCGGCGGGTTTACGTTTCAGCTTCATGAGGAAGCTGAGGAGCCCGCAAGGTCCGGTAGTGCCAGAATAGGTTTCGACATGCCCGCCGTCCAGTATCCCTTTATCGATATCGCAGTGCATGAACGGGTGCGTGCGGGCTTCGGGCACGGCGAGGCGATGGCGTTGTTTTCGCTCGATCTTCAAAACGTTCTCTGGGCCAACGGGCGCGGTGCGGCGCTGTTCGGCACGCCGATGGTCTACGATTTTCTGGAACAGGGGCCGAAACGGCAGGATGTGACCTTCCGGCAGCTGGCGGCGACGGCGGCGCGGCTTTCGAAGGCCGGCGACAGCCTGCCCTTTACCATCCGTATCCATGCCGGTTTCCGCAGCCTTGCCGTCACGGCCCGGGCCGAAATCATCGAGGCCGAACCCGGCCAGCCGGCAATACTCTTTTCCGCCCTCACCGATCAGGCCTCACCCGATACGACGGAATGTGCCCGGCGCATGATCGAAGGTTTTGACGATCCCGACATTCACATGGCGGTTGTGAACGGCGAAAATGAAATCGTCACCGCCTCCCCCGGTTTTTCCTCGCTCGGCATAACGCCGCAGACGGCAAGGACATTGGTGAGAATGGCCGCCGGCCAATCCGGACATCTCGTCAAGCGCCCCGTGCCGACCGGCAAGGGTTATCTGCCTGCCGCCGCGGGTCAGATTTCCACCGCACCCGAACTCAACCTCATTTTCGTGGTGGAGACCGCGCTCGGAACGCTCGATCCGGTCAATGGCTTTGCCGAAGACAAGGATATCCCCGAAAGCAGGAACATTACCGAAGATGCGCCGCAGGAAACTCCGGTCGTCGTCCAACCGGTTCTTACCGCTGCGGAGGCCGCGCCCCTTGCCACCTTCGACGCCGTGCTCGACGCCGTCGCCGGCATAGAGGATGTGGAGGAATTGCCAGAAGACGGCGCAGCGCCGGAAGAGGATCGCGATGGCGCCGGACCTTTGCCGGCCGAAGGACAGGCGGAGACTGCTACGGATATTCCCGTGGAGGACATTGCCGCACATGAGGCGATGACCGACGATATTGCCGATCTCTTCGAGCTGGACGAGGCGGAACTGCGGGCGGATACCGAGCCAGCATCCGCCGGCCAGGATGTTGTCGAACCCATGGCGACGCAGGCGGATGCATCCGCACACGAGGCTGTTCCGGCCGAGACGGACGCTGTGGAAGCAGCCCGGCCTTTTGTCTTCAACGCCGGTGCGCGGGCATCGCGTTTCGTCTGGAAAATCGACGCCGAGGGCCGCTTCAGCTCGATCTCGCATGAATTCGCAGAAGCGGTGGGCACAAAGGCCGCCGCCGTGGAAGGCATGGGCTTTGCCGATGTTGCTGCACTTTTCAACCTCGATCCCGACGGCAAGATCCGCGAGCTTCTCGGCCGTCGCGACACCTGGTCGGGCAAGACGATCCACTGGCCCGTGGAAGGCACATCGCTGATGGTGCCGATCGATCTCGCTGCTCTGCCGACCTATACACGCGCACGCGAATTCGACGGTTTCCGCGGTTTCGGCATCGTCCGGCTTGCCGATGCCACCGAGGACCCGCATGCCACCGGCCTGACCTTCCTGAACGGCGAAAAGGCGGATCCGCAAGAGGCTTTGCCGCAACCGGTCATCGGGGATGAAAGCCACGAATTGCTGGCCTTTAGCGATGAGGACGAGGATAAGGACGACGCCCCCCCGTCAGTGGCAAGGGATGAGGACGCGGCGTCGGATGTCGATATTGCAGATGACGCCATGGACGAGGTTTGTGCGGAAGAACAGGACCATGACGACGCGCCGCCGCAATTGGAAGCGCCCATATCTGCGCCGGAGCCGTCCTATTCCGACAAGATCGTCCATCTGGAGGAGCGCCGTTCGCGCTCCCGCGAGGGTCTGACCGCAGGCGAGCAGGCCGCCTTCCGCGAAATCGGCCGAGCCCTGGCGCCGGCGGATGCGGCGTCGGACGATAGCCGGCAAGAGCAGGCGGAACCGATTTCGGCCGAGCCGGTCGCAACGGATATTGAGCGTGATTACGATGCGGATATTCCGGCAAGCACGTCCCCCGAGACTGGAAGCGACGCAAAAGCGGCGGAACCGGCCGAAGAAGACGATCTTTTCGCCGATTATGTCCGTGGCGAGCAGCCTGCGGCCATTCGCGCGGCTGCGGATGAGCATGATGGTGCAGAAAAGCGGGAGACGACGTCTGGCGCCCGGCCGGCTGGCGATATTGCCGCCGCGATGGCCAGCCCATCCCTGCGTCCCGCCGATGCGCTGAGCGCCGAGACGCTGGACCAGATGCCCGTGGCGCTTCTGGTGCATGCCGGCGACAGGCTGATCCACGCAAATCCCGACTTCCTGCGGCTGACGGGTTATGGCTCTCTCGACGAGCTCGACGCTGTGGGCGGGCTGGACGCATTGCTGCAGCGGCAGGAACTGGAAGACATGCCGAACCATGAGGGCGGCATGGTGGTCGTCAGTGCCGAAAACGACATCATTCCGGTCAAGGCACGGCTGCAATCCATCCGCTGGGAGGAAACCAAGGCGCTGATGCTGTCGCTGGTTCCGCTGGAGGAAAAGACGGCGCCGGCTGCCGCGGCCAATGAAAATACCGCTGCCGCCGGGACGGAAACTGCGGGAACAGACAACCTCTCCCTGTTGCAGGGCGAAGTGGAAGAGCTGCATTCCATTCTGGAAACCGCCACCGATGGCGTGGTGCTGCTGGGCGACGAAGGCGAAATCCGCTCGCTCAACCGCTCCGCCAGCGCGCTGTTCAACTATGACAATGGCGAAATTGCCGGCAAGCCCTTCGTCACCCTCTTTGCCCATGAGAGCCAGCGGGCCGTGCTGGATTATCTCTCCGGTCTTGCCAATAACGGCGTCGCCAGCGTGCTGAATGACGGCCGCGAGGTGATCGGCCGCGAGGCCTCCGGCGGCTTCCTGCCGCTGTTCATGACCATCGGCCGGCTTAAATCCTCGCATGGCTATTGCGCCGTCATTCGCGACATCACCCAGTGGAAGCGCACGGAAGAGGAACTGCGCAACGCCAAGCGCGCGGCGGAAACCGCCAATGCCCACAAGACCGATTTCCTGGCCCGCGTCAGCCACGAAATCCGCACGCCGCTCAACGCCATCATCGGCTTTGCCGACATGATGGCGACCGAACGTTTCGGACCGATCGGCCATCCGCGTTATGTGGAATATGCCAATGATATCGGCCGTTCCGGCCGGCATGTGCTCGACATCGTCAACGATCTGCTCGACATCTCCAAGATCGAGGCCGGGCAGATGGATGTCGATTTCATCGCCGTGCCGCTGAACGAGACGGTGGCCGAGGCGGTCTCGCTGGTGCAGCCGCAGGCCAACAACCAGCGTGTCATCATCCGCACCGCGCTTTCGCAGTCGGTGCCGCAGATCGTTGCCGACCTGCGCTCGATCAAGCAGATCGTGCTGAACATCCTGTCGAACGCCATCCGCTTCACCCCATCCGGCGGCCAGATCGTGGTGTCCACCGCCTATGAGGCGAATGGCAGCGTCTCCCTGCGCATCCGCGACACCGGCATCGGCATGACACGGGCCGAGCTGGAACAGGCGATGAAACCGTTCCGGCAGGTGGCATCCTCGACAAAGCGTGTGCGCGGCGACGGCACCGGGCTCGGCCTGCCGCTGACCAAGGCGATGGTGGATGCCAACCGAGCAAACTTCTCCATCACCTCGACACCGAATGAAGGCACGCTGGTGGAAATCACCTTTCCGTCGCAACGGGTTCTTGCCAACTGAGGTCATGCGGGCGTAGCAATGAGACGGTAGGAAACAGTGGTTTTCCGAAGCTGCCGTCTCTCCTCATCCTGTGCTCGTGACAGGAATCCAGCCAGCCCAGGTCCTTGGGCTGAAAAGACTCTTCCCGCCGCGCAGAGGCGCGTCGGCTGGATTCCTGTGACAAGCACAGGAATGAGGGAATGTGGATGCGACAACACAAGAATTCGTTGGATTTTACACTGCGCCAAGGGCTGCGCAACGTGTCGAGGCTTTTGCAAGACAGGCCCGCATGCCCATGACGGTTTCCCTTCCGGCCACAAAACGCGTTTCGATACTGCCTGTCGCGGCGGTCATCGTCGCGGCCATCGCCGCCATGCCCATTCTGGCGATCTTCTGGCTGGCGCTCTCCGGCAGCACAGAGGGTTGGCAGCATCTTCTCGCCAATGTCCTGCCGCGTGCGGGATTGCGCACCTTTCTGCTGCTGGCGATGACGGCGGCAACAACCGCCTCTTTCGGCATTGCCTGCGCCTGGCTCGTCACCACGTTCGAATTTCCCCTGCGGCGGGTCTTGTCCGCCGCACTTGTCCTGCCGCTCGCCATCCCTTCCTATCTGGCCGCCTATGCTTTCGGTGAATTCCTCGATTTCACCGGCCCGGTGCAGAGCGCCCTGCGTGCCGCCTTCGGTTATCACAGCATCCGCGACTACTGGTTTCCCGATATTCGCTCGCTTGGCGGTGCGGTGATCGTTCTGAGTTCGGTGCTTTACCCCTATGTCTATCTATCGGCCCGCGCCGCCTTTTCCATGCAGGGGCGCTTTGCGGCCGAAGCGGCCCGCACGCTTGGCGCAAAGCCGCTGAACGTGTTCTTTTCCGTGCAATTGCCGATGGCGCGACCCGCCATCGCCATCGGGCTGTCGCTCGTGCTGATGGAAACGCTGAACGATATCGGCGCGGTCGAATATCTCGGTGTCCAGACGCTGACCTTCACCATCTACGAGACCTGGCTCAATCGCGGCAATCTCGCCAATGCGACGCAGATCGCCGCCGTTATCCTCATCATCGTCGGCGCGCTGATCGTCATCGAACGCCATGCACGTGAAAAGCAGCGTTTCGGCGCAGCGAAAGCGACCAGCATGGCGCAGCGCCACCGGCTGAAGGCGCTGACCGGCTGGCAACGGTGGTGCGCGAGCCTGTTCTGCTTCCTGCCCGTGGCAAGCGGTTTTCTCATTCCCGTCATCGTGCTGGGCGGTTATGCCGCCAGAAGGCTGGATGCGCTGCTTGCGCCGAAACTTCTGAATGCACTCGGGCACAGCCTCGAGGTCTCGCTTTCGGCCGCCTTCGTGACGCTGATTGCGGCTTTCGTATTTTCCTATGCCATCCGCACCGAACGATCGCGCCTGTCGAAGGTCGCTGCCCGCGTCGGCTCGATGGGATATGGCGTGCCGGGGACAGTGCTCGCCATTGGCGTGCTCATTCCGCTGGCGGGCCTCGACAATGGCGTCGACGGTTTCATCCGCTCCCATTTCGGCTTTTCCAGCGGCCTGCTGCTTTCCGGCACCGCGTTTGCCATTATCTATGCCCATAGCGTGCGTTTCATGACCATGGCCGAAGGCACGCTCGATGCCGGTTTCCAGAAGCTCTCGCCGCATATCGACATGGCCTCGCGAACGCTCGGGCACAACCGGCTGCAGACGCTGTTCAAGGTGCTGTTGCCGAACATGCGGCCGGCGGCGCTCACCGCCTTTCTTCTGGTGCTGATCGAATCCATGAAGGAACTGCCGGCAACCATCCTGCTGCGACCTTTCGGTTTCAACACGCTGGCCACGCTGGTTTACGAGGATGCGTCCCGTTCCAGGGTGCAGGACGCCGCCGTGCCTGCGATCATCATCATCATTGCCGGGCTTGTTCCCGTGCTTCTGGTTTCGAAATCGATGGATCATCCGGAAAACAGCTGACCGGCGGGCGGATGGACGGCAAAAGAAAGGCGGCCTTTCGGCCGCCTATATTAGTTGTGCTTTTTTCAACGAGAGAAAGGGGGACAACCTCGCCATATGGAAATTATCAATCCCGGCCGTCAGCAATTTGACAGCCCTGCGTTGGATTTACTTTCCGCCAACTCCCATTAACAAGCGGTTAAAACCAAAATCGAGCAATGACCGACGAAAATTCCTATTCTGAGACCGTAAAGCGCCGAAACTAAATTAAAAGTTTCTAATTTCATCGTGATTTCAACAGTAACGCGAAGAAATAGAAACAGGAATTCGGATCAGTTCCGGGCCGCTGCGTGTTCGTCGCGCATCCGCTGCAATTCAGTACGCTTGGAGGCAATGGACGCGACAATGACACCGATGGTCACAAGCCCGATCAGGATCGTGCAGATGGCGTTGATTTCCGGCGTCACCCCGAGACGAACCTGCGAATAGATCTTGATCGGCAGCGTGGTTGCGCCGGGGCCGGTGGCGAAGCTGGCAATCACCAGATCGTCGAGCGACAACGTGAAGGCCAGCATCCAGCCGGCAATGACGGCCGGGAAGATCAAAGGCAGGGTGATGCGGAAGAACGTCTTGACCGGCGGGCAGCCGAGATCGAGCGCCGCTTCTTCAAGGCTGCGGTCGAAGGTCAGGAGGCGCGACTGCACGACGATCGCCACGTAACACATGGTGAAGGTGGTGTGGGCGATGACAACCGTCCAGAAACCGCGATCCACCCCGACGGCCACGAACAACAGCAAGAGCGACAGGCCGGTGATGACCTCCGGCATGACGAGCGGCGCATAGATCATGCCGGAAAACAGCACCCGGCCCGGAAATCGCGCGAAGCGGGTGAGCGACAACGCCGCCAGCGTTCCAAGGATGGTGCCGATGGTGGCGCTGAGGATGCCGACACGCAGCGTCACCCAGGCGGCGTCCATCAGCCCCTGGTTCGACCACATGGAGCGATACCATTGCAGCGAGAAGCCGCCCCAGACGGTGACGAGCTTGGAGGCATTGAAGGAATAAACGATCAGGATGATGATCGGGATATAGAGAAAGGCAAAACCGAGGGTGAGGACGGTGATGTCGAATTTTCCACGCTTCATGGCCTCACCCCACCTTCTTCTGCTGGTTCTGGAAGATGGCAATCGGCACCACCAGCAGCAGCAGAAGCAGCACGGCGACGGCGGATGCCAATGGCCAGTCGCGATTGCCGAAGAATTCCGTCCAGAGCGTCTTGCCGATCATCAGCGTCTGCGCGCCGCCGAGCAGGTCGGGAATGACGAATTCGCCTGTTATCGGGATGAAGCAGATCATCGACCCGGCGACAACACCCGGCAGCGACAGCGGAAAAGTGATCTTCCAGAAGGCCTTCCATGGCGGGCAGCCAAGATCGGCCGCCGCTTCCAGAAGCGTATTGTCGAGTTTTTCCAGCGCCGAATAAAGCGGCAGCACCATGAAGGGCAGATAGGAATAAACAATGCCGATGAAGATCGCCGTTTCGGTGCGGAAGATATTGACCTGCTGATCGGGTCCGAGAAACCCGAGCCACTGGAACAGCACCGTCAGCAGGCCTTCCGGCTTCAGGATGCCGATCCAGGCGTAAACGCGGATGAGGAACGAGGTCCAGAACGGCAGGATCACCAGCATCACCAGCGTCGGGCGCACGGAAGACGGCGCGCGCGCCATGGCCAGCGCCATGGGATAACCGATCAAAAGAAGCAGGAAGGTGGAGATGAAGGCGATGCGCAGCGACGACAGATAGGCGTCGATGTAAAGCGGGTCTTCCGTCAAAAACAGGTAGTTTTCGAAATCCAGCTGCGAAAAAAACGTACCAAGCTTGGAAAACCCTTCGAAGACCGGCGTATAGGGCGGCATGGAAATCGCCGTATCCGACAGCGAAATCTTGAAGATGATGAAGAACGGCGCAGCGAAAAACAGCAGCAGCCAGAAATAGGGCACCGCGACGACCAGCCAGCGCCAGGGACTTTGCCGGTTTTCGGGAGTGGTGATCGCCATCAAAGCCTCCCTCAGCGCGTCAGGACAAGGCCGGAATCCGGCTTCCAGTTCAGCCACACCATATCGCCGAAGGTGATCGGGCGATCGACGAGACGCGAGACATTCGCCTGCGCGGCGCGAATGACGCGGCCATCGGCAAGCTTGACGATGAAGACCGAGAAGTCACCGAGATAACCGATGTCCCAGACTTCGCCATAGGCGGAATTGACGCTGCTGTCGGCCGGCTGGTCGAGTGAGATGCGAACCTTTTCCGGGCGGATGGCGTAAGCCACCTGGCTGCCGGTCGCGGCAGCACATTCCTGCTCCACCGCCACCTTCAGCCCGTCGCAATCCAGCGTCACCAGACCGGGCTTGCCGATATCGGAGGCATTGGCGACGACCTTCGCGTCGAAAATATTGATGTCGCCGATAAAGTCAGCCACATAGCGGCTGTTCGGCGCCTCATAAATCTCGGCGGGTGTCGCCACCTGCACGACGATGCCCTTGTCCATGACGGCGATACGGTCCGACACCGTCATCGCCTCTTCCTGATCGTGGGTGACGATGAGAAATGTCAGGCCGAGATTGGTCTGGATGTCCATCAGTTCGAATTGCGTTTCCTCGCGCAGCTTCTTGTCGAGCGCGCCGAGCGGTTCATCGAGCAATAGCACCTTCGGCCGCTTGGCGAGCGAACGGGCGAGCGCCACGCGCTGCCGCTGGCCACCGGAAAGCTGGCTCGGCTTGCGTCTGGCGAATTCCGAGAGCTTGACGAGGCGCAGCATTTCCTCGACGCGGGCGGCAATCTCAGCCTTGGGCAGACCGTCCTGCTCCAGGCCGAAAGCAACGTTCTTTTCCACCGACATATGCGGGAAAAGCGCGTAGGACTGGAACATCATGTTGGTGGGGCGCTTATAGGGCGGAACGCCGGAAATGTCCTTGCCCTGCAGCAGGATACGGCCCTCGGTCGGCTCCTCGAAACCGGCCAGCATGCGCATCAGCGTGGTCTTGCCACAGCCGGAGGGGCCGAGCAGCGAAAAGAATTCGCGCTCGTAAATATCGAGCGTCAGATTGTTGACGGCGACAAAATCGCCGAAACGCTTGGTGACGTTTTCAAAACGGATGAAAGGGACCGCATCGGGGTTGTCCCACGGGCTGAATTTGCGTTTGACCGGTCCGAGTGTCTTTGCCATGCCCGCCCCATTTCACCAAGAATCCATCGACAACGTACACGACAAGGAGGCCGGACGACGCCATCCCCACTGTCCTCATCCCTGTGCTTGTCACAGGGATCCAGTCAGCCCAAGTCGCTGGGCTGAAAAGACTTCATCTAACCTGACAGACGTCAGGTCGCTGGATTCCTGTGACAAGCACAGGAATGAGGGTGGACGGACCACCCTCCCCGGATCCGCTCAGCTGCCGGTCTTTATCTGCGTCCAGACACGGTTCAGCACGCGCTGTTCCTTCGGTCCGTAGGGCGAGATGGTGAAGAGCTTCTTCATCGTCTCGGCATCGGGATAGACCGCCGGGTTCTTGGCGACGGACTCATCCATCAGCGCCTGCGAAGCAAGGTTGCCATTGGCGTATTGAACGTAGTTCGAAGCCTTGGCGATGACTTCCGGCCGCATCAGATAGTTGATGAAGGCATGCGCTTCCTCGACATTCTTGGCATCCGCCGGGATGGCAAGGTTGTCGAACCACATATAGGTGCCTTCCTTCGGGATGACGTAATTCACCTCGACGCCGTTTTTGGCTTCCTCGGCGCGGGTTTTCGCCTGCAGGATATCGCCCGACCAGCCGATGGTGATGCAGCTGTCGCCATTCGCGAGTTCATCGATATAGGCGGAGGAATTGAAGGTCTTCACATAGGGGCGGATCTTCATGTAGACATCGCCGCCCGCCTCGAGATCGGCGGTTTCCTTGCTGTCGGGGTTCTTGCCGAGATAGTTCATGGCAATGGCGAAGGTCTCGTCCGAGGCATCGAGAATATTGATGCCGCAGGATTTCAGCTTTTCGGCATTTTCCGGCTTGAAGAGAATATCCCAGCTGTCGACCGGCACATCGCCGAGCGCAGCCTTCACCTTGGCGACGTTATAACCGATGCCGGTAGTGCCCCACATGTAGTTCACGGCATATTCGTTGCCGGGATCGTATTTCGCCAGACGTTCGGTGACCTCAGGCCACATGTTCTTCAGATTCGGCAACTTGGACTTGTCGAGTTTCTGGAACACGCCGGCATTGATCTGGCGGGCGAGAAAGGGGCCGGTGGGCACCACGACATCGTAACCGGAGCTGCCGGCCAGAAGCTTGGTTTCCACAAGTTCGTTGCTGTCGAACACGTCATAGACGACCTTGATGCCGGTCTCCTTGGTGAAATCGGTCAAAATCGATTCGTCGATATAATCCGACCAGTTATAGACGTGGACGACCTTCTCCTGGGCCATTGCCGAGCCTGCTGCAACGAGCGCGGTGGTGAGAGCCAAGGTCAGGCGGAGAGAACGGTTTTTCATGATGTCTCCTGTTAACGCATCCTCACGGTGGGAGCGTGATCCCCTTTTTTTGGAGAGACTAGAAAGGAAAACAAAAGGGAGCAAGCGGGAAATGTGCAGCACAGCATTTTCAACCAAATGTGTTCCGGCCGGAAAAAAGCGAATGGAAACACCTACTGGAAGTCGAAAACACTGAGCCCGGTCACCATTTCATCCAGCCCCAAAGGCCGCGTCAGCGGCGCTTCCGCCCGCGACAGGCAGCCCTGCCTTTCGCACAGCCGGCACGAAGGACCGACGGCGACGGGCACAGCGCCCGCGGCGGCGGCGTAGACCGTCTCCCCGGCCTGGGCGAGATCGCAGCCGAGAAGCACCGCCGTTCGCCGCACCCTTTCGCCGAAACCCGCCTGCGGCCCCTCAAGCGTGCGCGATACCGTCAGGAAGGCGTCGCCATCCGGCATTTCCACCGCCTCCACCAGCACCTGCCCCGGCTGGGCGAAAGCCGCATGGATATTGAGTCGCGGACAGAGGCCGCCGAAACGTGCCCGCGGAAAGCCTCCGGCTCCTGCCAGGCGAAACCGATTGCCGGCATTGTCGATTTCCATCAGGAAAAACGGAATTGCGGCGGCCAACGGCCGTTGCAGGCTGACAAGCCGGTTGGCGGCGTGTTCGAACGACACGTTGAAACGCGAGCGCAGGACATCAAGGTCATATTTCGCACGCTGGGCGGCGCCGAGGAATGCGCCATAGGGCATCATCAGAGCGTGGGCGGCATATCGCGCCAGTTCGAAACGGGCGATGCGCCGCGCTTCCTCGCCCTTCAGGCCCAGCGCCTCCAGCTCCGCCCCGATCTCTTCGCGCAGCGCGAGAAGACAGGTCTCCATCGCCATTTCCCGGAGCTGATCCGGCTGCGACAGGCGCTCGGACAAAAACAGCCGCATGGAATGGCGGTCGTAACGCCTTCGCAGATTCGGCATGGCATGCACCGGCAGGGTACGGACCACGATGCCGTGGTTTTTCTGCAGCCATGCGCGCAGACCCGAAGCGAGATCATCACCCGCCGATAATTGTTTATGAAGGTCTTCCGCCGCCGCATCGACGGCATGAAAATAGGCCGGGCGGTTTTCAAAGACATGGCGTACCTCGTCGATCGGCAGGCGGGTGGAGGACAGCGCCGTCTCATGCCCTTCCCGCGCCAGAAGATCGGAAAGGTCGGAAAGGCGCTGCGCCTGTTCCCGGTAGGCCCGGTAAAGCTTGAGGACGCCGCTTGCCGCATTGGGCGCGGCATCGGCGACCTCGATCAGTTCCTGCGGTGACGGCACCTCTCCCGCCAGCAGCGGGTCGGCGAAGACCTCGCGCAGCTGTCCGGCGGAACCGGCGCTTTCGCCCTGCAGGTCATCCAGATCGACCTTGTAGACGGAGGCGAGCTTCAAAAGCAGCTGCACCGTCAGCGGCCGCTGGTTGCGCTCGATGAGATTGAGGTAGGACGGCGAGATCGCCAGCGCCTCGGCCATGGCCGTCTGCGTCAGCCCCAGACCGTTGCGAATGCGGCGCACGCGCGGTCCGGCGAAAATCTTGTTTTCCGACACAGTGTAACCCTCCGTCCCCAGGACTCATACAAGCCTGTTACAAACTTGCCCATCCAAAGTATTTTACAAAATTTACAATTTTACAGCTCCGTCCTGTCACGCATCCTACAGGATAACCTCTTTCAAGTCACTGTTTTTATGTTTGTTCTGGCGCTCAAATCTCGAAAAATGTAAATGTAGTCACACCAAACGGCGCTTTACAAAATCGGGAGCAAGCCGTTTCCGAAACCGCATTCATCATGGGAGAGAGAAATATGACGGATTTTTACAAGCTCGTTCCGGGCGCACCGCAGGGCCGTTTCGAGGGCATCGAGCGCACCTACAGCGCCGCTGACGTGCAGCGGCTGCGCGGCTCCGTCGACATCCGCCATTCGCTGGCCGAGATGGGCGCCAACCGGTTGTGGAGGCTGATCAACGAGGAAAATTTCGTCAATGCGCTCGGCGCGCTTTCCGGCAACCAGGCCATGCAGATGGTTCGCGCCGGGCTGAAGGCGATCTATCTTTCCGGCTGGCAGGTGGCGGCCGATGCCAACACGGCCTCGGCCATGTATCCCGACCAGTCACTTTATCCGGCCAATGCGGCACCGGAGCTGGCCAAGCGCATCAACCGCACCCTGCAGCGCGCCGATCAGATCGAGACGGCGGAGGGCAAGGGCCTTTCGGTCGACACCTGGTTCGCTCCGATCGTTGCCGATGCGGAGGCCGGTTTCGGCGGCCCGCTCAACGCCTTCGAGATCATGAAGGCCTTTATCGAAGCGGGTGCGGCGGGTGTTCATTATGAAGATCAGCTGGCATCGGAAAAGAAATGCGGCCATCTCGGCGGCAAGGTTCTGATCCCGACGGCGGCGCATATCCGCAACCTGACGGCGGCGCGACTTGCGGCTGACGTCATGGGCGTACCGACGCTGGTCATCGCCCGCACGGATGCGGAAGCCGCCAAGCTTCTGACATCCGATATCGACGAGCGCGATCAGCCCTTCGTGGATTACGATGCCGGCCGCACTGTTGAGGGCTTCTATCAGGTCAAGAACGGTCTTGAACCCTGCATCGCCCGTGCGGTGGCCTATGCGCCCTATTGCGACCTGATCTGGTGCGAGACATCCAAGCCGGATCTCGAGCAGGCGCGCAGGTTTGCGGAAGGCGTGCACAAGGTGCATCCCGGCAAGAAGCTCGCTTACAATTGCTCGCCGTCGTTCAACTGGAAAAAGAACCTCGACGACGCGACGATTGCCAAGTTCCAGCGGGAACTGGGAGCGATGGGCTACAAGTTCCAGTTCATCACCCTTGCCGGTTTCCACCAGCTGAATTTCGGCATGTTCGAACTGGCGCGCGGTTACAAGGACCGGCAGATGGCGGCCTACTCCGAGCTTCAGGAAGCGGAATTCGCAGCCGAGGCCAATGGTTACACCGCCACCAAGCATCAGCGCGAAGTCGGCACCGGCTATTTCGACGCCGTGTCTCTGGCGATCTCCGGCGGCACGTCTTCGACCACCGCCATGAAGGAATCCACAGAGCACGACCAGTTCCGCCCGGCGGCTGAATAAACAGGCAAAACAGCCCTTTCCGATTTCGGGAAGGGCTTGCAAACCGGATCAAGAACCCCGACCAATAAAGAGAGGAGAAATGCCATGAATGCCCACAATCCCATCAAGACCCACGTCAAGGAACGCGCCGAGGAACAGTCCTCCGCCATGACGCAGGATCAGCAGGCCGCCATCCGCATGCTGGCCAATGATCTGCACCGCCTCAACCAGGCCGTCATGAAAGCCGTCGAGGCCGGCGTTTCCGTCGAGCTCGTCCGCTCGGCCCGCCACCATGGCGGCGGCGGCAACTGGGGCGATCTTTTGATCCCCGTCATCGTCGCGCAGGGGCGTGACGCCGCCTGACCGGCAGCCGTTCTTTTATGCCGGGCGGCTTTTGCGCCCGGCATAAAGATCGGAATGGCCCTTGATCAGACGGGTCATCCGATCCGCCACCGTCCTGATATCGCGGCGGTGGCGATCGTCATTGTTCATGACGATCCATTGATTGTGGCGGAGCGGCTCTATTTCCCCGCCTTCTCGCGCAAGCCGCGCATCCGCATCGCCCACGAAACAGGGGAGCACGGCGACGCCGGCCCCGGCCAGCACCAGGTCGAGCAGCGCTACCGGGCGGTTCACCGTTACCACGATCTCACTGTTACGATTTTCATGCGGCCAGCGCAGATAGGTGGAAATGGCGCTATCTTCCGCCACCGCCAGCCAGCGGTCGGCAACGGCGGCGGGAGCATTGCGCAGCCTGTAGGGCGCATAGGCCACCTCCCCCGTCCTGATGGCAGCAAGGTTCTTTTCCTGCGGCTCGAAAGCGCGGATGCCGATGTCGTTTTCACGATGGGCGAGAGACGCCCGCTGTTCGGCAATGAAAAGGTCGATGCGGAAATCATCGCGGTCGGTGCAGATGGCGGAGAAATTCCCGGTCAGCAGCCACGCGTTCCAGGTGCCGACGGCAATGCGCACGGTGGAAGAGGCCGAGGACGCCTTCTGCCATCCCTCGATATCCTTGGCCGCATTTTCCATCGCCTGAAGCCGGTCGAACAGCGCGCGGCCATCCGCCGTCAGGACGTATCCGGTCTGACTGCGCAGGAAGAGGGCCTTGCCGATGCGCTCCTCCAGCTCGACCATGCGCCGTCCCACGGTCGCGGGGCTCAAACCGGTCAGGGCCGCCGCACCCGTCAGGCCGCCGGCGCGTGACACATCGAGGAAAAGCTGATAGGAATCCCAGGTAACGTTTTTCATCAGTGAAAAACGTAGCGCATTTTCTTGCGCAGATAAATCAAAAAACGGCGTGCATCATGCCCCTCCGCATCAGAAGGAGAGCGACATGCACGCGATTTTTGCAGCACGGGTCATCATCGAAAACCAGCGGCCGCGCACGCGGCGCGAAGCCATTCTTCAGGAAGAGAAGTTTTATGCGGACATGGCCGAGGCATCCTGGCCGTGGCGGGTTTTCCGCGCGCTTATCGGCTTGATGAAGGCGAAAAACCGCAGATCAGTGAAAGAGAGCGATGAGGGCCGCGACGGCACCGGCTGCGATGAGGCACAGGCGAAAGACCAGATGACGGCTCTCGTTGTCAGTGCGGGCGATGGCAATGGCGCGAGGGCGGCGATGTGCAGATCTGTTCATGCGCGGGTTCCTGACGATAAACTCAACCGACCCATGCCCTGTTGAGGGCCTCCAGCAGGACATCATGTATAGCGGGATCATCGAGCGATCCGGCCTTGCTGGCATTTGGTCAGGATGACTCCGCGCCCGTTAACAGATTATTAAAAGAGCGAGGAAGGGCCACAACTTTACCAACTGAAATCGAGTTGGCGAACAGGTTATGTCCGCACTCCGTCACCCCGGACTAGTTCCGGGGTCCAGCGCGATCAAGTCCTTGATCGCGAAAGACTTTTCACGGCGCAGACGCGCCGTGGCTGGATGCCGGATCAAGTCCGGCATGACGAAGGAGAGAGGTCCGAACTTTTCCACCGCCAGAGACGATCATGCGAATTCACCCGCCGCCTGCCCGGAGGCCCAGGCCCACTGAAAATTATAACCGCCGAGCCAGCCGGTCACATCGACACATTCGCCGATAAAATAGAGGCCGGGCACGGATTTCGCCGCCATGCTGCGGGAATCAAGACCGGTCGTGTCCACGCCGCCGAGGGTGACTTCCGCCGTGCGATAGCCTTCGGAACCGGCGGGCTTGATCTGCCAGTCCTGCACTTCGGCCGCCAGCTTCGCCAATACCTTGTCGGACATGCCAGCCAGATGGCCGGTGAGGCCGGATTGTTCGACAACATGCTGGGCAAGGCGCTTCGGCAGGATGTCCGACAAGGCGGTCTGCGGCGACTGGCGGCCGTTCTTCTGTTTCGCCTGCTTCAGCAGCGTGGCGATATCGCGCGCCGGCTCGAGCTTCAGACGAATGGTATCGCCCTCACGCCAGTAGGAGGAGACCTGCAGGATGGAAGGGCCGCTCAAACCGCGATGGGTGAAGAGCAGCGCTTCCTCAAACGACGTCTTGCCGTGATAGACCTCTGCCGGAACGGCGACGCCGGCAAGCGGGCTCAACTTTTCCAGCAAGGCGGGATCGAGCGTCAGCGGCACGAGACCCGGACGAGTCTCGACGAGCTTGAGGCCGAATTGTTCGGCGATCTGATAGGCGAAACCGGTCGCGCCCATTTTCGGGATCGACTTGCCGCCCGTCGCGACAATGAGGCTTTCCGCCTCGATGATGCCGCCGGATGTCGTGACGCGAAAACGGGCGCCATCATGGGTGACGGCCGAGATTGACGTTTCGAGCCGCAACTTGGCATTCACCGCCTGCATTTCGCCAAGCAGCATGCGGATGATGTCCTTGGCGCTGTCGTCACAAAAGAGCTGGCCGAGCGTCTTTTCGTGCCAGGCGATACGGTGTTTTTCGACCAGCGCGATGAAATCGCGCGGCGTATAACGGGCAAGCGCGGATTTGGCGAAATGCGGGTTGGCGGAGAGATAGTTCTTCGGCCCGGCGTGGATGTTGGTGAAGTTGCAACGGCCGCCGCCGGAGATGCGGATCTTCTCACCCGGCGCCTTGGCATGGTCGAGAATGACGACGGAGCGGCCACGCTTTCCAGCGCGAATGGCGCACATCATGCCGGCGGCGCCCGCCCCCAAAATCAGCACGTCACATTTCTCTGTCATCATTCCATCCGATCCGTTTCCTTTCCTCTTTTCGAAGTACCGGCGCTTGTCAATGGCGCTTTCCCCCTCGCCAATTGCCAAACTACGGTTATGATGGCGCCAGTCGAAACACAGACCCGGTGATACATGCCCGCCAAGAAAACCATGCTCCGCCCGAAGAAACAGGCAACCATGGCAAAGAAGACCCCTCCCCTCGACCTTTCCTCCACCCGTGGCGTTTCCTCCTGGCGCGAAGCCGCGCAATGGCTGCGGGCACGCGGGATCGAAGACATAGAATGCATAACCCCCGACCTTGCCGGGGTTCCGCGCGGCAAGATGATGCCGACGGCGAAGTTCACGGGCGACACCTCGCTTGCCCTGCCATCGGCGCTCTACCGCCACACGATATCAGGCGAATATCCCGACGAGACCGCCAATTTCCGTTACGAGCCGCGCGACAGTGACCTGAAGCTGGTGCCTGACCTTTCCACCCTCTCCGTCGTGCCGTGGGAAACGGACCCGACCGCCCAGGTGATCTGCGACGTGGTGGATGCCGAGGGCAATTTCGTGCCCTATACGCCGCGCAACGTGCTGAAGAACGTGCTGTCGCTCTATACCGAAAAGGGCTGGAAGCCGGTCGTGGCGCCGGAAATCGAATTTTACCTCGTCGCCATGAATGACGACCCGGATTATCCGCTGCATCCGCCGAAGGGCCGGTCCGGCCGCTCCATCGTCGGCGGGCAGAGCTATTCCATCGCCGGCATCAACGAATTCGACGAGCTGATCGACGACATCTATCATTTCTCGGAAAAACAGGGCCTCGAGATCGACACGCTGATCCACGAGGAAGGCCCGGCGCAGCTGGAAATCAACCTGCGGCACGGCGACCCGATCGAGCTTGCCGACCAGGTGTTCCTGTTCAAGCGCACCATCCGCGAGGCGGCGCTGAAACACGGCATCTACGCCACCTTCATGGCCAAGCCCATGCAGGGCCAGCCGGGTTCGGCCATGCATATCCACCAGTCGGTGGTGGAAATCGACGGCGGACGCAATATCTTTTCCAATGCCGATGGCAGCCCTTCGAAGGAGTTCTTCTCGTTTGTCGGCGGCATGCAGCGTTATGTTCCCAACGCGCTGGTCATGCTGGCGCCCTATGTGAATTCCTATCGCCGCCTGACGCCCGACATGGCCTGCCCGGTCAACAATGCCTGGGGTTACGACAACCGCACCACGGCTTTCCGGGTGCCGATTTCCGGACCGCAGGCGCGGCGCGTCGAAAACCGCCTGCCGAGCTCGGACGCCAATCCGTATCTCGCGCTAGCCGCCTCGCTTGGCTGCGGCTGGCTTGGCATCGTCAACAATATCGAGCCGACCGAACCCACCGCCGATACGGCAAACGAAGGCTCCATCGACCTGCCGCGTGGTCTGCTCGAGGCCGTGGCGCTGCTGGAAGGCGAAGAGCAGTTCGACCGGGTGTTCGGCCATGAATTCGTCGGCCTTTATGCCGGCCTGAAACGCGGGGAATTCGAGACCTTCATGCAGGTCATCAGCCCCTGGGAGCGCGAGTTCCTGCTTCTCAACGTGTGAGGGACCCCGAGCATGACATGGCAAAGCCCGATTGCGCCGGGATTATCCTGGTATCAGGCAACCGTCGGCGAGCGGCCGGACTATCCCGCCCTCGACGGGTCGAGAGAGGTTGATGTCGCCATCATCGGCGGCGGTTATACCGGCCTTCAGGCCGCCTGTAACCTCGCCGAAAACGGCGTCTCCGTCGCCCTCATCGAAGCGCACCGTTTCGGCGATGGCGCTTCCGGCCGCAATGGCGGGCAATTCGGCACCGGCCAGCGCTCCTTCCCCGACGAGATGGAAGAAGAGATCGGCTTCGAGCAATCGAAACTGCTGTTCGACATTGCCGAGGACGCCAAGAATTATGTGCGCAGCTTCGCCGTCAGTCGCGGCATCGACATGGAGTATCTTCCCGGCCAGCTCTATGTGGCGCACAAGGCCGCTTACGAGGACGATTACCGCCGAAGCGTCGATGCGATGAACAATCGCTATGGCTATCCGTATATTTCCTACATGGAACGCGCGGAAGCGCGCAGACGTGTCGGCTCCACCCATTATTTCGGCGGCACGCGCGATACCGGCACCGGCCATATCCACCCGTTGAAGCTGCTGGTCGGGCTGGCGAAGGCGGCGAAAGCGGCGGGCGCCGGCATTTATGAAATGACGCCGGCGAAATCCATCCGCCAGGCGGGCGGCAAGACCATCATCGAAACGCCTTTCGGCACGATCACCGCGCCGCGGGTGCTGATTGCCACCAATGCCTATATCGGCAATCTGGAGCCGGTGACCGCCGCCCATATCATGCCGATCCGTTCCTTCATCGGCGCCACCGTGCCGCTGGATGCGTTTCCCGACATCATTCCCGACCGGGAAGCCGTGGCGGATTCGCGGTTCGTGGTGCGCTATTTCCGCAAAACGGCCGATAACAGGCTGCTGTTCGGCGGGCGCGAAGCCTATACGGCCGATACGCCGCGCGATATTTCCAGCCATATCCGCCGGCAGATCGCGGAAATCTATCCCGCGCTGAAAAACATAGATATCACCCATTCCTGGGGCGGCTCCGTCGGCATTACCCTGCCGCGCAAGGTCTTCGTGCGCGAGGTCATGCCAGGCGTCACCTCCATCGGCGGTTATTCCGGCCATGGCGTGATGCTGTCGAATTATTGCGGCAAGCTTTATGCCGATCTGGTTCTCGGCAAAAAGGACATGCTGGCGCCCTTCGCGCAGCTGAAGGTGCCGTCTTTTCCCGGCGGGGCATCGCTGCGCGCGCCGCTGCTTTTTCTGGCGCTCTCCTGGTACGCGTTGCGAGACAGGTTTTAGGCCAATGTTTACAGACTGTTGCCAGCGGCGGGCAAACCGGCAAAAGCAAAATTCATAATTTCACATAACTGAGTCTGGCATTTTTAAATCGATTAGATTATGGATGCCCCAACCTTTGAAGATCGAGAGAATCGATATGAGCAGTCAGATCATTCCTGTTGAACCTTTTGATTGTGTCGTTTTCGGCGGCACGGGCGATCTTGCCGAGCGCAAGCTTCTGCCGGCCCTTTATCACCGGCAGGTCGAAGGCCAGTTCACGGAACCGACCCGCATCATCGGCGCGTCGCGTTCGGTCATGACCCATGAGGAATATCGCAAATTCGCACAGGACGCGCTGAAGGAGCATCTGAAGGCCGGCGAATATGACGATGCGCAGGTTGCCGTATTCCTGAACAGGCTTTTCTATGTGCCGGTCGATGCCAAGGGCAGCAATGGCTGGGACGTGCTGAAAAAGCTGCTGGACGAGGGCAAGGAACGTGTGCGCGCTTTCTATCTGGCCGTCGCGCCCGGCATTTTCGGCGATATCGCCGACAAGATCCGCGAGCACAAGCTGATCACCCGCTCGACCCGCATCGTCGTTGAAAAGCCGATCGGCCGCGATCTCGCCTCCGCGCAGGAACTCAACGACACAATCGGCCACGTCTTCAAGGAAGAGCAGATCTTCCGCATCGATCACTATCTCGGCAAGGAGACGGTGCAGAACCTGATGGCGCTGCGTTTCGCCAATGCGCTTTATGAGCCGCTGTGGAACTCCGCCCATATCGACCACGTGCAGATCACCGTTGCCGAAGCGGTCGGCCTTGAAGGCCGCGCCGGTTATTACGACAAGGCCGGCGCGCTGCGCGACATGGTTCAGAACCATATCCTACAGCTGCTTTGCCTTGTCGCCATGGAGCCGCCGGCATCCATGAATGCGGAAGCCGTGCGTGACGAAAAGCTCAAGGTTCTTCGCTCCCTGAAGCCGATCGATACCAGCAATGTCGAGAAGCAGACGGTTCGCGGCCAGTACCGCGCCGGCGCTTCCGCCGGTGGCCCGGTCAAGGGTTATCTCGAAGAGCTGGAAGGCGGCGTTTCCAACACCGAAACCTTCGTCGCCATCAAGGCTGAAATCGCCAACTGGCGCTGGGCCGGCGTTCCCTTCTACATCCGCACGGGAAAACGCCTCGCGACGCGTGTGTCGGAAATCGTCGTCACCTTCAAGCAGATCCCGCATTCGATTTTCGACGATGCGGCCGGCAAGATCGAGGCCAACAAGCTGGTCATTCGCCTGCAGCCGGATGAAGGCGTCAAGCAGTCGCTCCTCATCAAGGACCCCGGCCCGGGCGGCATGCGCCTGCGTCAGGTGTCTCTGGACATGAGCTTTGCCGAAGCCTTCAACGTGCGCAGCCCGGACGCCTATGAGCGGCTGTTGATGGACACCATCCGTTCCAACCAGACGCTGTTCATGCGCCGCGACGAAGTGGAAGCCGCCTGGGACTGGATCGACCCCATCTTGAAGAGCTGGGAAGATCTGGGACAGGGTGTGCAGGGTTATACCGCCGGCACCTGGGGTCCGAGCGGCTCGATCGCACTGATCGAGCGCGACGGCCGCACCTGGCACGATGCCGACTGAGGGCCTGGCGATGAGCGAAACGATCCACGTCTTCGACACCGCCGCCGAACTGGCCAGCGCTCTTGCCGCAGAGGTTGCCAAGCGCCTCGATGCGGCCACGAAGGATCGTGGGGCGGCGAGCATCGCCGTTTCCGGCGGTTCGACGCCCAAGCTGTTCTTTCAGGCGCTTTCCCGGCACGATCTCGACTGGCCCAATATCAGCGTGACGCTGGTGGACGAACGTTTCGTACCGCCGGAAAGCGACCGTTCGAACCATCGCCTCGTCGCCGAAAACCTTTTGCAGGACAAGGCAAAGGCGGCCTATTTCGTGCCGCTGTTCCAGCCGGCCGCCTCGCCTGAGGATGCGGCAACGCTTGCGACCGTAAAGACCGAAGCGATCTGCGATCCCTTCGATGTCGTCATTCTCGGCATGGGAACGGATGGCCACACGGCATCGTTCTTCCCGGGCGGCGACAATCTCTACGAAGCGCTTGATCTCGATGAGCCGCGCGGCGTCTTGACCATGGCGGCGGAGAATGCCGGAGAGGAGCGGTTGACCTTCAACTTCTCCAGCCTGCACGATGCCGATTTTCTGGTGCTGCATATTGAAGGTGCCGCCAAGAAGGCGACGCTGGAGAAAGCACAATCGGGCGAGGATGAGGACGAAATGCCGATCCGCGCCGTGCTGAACCGGGCCGAAACGCCCGTGGACATATACTGGGCGCCATAAGCCAACGCCACCGCCGCGATTGCGGCCCGGCGACAAGCGCCCCGAAGACATGAAGACTGAAACACGACAACCGGCCGTTCACCTCCCGGAACGCCGGTTGCCGACCAACGAACAGGATGAACGCCCATGTCCGCCGATTCCCGCATTCAGGCCATCACCGCCCGCATCGTCGAACGTTCCAAGCCCTACCGCGAGACCTATCTCGAGCGGCTGCGGCTGCAGGTTTCAAAAGGCGTGCACCGCTCCGTTCTGTCCTGCGGCAATCTTGCGCATGGGTTTGCCGTCTGTTCCCCCGCCGACAAGGACATCCTTGCCGGCGACCGGGTCCCCAATCTCGGCATCATCACCGCCTATAACGACATGCTGTCGGCGCACCAGCCCTACGAGACCTTCCCGGCGATCATCCGCGATGCGGCGAAGGAGGCAGGCGGCATCGCTCAGGTGGCCGGCGCGGTTCCGGCCATGTGTGACGGCGTGACCCAGGGCCAGCCGGGCATGGAGCTTTCGCTGTTTTCCCGCGACGCCATCGCCATGGCGGCCGGCATCGGCCTGTCCCACAACATGTTCGACGCCGCCGTCTATCTCGGTGTCTGCGACAAGATCGTGCCGGGCCTCGTGATCGCCGCGCTCGCCTTCGGTCATCTGCCCGCCGTCTTCATTCCCGCCGGCCCGATGACATCGGGCCTGCCGAATGACGAGAAATCCCGTATCCGCCAGCTTTATGCCGAAGGCAAGGTCGGCCGCGCCGAGCTTCTCGATGCGGAATCGAAATCCTATCACGGCCCGGGCACCTGTACCTTCTACGGCACGGCCAATTCCAACCAGATGCTGATGGAGATCATGGGCTTCCATATGCCCGGTTCCTCCTTCATCAATCCCGGCACGCCGCTGCGTGACGCGCTGACGCGCGAGGCCACCAAGCGTGCGCTGGCGATCACCGCGCAGGGCAACGAGTTCACCCCCGCGGGCGAGATGATCGATGAACGGTCGGTGGTCAACGGTGTCGTCGGCCTGCATGCGACGGGTGGTTCCACCAACCACACCATGCACCTGATCGCCATGGCGCGCGCCGCCGGCATCATCCTCACCTGGCAGGATATTTCCGATCTTTCCGACATCGTGCCGCTGCTCGCCCGCGTTTACCCCAACGGCCTTGCCGATGTGAACCATTTCCACGCCGCCGGCGGTATGGGCTTCCTCATCAAGCAACTGCTGAAGCAGGGCTTCGTGCATGACGACGTGCGCACCGTCTTCGGACAGGGGCTCGCAGCCTATACCGTGGATGCCAAGCTCGATGAAAACGGCGCCGTCACCCGCGAGCCCTCGCCCGAGCAGAGCCACGACCCGAAGGTTCTCGCCGGCATCGAAACCCCGTTCCAGCCGACGGGCGGCCTGAAGATGCTGACCGGTAATCTCGGCAAATCGGTCATCAAGATTTCCGCCGTCAAGCCGGAACGCCACATCATCGAGGCGCCGGCGATCGTCTTCCATGACCAGCAGGAGCTTCAGGACGCCTTCAAGGACGGCAAGCTCAACCGCGATTTCATCGCCGTCGTCCGCTTCCAGGGACCGAAGGCCAACGGCATGCCGGAACTGCACCGCCTGACGCCGCCGCTCGGCGTGCTGCAGGATCGCGGCTTCAAGGTGGCGCTGGTGACGGACGGACGCATGTCCGGCGCTTCCGGCAAGGTGCCGGCCGCGATCCATGTCACGCCGGAAGCTTCCGACTGTGGCCCGATCTCGCTCATCCGCGACGGCGACATCATCCGTCTCGACGCCATTTCCGGGACGTTGGAAGTGCTGGTGTCCGCCGCCGAGCTGGCGAAACGCGAACCGGCGCGCGCCGATCTTTCCGGCAATGAATGGGGCATGGGCCGCGAACTTTTCGCCCCCTTCCGCCGCAATGCCGGCCCGGCCGATCAGGGCGCCAGCGTTCTGTTCCATTGATATTCTGAAAGGCGAAGGCCGATGCGGCTTTCGCCTTTCAACCCTGCTTTGCGACATCGTCCGACTGCACTTTTTCGCCGGGAATGATCCGGTGCAGAAACCGCTTTATTTCCCATTTCTGAAACGTCAGACTTGTCATGCGGCTGTGATGATCTCCCTTTAGGGCCTTCTTCGACCAGCCGCGGGACGGCGGCATAGTTTCGGATGATGGGACCTAGGACATGACGATTTTCTCAAGCAAACGCCGCGATGTGCTGAAGCTGATGGCCGGTACCGCCATGCTGCCGCTGCTGGTGGCGGCAACGCCGGTTATGGCGCAGGATGCGGCTCTGCGCGCAATCGTCATCTCCGACCTGCATTCGGCCTATGAGCGTATCGGCCAGCTTCTCGCAGCCATCGAAACACGCATCGCCGGCGACAAGGTTCCCCACATCATCCTTCTGAACGGTGACCTGTTCGAGATCGGCAATGCGGTGGCCGCACGTTCGGCCGGCGAAATCGAATGGACTTTCCTCGCGGCGCTCGCCAAGCTCGCTCCCACCGTCGTCAATATCGGCAATCATGAGCCGGATATCGATAACGACCTCGCCAATTTTGTCACCCGCGCCCAGGCACTCGGCATCACTGTGCTTTCCAACATCATCGACAAGCGCAGCGGAAAGCCCTATGCGCCTGATCGCGCCGAGGTGAACGCCGGCAACCGCAAGGTCATCCTCGCGGGCCTCGCCACCAATGCGATCAACACCTATCCGAAGGCCACGCGCGAGATGCTCGACATTCCGCAGCCGGTGGAATGGGCGAAGGCCAATCTGCCTGATATCGTCAAGGCGGACGCGATCAACATCGTTCTCAGCCATGCCGGCGTTGTTGCCGACCGCGAGATCCTGCCGCTGCTGCCGGATGGTCCGTTGCTGGTTGGCGGCCATGATCACCTGAACTTCGTGCATGAGCAGGGCGCGACGCGTTATGTTCATACCGGCTCCTGGTGCACCTCCATGACGGTTGCGACGATTGCGGCTCCCGGCAAGGCCGCTGCCATCGAGACAGTCGCCATCGATCGTGACGGCCCCGTCTCCCCTGCCCTCAAGACCCTGATCGAACAGACGCTCGAAAAGCACCTGACGGCGGAAGAACGGCAAGTCGTCGGCAAATCCGCCGAGGCAATGACCGTCGATGAGGCCGGCCGCCATGTGGCGCAGCTCATCGCGGCAAAAACCGGTGCGGATGTCGGCTTTATCGGCCACACCTCCTTCGGCGCCGGCCTGCCTGCCGGTGACATTCGCCGTTACGACTTCAACGCCTCGCTGCGTTTCGACGGCAAGCTGATGGTGACGGAAGTGGATGGCGAGGCGCTTGCGCAAATCCTCAAGCGTTGTAACCAGGATGGCGACATTCCACTCGCCGCCCGCACAGGCGACTATCTCTATGCCATGCCGGAGAAGCCGGAAAAGAGAGACCGCTACAAGCTCGTCTGCAACGACTGGTCGGCCACCAACCAGAAATCCTATTTCGGCCGCGGCGACCTGACCTTTACCGAGGTGACGGATGTGAAGCTGAAGCAGACGGTTCTGGACGGGCTTTCTTAAGCTCACAGAGATCTAAAGCAGAGACGGTCGGCACGGCCTGTAAATTCTTGATTCATGCCGCGGTTTCGGGATCGAGGTGTGAAACAGTCCTATGGGAAAAGGATGGATTCGTAATCCTGGAAACCGTTCAAAATGTGCAGAATTTCCACGCGCGTTTCGGCAACACGATAAAAAACGAGATAGTTTTCATAAGGACGGCGGCGAATGCCGGTTTGCTCGTAACGGGGCACCAGCTGATAGGCTCTCGGCATCTCCGCCAGTCTTGAACATCGGTCCAGCAATTCAGCGACGAAGGTTTCTACACGTCGCGGATTATCAGCCGCAATAAAATCACCGATGCACTCAAGGTCTGCCTTGGCCTCGTCGGTGAGAACGACGATCACAGCCCGCTTTCTTCCGCAATTTTCCGGTACTTGGCGCCAAGCTGCGATGCAACATCCTCGATTGGCGTTACGCGTCCGGCATCCGCGTCTGCGACGCCGCGTGCAATTGCCAGATCAAGAGCGGCGAGTTTCTTTTCACGCTCTTCCACCAGCCGAACGCCCTCCCGCAACACCTCGCTGCGAGAATTATAACGTCCCGACTTCACGAGGTCGGAAACGTAAGTTTCCAGATGCCGACCGAGATTTGCACTGCTTGCCATACCGGTATCCTCTCCGCCCACCTATATCATCCCGTGATAATAGTTAGCAACGGCAGGATATGACGCCGGGCGATGCGGACGGGTGAAAGAACCGGTTAAGTTATTTTGCCGGTCGCAGATGGTATCAGAACGACCGTATATCCAGCTTCCGGTCCCTATGGGCCGGATGGGTGCTGAACACGAAAATGCGGTCCAGTTCCTTCTGCGTCAACATGCGCAGGAAGCGGACGTGGATGGTGTTGTTGGCGTTGACGCGCAACATGACGCAGCCGATCTTGCTGATGCGGGCGTCGGGAATATCGAGATAGAACTGGTTGGGCAGGTTATATTTGGTCAGCAGCGCCAGCACCGCTTCGGTCTGGGAGATGCGGATGACGTCGCAGCGGCGCGCCGCCATGTGCATCACGGCCTTTTCGGTATATTCGATGCGTGCCGCATTCATGGTATCTTCCATGCGAAACCGGCCTTCGCGGTCGTACATGAAGGATTCTTCCTTGCTCAGGTAATTATTCCTGATGACACCCGCACTGCTCTGCACGCCCGGACTCCCATGCTCTGTCTATGGCTCAAGACTAGGCCATAGTCTTTAACAATTCATATCAGAGTTGCCTTAAACAGAGCGGAAGCGGGACATTTCCGGTGTTTTTCCACAAGGGCAAAACGCATGAAAAATGCCCCGGAACGGGATGTCCCGAGGCATGTGTTTCAGGGGGCTGCGGCCATCATCGGCGATAGGTCTTGCCGTCCGCGTCGAAAAGATGGAGCTTTTCCTGCGGCGCGGCAAAGCGCAAGGTCTCGCCCTTGCCGATGGAAACGATGCCCGGCACCTTCACGATGATCGGCTCCTGGCCCTTGGGCGCTTCGAGATAAAGCAACGTCACTTCGCCCAGAGCCTCGACGATTGCGACTTTTCCTTCGAAAAGATACTCGTCACCGGTGACAATGCTCAGATCTTCCGGCCGAACACCGAAGCTCGCAGCCTTGCCCTGCTCGCCGGCGGCGGTGGGAACATAAACGGCGAGCGTCTTGCCGCCGGCCAGTTCAATCGAGGTTTGTTCGCCGGTTCCGACAATCGTCGCCGAGATGATGTTCATGGCGGGTGAGCCGATGAAGCGCGCCACGAAAAGATTGCCCGGCCTTTCGTAAAGTTCGAGCGGCGCCCCCACCTGTTCCACACGGCCGGCATTCAAAACGACGATGCGATCTGCCAGCGTCATCGCCTCCACCTGGTCGTGGGTGACGTAGATCATCGTCGTATCGGCCATCTGCTCGTTGAGCTTGGCGATCTCGATGCGGGTGGCGACACGCAGCGCCGCATCGAGGTTCGACAAAGGCTCATCGAACAGGAAGACCTTGGGATTGCGGCAGATGGCGCGGCCGATGGCGACGCGCTGGCGCTGGCCGCCGGAGAGCGCCTTGGGCAGACGCTCCAAATATTGCGTCAGTTGCAGGATTTCGGCGGCAGCACGGACGCGGCGGTCGATTTCCTGCTTGTTTTCCCTGGCGATCTTCATACCGAAGGCCATGTTGTCGTAAACGGTCATATGCGGATAAAGCGCGTAGGACTGGAACACCATGGCTATGCCGCGGCGCGAAGGCGGGATTTCGTTGACGAGCTGGCCGTCAATATACATCTCGCCGCCGGTGATCTCCTCCAGACCCGCGATCATGCGCAGCAGCGTCGATTTTCCGCAGCCGGAGGGGCCGACGAAAACGATGAATTCGCCCTGTTCGATTTCCAGATCGATGCCGTGCAGGACCTTCACCTGCCCGTATGATTTGCGGATATCCTTGAGAACGAGACTTGTCATGGGCTGTTCCTCCCTGTCGTATCAGGCGTAACGGGCGAAGAAAGCGCCCCATGCCGGAAGTTCTACGCTTCTGCCTTCAAGGCCGCTTGCAAAGCCGTGACCTTCGAGAACCTCCCAGTTCCCTTCCGGCAGCGTGGCTTTTGCCGGCGTTGCCGACAGGTTGAAGAGGCAAAGAACGGTTTCGTTGCCAAGTTTGCGGGTATAGCTCAGCACCTCGCCCTCAACCGGCTGAAACTCGATGCCGCCCTTGGCGAAAGCCGGATGCTGCTTGCGGAAGGCGAGGAAGCGGCGGTAATGCTCCAGCACGGACGCCTCATTGCCCTGCTGGGCGCTGACGGCGCGCTGCTTGTGCTCGGCCGGAATGGGCAGCCAGGTCTTGTCCGACGTCGAGAAACCGGCCTGCGCATGGCCGGCGTCCCACACCATCGGCGTGCGGCAACCGTCGCGGCCCTTGAATTCCGGCCAGAACTGGATGCCGTAGGGATCCTGCAAATCCTCGAACGCGATATCGGCTTCGGTGAGGCCGAGTTCCTCGCCCTCATAGATGCAGACGGAGCCGCGCTGTGTCATCAACAGTGCCGAAAGCACCTTGGCGAAAGCGTCCTTGTCCTCGACATGCTCACCCCAGCGGCTGACATGGCGCACGACATCATGGTTGGAGAAAGCCCAGCAGGCCCAGCCTTCCGGTGCGGCGCGCGCGAAATCCGCCTGTACATCGGCGACGCGCTGCGGGGTCAGCGCATCGGGCGCCAGGAATTCGAAGGCGTAGCACATCTGCATCTTGTCATCGCCGGAGGTATATTCACCGACGATTTCGAGGCCACGCTGGCTATCGCCCACTTCGCCGACGGCGGCGATGTCCGGGAATTCGTCCAGCACCGCGCGGAAACGCTTCAGGAAGGCGATATTTTCGGGGCGGTTCTTGTCGTAGAGATGTTCCTGGAAGTTATAGGGATTGACCGCAGGTGCCGTGGAGGCATTGCGGCGTTCCGGCGCCAGCGCCGGATTGTCGCGCAGTTCCAGATCGTGGAAATAGAAATTGATAGTGTCGAGGCGGAAACCATCGACGCCGCGCTTCAGCCAGAAGCGGGTGATGTTCAGCAGCTCGTCCTGCACCTCAGGATTATGCAGGTTGAGGTCCGGCTGCGAGGTCAGGAAGTTGTGCATGTAATATTGCATGCGGGTCGGGTCCCACTGCCAGCCCGGACCGCCGAAGATCGACAGCCAGTTGTTGGGCGGCGTGCCGTCCGGCTTGCCATCCGACCAGACATACCAGTCGGATTTCGGATTGTTGCGGCTGGCGCGGCTTTCCACAAACCACGGATGCTGGTCCGAGGTGTGCGACATGACGAGGTCGATCATGACGCGGATGCCGAGGCGATGGGCTTCAGCGATCAGCCCGTCGAAATCGGCAAGCGTGCCGAACATCGGGTCGACATCGACGTAGTTCGAGACGTCGTAACCGAAATCCTTCATCGGCGAGGTGAAGAAAGGCGAAATCCAGATCGCATCGGCACCGAGGCCGGCAATATGCGCCAGCCGGTCGGTAATGCCCTTGAGGTCGCCGATGCCGTCGCCATTGGAGTCCTGATAGGAGCGCGGATAGATCTGATAGATCACGGCGCCGCGCCACCAGTCCTTGTTGGGCGTCAAAGCGGAAGTCACCGAAGCGGTCATGGAAGTGTCCTGTCTGGTATGGGCGTTCATGGAATGATCAGCCTCCCTTGACGGAGCCTGCCAGCAGGCCACGCACGAGATAACGTTGAAGGGCGAAGAAGACGCAAAGCGGCACGACGATAGTGACGAAGGCCGAGGCGGTGAGGATTTCCCAGTTGCCGCCGCGCGAGCCGAGCAGCGCGTTCAAGGCACCGGTCAGCACCAGCTCGTCCTTCTGCGTGCCGAGGAACACCATGGCGACCAGCAGGTCGTTCCAGGTCCAGAGGAACTGGAAGATGGCGAAGGAGGCGAGCGCCGGGAAGGAGAGCGGCAGGATGATCTTGACGAAGATTTCGAAGTCACTTGCGCCATCCACACGCGCACTTTCGATGATCTCCTTCGGCAGGCCGGAAATATAGTTGCGCAGCAGATAGATGGCGAGCGGCAGGCCGAAGGCGGTGTGCGCCAGCCAGATGCCGGCATAGGTCTTGGACGGCACGCCGAAGATGGTGCCGATTTCATTATAAAGCCGCAAAAGCGGGATCAGCGACATCTGCAACGGCACGACGATGAGGCCCACCACCATGGCAATCAGCAGATTGCGGCCGGAAAAGCTCATCCACGACAGGGCATAGGCGGCAAAGGCGGCGATGAGGATGGGGATGACGGTTGCCGGCACCGCCACGGTGAGCGAGTTGACGAAGGACTGGCCGATGCCTTCCGAGGTCAGAACCGTGCGGTAATTATCGAGCGTGAAGACGGGCGGCGTCGCGACGGAAATATAGACGCGCTTGCCGCGCGCGCCCTCGAAGCTGGAAGCCTTGCTATATTCGTAAGTGCCGTCCGTATTGACGAGCAGGGTTTCGCCATCGCCGATATCGGCCGGTTCGCCGGCGTTGAAGGCCCTCGGTTCCTGCACGCGCACGCCAAAAGCGGAGACTTTTCCGCCGGCGCCGTTTTCGAAGACATTGCCTGATATGACATAGCGGCTGCCGTCCTGCTTCTGCACGGAAGCATCGGCAAGGCGAACCGCCGATGTCTGTTCGGAACTGGAGAAGGCCGTCCACCAGCCGGACACGGTGATCTGATCCTTGTCGCGCAGCGAACTGACGAGAATGCCGAGCGTGGGCAGGAGCCAGAGAAGCACGACGACGAGGACGCTGGCATGGACGATGAGGCGCGGCAGCCCGACGCGGCGAAGACGTTTGACGATATTCATCTCAGCGGCCCTCCATCTCACGGTTCGCCTGGCGGATGTTCCAGACCATGATCGGGGTGACGGCCGCCATGATGATGAGCGCGATCACCGCACTTCGGCCGCTGTCGCCGCCGCCGCGGAACATCCAGTCGAACATGAGATTGGCGAGAACCATGGTGTTCCATTGGCCGTTGGTCATGGTCAGCACGATATCGAAGACCTTGAGCACGAGAATGGTGATCGTCGTCCAGACGACGGCAATGGTGCCCCAGATCTGCGGCACCATGATCTTCCAGAAGATCTGCCAGCCATTGGCGCCATCGATCACGGCCGCCTCGATGGTTTCTTCCGGAATACCGCGCAGCGCGGCCGACAGGATGACCATGGCGAAACCGGTCTGGATCCAGATGAGGATGACCATCAGGAAGAAATTGTTCCAGAAGGGCATGGAAATCCACACTTCGGGATTGCCGCCGAAAAATTCGACGATGGCGTTGAGCAGGCCGATCTGCACCTGGCCCTCGGCGCGGTATTCGTAGATGAATTTCCAGATGACGGACGCGCCGACGAAGGAGATCGCCATCGGCATGAAGACGATGGATTTGGCGATGTTGCCCCACCAGATACGGTCGGTCATGACGGCGATGACGAGGCCGAAGAAGGTGCAGGCGGCGGGCACGACGGCGAGCCAGAGGATATTGTTGAAGATCGACTGGCGGAACCCGGCATCGAAAAACGCCCAGCGGTAATTGGCGAGACCGACGAATTCGCTGCCCGTCCGGTCATAAAAGGACAGGATCAGCGTGGCGATGACGGGATAGACCAGATAGACGAGCAGAAGGATCAGCGCCGGGCCGATGAACAGCCAGGGCCGAACGGCGGCGCGGCGGTTCAAGTTGCGGGATGCGTGGATGACGTCTCCCGAGCGGACGGGAAAGATCGCCTGCAGCGCCTTGTCGGATAGCCAATAATAGGCAGCGCAGGCAAAAACGCCCGCTACCATGACGCCGATGGCGGACACGAGTTGTTGAGCCATGTTCCCTCCCTTGATCCTCTCCGCGCCGCGTTGATTTATGCGGTCGTCGGCGCAGTTCCTTGGTGAGGCCCGGCAGCAAGCCGCCGGGCCAAGCCGGATTGAGTTTACTTCAGGCCGTCCCAGGCCTTCTGGATATCGGCGGCGACCTGATCGGCGGATTTGCCGCCGACGAAATCGATCATGCCGGTCCAGAATGCGCCGGCGCCGATCTTGCCAGGCATCAGGTCGGAACCATCGAAACCGAAGCTTGTCGCCGTCGTCAGGATTTCACCCTGGCGCTTCATCTGCTCATTGGCATAGGCATCGACATTCACGCCCTTGTAGGGCGTCAGGAAGCTGGACTGCGCCATCCACACTTCATGGGCGATCGGGGTCTGCAGGAATTCGACGAATGCCTTGGCGGCCGGCGCTTCCTTGGTGATGGTGACGAGCGTACCGGCGCCGAGAACCGGCTTGCCGAGTTCAGGCTTGGACGCGTAGGTCGGCATGTAGAAGAAATCCACATCCGTGCCGACCTTGGTGCCTTCCGGGAAGAAGGACGGCACGAAGGATGCCTGATGGTGCAGGTAGCACTTCGGCGGGATGTCGAACAGGCCCTTCGGGCTGTCGCGGAAGTCGGTGGAGGCCACGGCCGCAACGCCGCCGCTGACATATTTTTCGTTCTTGGCGAATTTGCCGAACTCGTTGATCGCCTCGACCACGGCCGGATCGGTGAACTTCACCTCGTTGGTCGTCCACTTCTGGTAGACGTCGAGCGGCTGCGTGCGCAGCATCAGGTCTTCCACCCAGTCGGTCGCCGGCCAGCCGGTGGCGCCGCCCGAACCGAGGCCGATGCACCAGGGCGTGCCGCCATCGGCGACGATCTGGTCCGTCAGCTTGAACAGGTCTTCCATGCTCTCGGGCACTTTATAACCCGCTTCCTCGAAGTTTTCCGGCACATACCAGACGAGCGACTTCACATCCGCCTTGAAGGGGAAGGCGAAATAGGCCTTGTTGCCGTCCTTGCCCTTGTAGCTGCCGAGATCGACCCAGGACTGGCCCGCGCCGTAATTTTCCTTGACCCAGCTGGCGGTTTCATCGCCGAGCGGCACCAGAAAACCCTTGGCGGCCAGATCGGCCAGGAGGCCGGGCTGCGGCAGAATGGCAATATTGGGCGGCGAGCCCGCCTGCGTGTCGATAACGATCTGCTGTTCGTAATTTTCCGACGAGGAATAACGGACATTCACGCCGGTCGCATCGGCGAAATAGGCCAACACCGACTGGAACAGGGCTTCGTCCTCACCACGCCAGGGGCCGAAAATCGTCAGCGTCTGGCCTTTCAGGTCGGCATGGGCCGTCTTGAAGTCCTCGTAGCTTTTCCAGTTGAATTTCGCATCCTGACCGGGCGCGAATTTCAGATCGGCGGCAAAGGCCGAACCCGACAGCAGCACGATAGAGGCCGCCGTCGCCAAAAGGGTCTTGTGCATGTGATTTACCTCCCATCACATAAAAGGCTCAAAGCGTCCTCTCTCAATCAAAGCGCTTTGGCTGCCTATTCATCTCATTGTCATCGAGACGGAGTCAAGAGGCACTTTCTGCGGAAACGTTGCAGCGCCTTGCGAATAGTCATATTTATTTAGGAAGGCGGCTATCATTTTCGATTGAGAAAAACCGTGCGGGCTGATAAAAATCTAAAGCGCTTTGGGAATGCGAGGAGAGGCTTTTGCCGCTTTCCGACGCGCGCATGGAGGAAAAGAAAAACATGAACCTGAAACAGTTGTCGCAACTGCTGGGTATTTCGCAGACCACCATCAGCAGGGCGCTCAACGGCTATCCCGAGGTGAGCGCGGACACACGCCGTCGCGTCATGGAGGCTGCCGAAAAGACCGGATATCGCCCCAATGCGGCAGCGCAGCGGCTGGCAACCGGCAAGGTCGGCTCCATCGGGCTCGTCATGCCGATCGGCGAACATCACCGCTCCGACGTGCATTTCGGCGAATTCCTGAGCGGTCTCGGCGAAGAGGCGTCGCGCAGCGGCTTTCATCTCGTGATCATGCCGACAGAGCCGGAAAAGGAACGCGAAGCCCTGCGGGGACTGGCGGCAAGCGGCAGCGTCGACGGCATCTATCTCGCCTATATGAAAAAGAACGACCCCCGCATCGCCATGATGCAGTCGCTTTCCCTACCCTTCCTCGTGCATGGACGTTCCATCGGCGTGGAGGAGGACTATCCCTATCTTGACGTGGACAATGAAGGCGCGTTTCGGGATGCGACCCAGCTTCTCCTCCAGCTTGGTCATACGCGCATCGGGCTTCTGAACGGCCCGGAAGGTTATGATTTCACTTACCGGCGCTGTCTCGGGGTGGAAAAGGCGCTGGCGGCAAGTGGTCTTTCCCTGCACCCGGACAATAAGCGGCACGGCAGCATGACGGATGAGGAAGGGTATCTCGGCATGGAGGCGCTGCTTTCCCAGCCGCAAAGGCCGACCGCCATTCTCTGCGCCAGCACCGCGCTTGCGCTGGGCGCGATCCGCTCGCTGAACCAGCGGGGCTTGAAACCCGGCAGGGATATTTCGCTGATCGCCCATGACGACGTGCTGCCGCTTCTGAAACCCGACAATTTTTCCGTTCCGCTCACCACCACCCGTTCTTCGCTGAGGGCAGCAGGCGTGCGCGTGGGTCAGCGGCTTATCAACCGCATCAAGCTTAACCAGACGGAACCGCATCAGGAGCTCTGGAAGGCGGAACTCGTGGTGCGCGCTTCGACGGGGCCGGCTCCGAAGGCGTAGCCGGCCGGTCAATCAGAATTTCGGGGCGGCCTTGCCGAGCGCACGATAGGCGGCGATGACGGTATTGGCCATCAGCATGGCAATCGTCATCGGGCCGACGCCGCCTGGTACGGGCGTAATGGCGGCGGCGACGGCGCTTGCCTCATCGAAGGCCACATCGCCGACCAGCTTCGATTTGCCTTCGCCCTTTTCCGGTGCGGCAATGCGGTTGATGCCGACATCGATGACGGTGGCGCCGGGCTTCACCCAGTCGCCCTTCACCATTGCCGCGCGACCGACCGCCGCCACCAGAATATCCGCCGTCCTGCAGATGGTGGCGAGATCGCCGGTGCGCGAATGCGCCATGGTCACCGTGGCATTGGCGTTCAGCAGAAGCTGACCCATCGGCTTGCCGAACAGGTTCGAACGGCCGATGACCACGGCATTCAGGCCGGAGAGGTCGTCGCCGTGAATGCCGCGCACCAGAAGCATGGCGCCGGCCGGCGTGCAGGAAATGAGACCGGTGGCAAGATCGCCGGTGGCTAGCTTGCCGGCGTTCAGCACGCTCAGGCCGTCGACATCCTTCTCCGGCAGGATCGACTGGATGATCTCGTCGGAATTGAAGTGCTTCGGCAGCGGAAGCTGCACCAGAATGCCGTGAATGGCGGCATCGGCATTCATTTCGCCAACCAGCTTCAGGAGTTCACCTTGCGTGGTTTCCTCCGGCAGCGTGTGCTGGATGGAATTGAAGCCGCATTGCTTGGCCATCTTGCTCTTGGAGTTCACATAGGCATGGCTGGCCGGATCATTGCCGACGATGACGACTGCGAGACCGGGCTTGATGCCCCGTTCCGCCTCGAGCGCTTCTGCCGATTTGCGGACCGCCTCCGTTACCGAAGCCGCCTTCGCCTTCCCGTCAATCACAACTGCCATGCGTCTTGCTCCTGCTGGATTACGTTGGCCCCGTATGGTGCCCCCTTTGCAGGAATGCAAGCAAAAATGCAGCCTCGTCAGGCAGTTTTGCGGTAGCCGCCGCGGTGATCGGCGTAATCGGCAAGACGCTCCCTCAAGAGCGCCAGCTCGCGTCTCAATTCCGCCAACTCCTCGGCTTCGGCCTGCTCATGATCGAAGTGCCCGGCAAGGGCTTCACTGAGCAATGGCGGAAGCTCAGGCGACATCTGGGCGGCGTTTCCAACGGTGCGGTTACCCATCAGCACCTGCCGCACGCGCTCGTCCAGCGGCATGTCGTCGGCGTCATTCGCGGCCGCGGCATAATAGTCGGCGAAAGCGACCTCCTCAGGCTCGACATGCGCCTCCATGCCGGGCTCCTGAAGATCGTCGAATACAGCCGGCTCGATGGGTTCGAATTCCAGGAATTGCGGGGATTGCGCCGGCTCCTCCCTGGAAAAGGAAGGTTGCGCCTCGCTTTCGAGGACCTGTTCAACCTCGTCTTCCGCGTCATGGCGGCGATAGCTCAGCAGGTAGAGACTGCCCAGCAGGCCGATCAGGGCGCCGCCGCCCGCCATCATGGCGGCCTGCGTCAGGTCGCGGGACAATTCTCCGGGATTGGCCTTCTTCGTCAGGCGGGTCTCCACGGCCGGGGTGTTGGACACGGACAGGTCGCGACGCTCGCTGGCTTCCAGATAGGTGTTTCGCGCCGTCTCCAGCTCCCCCTGCAACCGGGAAAGTTCACCCGGGGGAACACCGAGGCCGTTCAGCCGGTCGAGGTGTCGCTTGCGCTCGCCATTGGCTGCCGCAATCTCCTGGGCGATGCGCTTTTCATCCGCCCGCAAACCATCAACCAGTCGGCGCAAGGCAGGAGCGGCAAGCGCCTGTACTGCATCCACAGCGTTCTGGGCGGCGATGCGGCGGGGGTGCTTCGGCCCGTAATCGACCGACACGCCGGCAAGCGCCATGCTGGCCGCCTGATGCTTCTGCCGGATATCTTCAAGCGCCGAGAAAGCCGCACCCGACGGCAGAGGTTTTGACAGCAGGTCATTTGGCTTGAGCGCGGCGGCAACCGCCAGATCGGACTGAACCGACTGTTGCTGCTGCGCCGTTCTGGCAAGGCCGTCGTTCGCGTCACGCAATTGCTGTTCAAGCTGCTGCACTTCCGACAGGACAGCATCGCCATGGCGCATCTGAAACCCGTTCAATGCGGCCTCCGCCTCGTCGAGCCTTGTCCGCGCCCGTTCCGTCTCGCGCATGGCCGGCGTCATGGTGCCGGCCTTGCCATCCGCCATGACCCGCATCGAAAGGTAATCCGTCAACCGCATGGCGGCATCCGGCGTGGCTGCCCTCGAGGTTACGACCAGCGTATTTTCATCCGGGGTCAGCTCCAGCCCTATCGCCTTGCCCACCGCGCCATTCAGTGCCTCGCGCGGCGAGAGCGGGCGCGCATCCGTCCCCGTCAGGAGATCGAAAAGCAGGCCAAGCTCACCCTGATTGCGAACGCCGACCATATCGGCAGCCTTCAGCTTCAGGTCGCCGCTGATCCGGTCGAGCCCGGAAGGGGATAAGAGGGTGCGCCGCGCCAATGCCAGAAAGCGGGATGCATCGGGCGCATCATAGGACGTCTGGATGACCTCGATCCGCGCCTGCGACACATATCCGCGAAAACCGGAATCGATCAGCAGAAGCGGAAGTGCGGCGCCGGCAATGGTGGCGGCGGCCACACAGCCGGCGGTCAGAAGCCGCAGACAATGTCTGCGCCATTGCGACGATGGCACGGCGATATCGTCCTCGTCGGGGCGAACCGCCATCATATCCGGACTGTGATCAACCATCTGAAGCCGTCTGCACCCTCGGCGCCACCCGTTACGGGCGACTGTCAAAACCTTACGAGAGGTTAAAGGATCGTGGCAAACAAATGGTTAACGCAACGCTTTGCGGGCCTGTCTCAGCTCTTGCCGAGCGCGATGTGCCAGGGTTCGGCGCAGAGGCTGTAAAGCCAGCTCATATGCAGCTTGCGGAAAATTTCCGGCATGCCGGCCACCTCGGACGACAGCACCTTGAACAATGGGCCGACCGCGATCGCGACGCGCGCATCCTCGCGGCTGACGCTGCGATGCAGCCATTTCTCCTGATTTTCATCGAGCATGCCGGCAAGCAGAACATCGACTTTCACGCCGGAAGCGTCCCGGCCCAGCATTACGAAATCATGCCAGGGCGCGTGGGCGCGCAGCTTTGCCAGCACCTCACCGACCTGGGCCGCATCGTCGCCCGCGACGCCGATCCGTTTCGGCACAGCCATATAGGTCAGAAGCGCCATGACGAAAGCGACGCCATCGATGACAACGGGTAGCGGCCTGCCATTTTCAACGCGGGCTGCGGCCATCATCGCCTTGCCCTGCGGCAGAAGCAGGCAGCTTTCCAGAATCTCGCGGTAGGCGATGTCCTTGAGGGACAGCCTGGCTTTGTCGATGGTGAGAAACGAGAGCATCATGTGGCCTTCGCCGGCCGAAGCACCGCCGCTGACCAGTGCCAGCGCCCCGTTCCAGTCGAGATCACAGATACGCAGTCCATGGATGTTCCGTTGCGATCCCGACCGCGCAAAACCTGCCGCGAAATTCATTACCGACCCCCGAATGCCAAACCTGCCGCCCGTCCGGCGCAAGGTTGCGGGACGACGGCTCATGAGTCTGTTTATACAGGTGCTGGTTGAAGTTACCCTGAAAGCAATCGCTCGAATGTTTCCGGTCATGCAAAGGAAGGATTAACCAGACTGTCGGACGGCTTTCCGACGACCGGCGCGTGATCCGCGGCTTCCGGCCTCAGTGGCCCGGCGCTGCCGCCGCTTCTTTGCCGGCTTCGGCCTTCTCGCCCTCGACGATCTTGACCGAGCGGGGCGTGCCATTGCCGTTCTGCTCGCGAATATCGGCCTTGGACAGATAATCGAGCTGCTCGATCAGCACGTCCTCGACCACCTCGTCATCGAGCCTCTTGTTCAGACCCTCGCGGATACGCTGCTTGAAGGCCTCGGGATCGAAGGTGGAGATATTGGCGATATTGACCATGGAGGAGCCCGCCAGAAGCGTGAACAATTCGTCGGTCATCAGCTGCGTTGCCGGCAGCTCTATCTTCGCCATCTTGTCCCTGTCGACTTGCAGCGAAATCCGGCTGAGGAAATAGCCGTTCACGCCGCCGTCGTTGATGACGGGGATGGTGATGCTCTCGCCCTTGACCAATTGCAGATTGGCCTTTTTCGCGCCCGCCTCATCCCCCGGCGCCGTCGCCATCTGGACGGAGAAATACACCGCGCCGAGCGTGACGGCGCAAACCCAGACGCCGGTGAGAAGAAGCTTCAACATCAGGAGGCTGCGCCGTACATGAACTGTTCCTGCGAATAGGTGCCGTCGGTATCGGCCTCCTGGATCGCGTTCTTCAGCAGATCCGCAACAGCGCGGACGGCGTTGAGATGCGCCTCGACGCGGCTGGCATTGGTCGCGAGCTTGGACTTGATGCCCTTTACCTGCTCCAGGTAACCGCCGGCGATTTCCTCACGCGGCGTGTCGCGGAACAGCATGGTCAGTTCATAAAGGCAACGGCTCTTGTGGGCGTTGGAAACCTTGAAGTCGAATTGCGGGTCCTTACCGATATTGTCGTTCTCATTGTCGATGATCATCTCAAGGCGGCCGAGAACGGATTGGATACGGTGGTCGTTCGACATAAGGTCCATGCTTGTCTCCTCGTTAAGGTTTTTCATTTTCAAGCCTCGTCCGTTTTCTCATTGGAAACGCCGAGGACCTGCCGCTCGAACTCCGCCACCATCCGAATTGCAGCATTGTGGTCTTTTTCATTCATGGAAACGTCGGTAATGCCTTTGCTTTCGGCTTTCCGCAACGCATCCTTGTAGGCCTGTTCGGCAATGCCGACGCCGCCATTTCTGGAGATCGTGTCGGCAAACTGTTCGGCCATCATGCTCTTCCAGATCTCGCCGGCATTCCCCTTGCCATACACTTCCTCGCTGTCTTTCGGCAGCATGTTGGCAACGAAGGTCTGGAGAACCGAGGCTTCGTATTTGCGATATGTTTCCGGAATTTCGGTGCGGGCCGCGCGGATGTTGGTATCGCCGAGGCCTGCCTTGGAGGAGGCCCCATCCAGCATGTCGACAGCGGCGCCAAAGCCCTTGCCGGCATCGGCAAGGCTGGTCGCGGCAAAGGCCGCCTTGTTCGCCTTCAGCTTTTCCTGGGCGACCTGCACTTCCTGGGGGTCCGCTGCGCGCACCACATCCATCACCAGATCACTTATAACCGATATCGCCACGTCCCGTTCTCCCGAGCTGGCGAACGTGCAGAACGGAAAACCGGCGCGTTCGCTCAATCAAGAAACATCGCCGGAGACGTCCTTTAAAACGTCCGCGATGCAACAATGGAAGAGACTATGGATCGCCAACCTTGCTGGAGGCTGGCGTCCGGGAAATATTCGTAATTTCTAACAAATCATAGATTGCATTATCATCGGCCTCGCGATCCTCGAGATCGCGTGCAAGGTGCATCCTGTCCTCCAGCCGGTCGGCCTTGGTTTTTTCCTTCAGCACCTTGGTTTCCTGCAATTGCTGCACGCCGGTGAGCTGGCGGTCCTTGACGACGAGGCGGCCATAGCGATCCGAATAGTGTCTGGAGAATGTCTGGTGAACCGGCTCCATGGAACTCATGGCTTCCAGAACATTGTCCATGGACTGGCTGACCTCGGCGCGCGCACGGGTGGTATCGGCCAGTTCCACCTCGGCCATTTTTTCCATGTGGCGCTGGACCGTTACCAGACGTTTGAGCTTGGCGGAGCGCTTGTCCGAAGCCATGGCGTTTCCTCGCGATCAGAAACCGATGAAAACCGGGCCGAAACCATCCACGAACTGGCGGATGAGGGCGGCGACCGACAGGTAGAGCATGAAGAGGCCGCCCGCCAGAACGAAGGGCGTCGAGATGAAATAGACCGGGATCTGCGGCGCCAGCTTGTTGATGAGGCCGACCGCGACGTTGAACATCAGGCCATAGATCACGAACGGGCTTGCAAGCCGCAGCATGATCGAGAAGGACGCCCTGAGCGTGTCGGTAAGCGTGATCAGCATCTTCTGGCCGCTGATGAGGGCGCCGACCGGCGTCGCGGTATAGGAATCCACCAGCGCCTTCAGGACGATATGGTGGAAATCCAGCATGAACAGCACCAAGAGGCCGCCAAAGGTGATGAAGTTGGATATCTGGTTTTCCTGCACGTCTTCGATGACATCCGCACCGCCGGGCGCGCTGAGGCCGATGGAAGCGCCGATGAGCGCGCCGGTGAACTGGAAACCGAGCGTATAAAACCGGGCGATGAGGCCGTACATCGCGCCAATGACCACCTCGGTGAAGATGAGGCCGACGACCGTGCCCTGGGTTGCGCCCGAGACCTTCGGATAGATCGTATCCCACAGCACCGGTAGAAGCGCCATGGATACCGCCACGCAGAGCAACATGCGGATCTGCGGTGAGATGCGCGTGCTGGAAAAGCCCGGCATGGTCATGAAACAGGCACCGATGCGGCAGATGGCAAGGAACAATGCGATAATTGTCCCTTGCGGGTCGGTTATCATGAAATGGCGCCCAAGATCTTGATCTCCAGCCCCTTGGCCAGTTCCACATGCGAAAGAACGGGCAGGGTCGCAAAGAGTCGCTCGATAATCATGCGCACATAGGACCGCGTTTCCGGCGAGGTTACAAGGACAAAGGGCAGGCCGCGATCCATGAATTCACGGATAACTTTGGAAGCCTGCTCGGAAAACTCCTCGAGATGGCGCGGATCGATATCGAATTCGACGATCTCGCCCTTCTGGTCGCGCTTGAGCGCCTGATGGAAGACCATGTCCCACTTGTTGCCGAGACGCAGGACGCGCAGCACGCCATTGTCGGCCAGGTCGCCGCAGAGCTGCTGCGACATGCGTACACGCACATGTTCGACGATCTGTTCCGTCTTGCGCACATGCGGCGCGAGTTCGGCGACGGCTTCGAGAATGAGATGCAGGTTGCGGATCGATACGCGCTCGGCAAGCAGCAGTTTCAGCACCGCCTGCAGGCCGGAATAGGACATGTGCGACGAGCAGATCTCGTCGGCCAGCTTCTTGTATTCGGGATCGAGCCGGTCGATGAGGATCTTGACGTCCTTGTAGGACAGGAGCTGCGGCAGGTTGTTGCGGATGACTTCGCTCAGATGCGTCAGCACCACGGAGACGTTGTCGATCGGATGGAAGCCTTCGCGCTTCAGATCCTCGGTGAAGGTCTCAAGGATCGAGACGGCGGGCATGCCGAAAGCGGGTTCGCGGATTTCGTCGCCGGGAATGCTCGGTTTGCGCCCTGCCCCGGTCACGACCAGAACATCGCCGACACGCAGGTTGCTGGACGCGATGGTCGTGCCGTGGACACGGATCTGGTAGGCCTTTTCCGGGATCATGATGTCGTCGGAGACCTTGATCTCCGGGACAACGAAACCGTACTGGCTTGCGAATTTCTTGCGCATCTTGCCGACGCGGAAAGCCAGTTCCTGATGCGCGCCGAGAAGGCGGGTGGAAACCTGCTTGCCGAGCGCCAGTTCGATCTCGGCCGTCTTCAGCACCTGCTTGACGGAATCCTTTTCCGCTTCGGTGGTCTGGAGAACCTTGTTCTCCTCTTCCTGGCGGCGCAGCGCGCTCTCGGCTTCCGCCTGGCGCGGAATATACCAGCTGCCAAAGGCCATGATGCCGCCAAGGAAGATGAAGGGCAGGAACGGCAGGCCCGGAATGATGGCAAGCAGACCCATCAGCATGGCCGAGACCATCAACGCACGCGGATAACCGCTCAGCTGATTGACGACCGCCTGATCCGTCGAACCGGCGGTGCCGCCGCGCGACACCAGCAGGCCGGCGGCCAGCGATACGATCAGGGCCGGGATCTGCGAAACGATACCATCACCGACCGAAAGCTTGACGAAGACGTCGGCCGCTTCGCCGATCGGCATGCCGTGGCGGAAATAGCCGATGATGATGCCGCCGAAAATATTGATCGCGGTGATGATGAGGCCGGCGATCGCGTCGCCGCGGACGAATTTCGAGGCGCCATCCATCGAACCGAAAAAGGAGCTTTCCTCTTCCAGCTCACGGCGGCGGCGCTGCGCTTCCTTTTCGTCGATGATGCCGGCGGACAGATCCGCGTCGATCGACATCTGCTTGCCGGGAATGGCGTCCAGCGTGAAGCGGGCGCCGACTTCGGCGATACGCGTCGCGCCCTTGGTGATGACGATGAAGTTGACGGTGATGAGGATGAGGAAGACGATCAGACCGATGACGAAATCGCCGGACATGACGAGGCTGGAAAAACCCGCAATCACGCCGCCGGCCGCCGTTGGCCCCTCATTGCCGTGGGAAAGGATAACGCGTGTCGTCGCAATGTTCAGCGACAGGCGGATCATGGTCGCGATCAGCAGCACGGTCGGGAAAGACGAGAAATCCAGCGGCCGCTGGATCCACAGCGCCACCATGAGGATGAGAACCGAAAGTGCGATCGAAAAGGCCAGGCCGATATCCACCAGCATGACCGGAATCGGCAGGAAGAGAACGCAGAGGATCGCCACGATGCCCAGGGCGAACCCGATGTCACGCGTGCTCGGACTGACCTTGGGCAAGGAGATGACTGGTGGTTGCGCCATAAATTCGTCCTGTCTCTTCATGAGAAGGGCGACGGAAAAGCCGCCGCACGGTTCCGCGGCATCGGTTTTCCAAAACGGCTCACGCAATTCGGCCCGATGCTTCAGCCTATCCCTAGACGCTGAAGCTTGCGCGAGGATGGCATCCGACGAGAACCGACGCTAGAAGCCGGACTGGATGCGGGAAAAGACGAGGTTGGAAAAAAGTGCGATCTGCGCGCCCACGAAAGGGGCGGCGACGCCGAGGACGATCATGATCGTCACGATCTTCGGAACGAAGGTCAGCGTCATTTCCTGGACCTGTGTCAGGGCCTGAATGAAGGCGATGGCGACACCGACGATCATGGCCGCCAGAACGGCCGGACCGGCCGCGACGAGAACCGTCCAGACTGCGGCCTGCATGATGTCAAGCGCATCGGCCTCGTTCATCGTCGCATCCTTATTCCGCAAAGGCGGCATCATGCCGCCTCTTCATTGTCATGTGCCCGAATCGGTTCCGCTATCAGATGTACTCGTGATCGCGGGTTTCGAGAAGGTCACACCGGCCTGCAGCAGCACCTTGTCACCAGCTTCGGTGATGGCGACAACGCCGTCCGAATAGACCTCGACTTCCTTCACCACGCCGGTCACGGTGTCGTCGGCGCTCTTGACCGTCTTGCCGACCAGATCGGAAGCGCGGGTCAGGGCTTCCGCCTGCAGCATGCTCTTCAGGTGGGTGTTAGTCTTGATCGTCTGCTCGACCTGCGAGAAGCTCGCAAGCTGCGACATCTGCTCGCCGGCATCCATCGGACTCGTCGGATCCTGGTTCTTCATCTGGGCGATGAGAAGCTTCAGGAAGCTGTCATAGTTCAGCGACGCCGCGCTGCTGTCGGAACTGCTCGCCCCGGCATTGGCCCAGGGATTTGACGCTGCCGAAGTGACTGCATCTACCGCCATGGTGCGATCTCCTTGCGAATCTGTTCGATCGTTGCGGGGGTCATTTCCTGATTGTTGAGGATCTTTTCCTCGATCGGATAAAGTCCGCGAATGGCCTTCAGCGCCTCGAAGGCCTTGCCCGAGGCAACCAGCCCGTCGATCCGCTTGAGTTCCGCCAGAACCTCGTCATGCTGGAAGCAGTTCAGCAGCATGCTCACGGATTTACGGAACATGTTCGTGGACTGTTCGCGCCCTTCGGGGTTGATGAGGATCATCTGCGCGATGAAATACAGCTGCCTGAGCGGGGTCGTCGCCTGCTCCGGCTGCAGAACGTGGTTTTCAAGCAGAAAGGTGACATCGTTCAGGAACTCGAGCGCCACCTTGCGATCCACCCGCAAAACCGCGCCGTTGATGAAAATCTTTTCGCCCGATTTCAGCGAAATCCGAAGTGTACTTTTCATTTCAGTCCATCCCTGATGATGGTTGTCACGTCAATTATGCCCTGGAAATTCGTCGACTGACGTTTCCGGATCAGTTCGCACTCTTTCAATATCCATATCGCGATCGAAATCAGATTGGCCCTGAGTTCCATGGCAAGCTGGTTGTCGGGTTGCTTGAGGTCCTCAATGAAGCGGATCCAGACCCGTCGAGTGTAAAAAAGCGCTTCGATCGTATGGCGCTGGGAAGAGCTATCCTTTGCCTCCGCCAGCAGGTCGATCGATTTTGTCAACGCCTGCCGCTCGCGATCCTTCGCGTTGGCGACACCATCCTCCATGATTTCGGCGTAGGAAAACTGGTACATTCATGTATCCTTTATCTGCCGCCACCCCTGTTCATCAGAGGTAGTTCACCAGACTCATTTTTTGCAGGCGCGACGTCAGGCTGTATGCGATCTCAATCTGCTGCTGCAGCAGATCGAGGCGTGTCTTGGCCTCGTAGGTATCGATCCCCTCGATATCCAGCAGATGCGTCTCGATGATCTTTTTCTGGGCGGCCAGCGCATCATTGGCTTTCGTGACGCGCTCCTGCGAAAGTCCGAGACTGCTCGCCTGCTGGTTCAGACCGTCAATCGCCTTGCCGATATTGGTGCCGGACTGCGAGGCCACCATGGCGCGGATCTCGCTGTTCACGCTGTCATCGAGAAAGGTCATGGCGGTGATGGCCGTCATGGCGAAATAGCGCATCCCTTGGGAATTGCTGTTCGTGGAGCTTTCCACCACCTCGTTCTGGCTGATGCGGCTCGTCATGTTGGTGTCGCTCGCCTTGGAACCGAAGGTCGTCCAGAAATCGTAATTCTGGGTGGCGTCGAGGCCCGTATGCGGCGGATTTGTTACCGTGGTCGTGCCGTTGAACACGCCCTCGATATGGGTCATGAACGCACTGACCTGATCCTTGGACAGTTCAGATACCTTTGTCACACCCGCCGTCGCGAGGAAGCTGTTCAACTCGGCATCATAGGCCGTCTTCAGCGTCGATCCCTCGGCAAAATAGTCGTCGACCGGCTGCACGTCGGTATTGATGCCCGAAAACAGGTATTCTCCGCCGACGGCCGTATTGGCAAAACCCGTGAAGGTCTTATACGCATCGGTGATGGTCTGAAGCACGACCGCCGTGGTCGGCGCCTCCGCCCCGTTCGTAGTCAGCAGGACGCTCTGGATCTTGTTGGCAGCCGTGGCCATCGAGGTCAGAGACGACTGGGAGGATTCAAGACGCTGCGTGGCGAATGAATTGATGGTGATGTTGGACTGGAGGCGGTCGACGTCGCGGTTGAGGTCGAGGCTGCGCGCGGTATTCGCGCCCAGCGTCACGCCCAGATCCGCATGTTTACCCGTCGTCAGCTCGGTATTGAGATTTGTCATCTCGAGCTGAGCCTTGAGAATGGTGCTGCGCATGCTGTTCTGCATTGCCAGCGATGAAATGAAGGACGTTTTCATCGTTTACCTCACCATGTCCATCAGCGACTTGAGCATTTCGTCCACTGTCGTCACCAGTTTCGTGGCCGCCTTGTAGGACTGTTCGATATCCATGAGCAGCGAAAGCTCTTCATCCAGGCTGACCGCGGTATTGTTCGAATAGGAGGAGGCCGAGCGCTCGTAGAGGGCGCTTTTCGATTCGTTTGCCGAAGTCGCGCCGGACCGTTCCTGTTCAAGCCACCCCATCGAGTTGGTGCCGTATTTCAGGATGCTGGTATTCGTATCGATACGTGTCGACGCGGAAAAATTCATGGGCGCGTCGAAAGCGGTTACATAGCTGTCGATCAGGGCGGAGAAACCCGTCCCGCCCGAAGTTGTGCTATTGATGACATAATCGGTACCGTTGATGCCGCCATCGCGCAACAATTGCGGATTGCCACCTTTGGAAATAATTAACGCCGGGTTGACGGTAATGCTGGCGGCGAGCCCGGGAGAGACAACCCCGTCGGCCGGAATGGTCGTGGCCGCGGGCGCGCCATAGGTGAACAGACCCGGCATGTCCGGCAGGCCCGCGGTCGCATCCGCTGGCTTTTCCGCAAACATGGTGATGAGACCGCGGGCGATTTCATCAAGCTGGCTCTGCAT